>JBHICO010000078.1:0-6758 GCA_046759645.1 Nitrososphaerales archaeon
ACACATCTGTCTTTGTCCAAGTTGCCTTTGAAAGACTATGTGCAGCTGCTTTTATTTTGGGCTTGATCTTTGATTTTATTTCCTTCCTTGCCTTCACCTCATATAGAAGGGGCTTGAACTTCGCTTTTGAAGGATAAATGAGAGAAATGGTAAGCATCTTGCAGTTAAAATGAATATGATCTTGATAGTAACGATTTGGTTGCCTTGCATCATATTCTAGTTTGTAACTGCGACCCTTCTCCCCTTTATTTATGGGCTTGTTAAATGTCGTACTAAACTCCTTATAGTACGGTTTGTCGAAGTTTATGCTCCTTATCTTCATCTCACCCTCCTCTTCATCAGAAACTTTAATGTTCAGGTCATTGAATGGTTTATGAACATTGGTTGTTACACTATGTAGCATAGTCTCGATCGGCTTTTCGGAGATATTCTCAATATTATAGTACTTTTTAAAGTGAGTTAGCATTGATTCTGGATCTGTTATAGTAAGCGTATATTCAATTTTCTTATGAATCATTATAGTCTTTAACCTCTTTATCTCTCTCTTCATCATTCTCTGCTGATGGAGACCCTTCTTCGGTAACTTTGGATTGCCTATACCATCTCCATATGCTGAATAAAGCAAAACTGGTTCTCCATCCTTCATTTTAAAATCATGCACAGGCTTGATCAGTTGCTTGTATTCATCAGAGAGTTCGCATAAAGATTCCGCAGTCCTTGGAGACAAAAGTATATGATTGTCATCTCCGAAATCCATTACAGTCCTAGCAAGTAGGATACCTGGACCCCATAGGTTGCTACTGCCCGACAAACTCTTCACATTGTATATTGGGCCATCGTTAATTCCGATCCTTATCCTCAGCACTTCTTCTGGAAACTTGCCCTTGTTATACTCTTGAAGTTTTTTATGTATCTCTACTGATAGCATCAAGGGAAGTTCCGGACCGGATAGAAAACCAATAGCCATACCATCACCTGTTGGCAGATACAGCAGCAGACTTGGATCGGTATTCTTGAAGGCCTCACATGACATTATTAGACTGGTAAGACCCTCAATCTTCTTGATCTGTCTTTTGGTAGGTATCCTTGGGTCTGAAAGACCAACTATATCAGTGAAGAAAAAGTATGCATATGTTAGTTCTTCTGTCTGTGACATGGTTACTGATGATTTAGTGCTTGTTTCGTAATTAAACTCTGCTTCCCTTGCAGAAGATGAGATGCTGATTGTGATGGATTATATGAATATGCTAGTGAAATAAGGATAATGATGGATAGATAAACAGATAAACAGATAAACAGATAGTAGATAGATTTGCTACCACTTGAGTCTAAAGGCCTCTCCTTCTATCACCTTTGTCTTTGTCCAGGTAGCCTTGACAACATTATCTTTTCGGGTTATTCTGGGTTGTTTCTGTGACTTTACAGCAGTATCCTTCTCCACATTAACATCGTAAACTTCTGGCTTCAGCTCTGTATCTGCATCATAGAGGAGAGACATGGTATACTTTTTGCAGTTGATTGCAAAGTAGTTTTCAAAGTAGCGTTCCGGTTCCTCCACATCATACTCTAAGACGTACCTTCTTTCTTTTTCCCCTTTGAATATAGGCTTGTTAAACGTCGTAGTGAACTCCTTCATGAAAGGCTTGTCGAAGTTTATGCTCGTAATCCTCAACTCTCTTCCAGATTCATCTGATGTTTTTATGTTCAGGTCATTGAATGACTTGGGTACATCTGTTCCTATGCCATGTAGAACAGTGGCTATCGGCTCTGTAGACGTACAACCAACATTATAGATCCTTTTGTGGTGCGTGAGCATACTCTTTGGATCCTTAACTTCAAGAGAGACATCGATCTCATTGTATACCGTATACAGCCGAAGTTCCTGAAGTGCTTCGGCCATCTTGCTCCGCTGGCTCAGGTTTTTAGTAGGAGTATTGGGATTGCCCAAGCCATCTCCATAAACAGAGAAGAGCAACATCGTCAAGCCATGCTTGAAGGTATAATCATGTAGGGGCTTGATCAATACCTTGTATTCATCGGAGAGCTCGCGCAATGTTTCTGCCATCCTTTGGGATACAAGAATATGACCTACCTCACCAACATCCATTACCCTCCTAGAGATTATTATGCCGGGACCCCATACGTTCTGGTTGCCCATAACATCCCTAACCAGGTAAACTGGTCCATCGTTCAACCCAATACGTATCCTTAACGCATCTTCTGAAGGCTTTTTGCTATTATCCTCGTTAACCTTTTGCTGAAGTTCCATTGCAAGCATCAATGGTAGTTCTGGACCCTGGAGAAAACCTATGCATATGCCGTCTCCGGAAGGCAGCACGATCATCGAACTTGCATCAGTATCTTTGAATACCTTGCATGAATCTACCATACTGGTGAGTTTCTTGATCTTCTTGATCTGCTCCTCTACGGAGAAGGGAGCTAATAGGCCTACTATATCGACGAACATAAAGTGAGCATAGATGAGACTTAGGGGGACCTTGATCTCCTTCATAAGCAATGAGACACCGCATTAATAATTAAATTATTCGTCTTTATCATTAGTACAATAAGTATTATAAAAGTTCCAGATGAACTTAGTTAGTTAGTTAAGAAAATTTGTAAAGCCTAGGGCCGATTTCTCACATAAAGTCAATGGTAGGTTAGCGTTCTGCTTTGCAACCGCCTTTTCCAACTCTGCCTTCTGGAATGTATTCAGTTTATCAATGATCAAGGGGTCAACATCTGCCTTCCATTCATCGACCAATGCATTAAAGTCAAGTTCCATTCCTGCATCATCGATATCTAATGAAGCAGCAGAGTAAGCAGCTCTAAGTAAGACACACTGCTCAGGTGTTGAACATCTGTCGTTGCTTACCATTGATGAACCCAAATAGGTTAATGCCTTTTCTATTACATCATCTCCATATTTTGCACTGAGTTGCTTCAAGAGCATATACGTAGCTCCATACTGCGATTGCGTTCCTTTGCCATACCACTCGAATGATGTTGGCTCCTCTATGAAGGCATTCACTTGATCCCTTATCATGGCACGCTCACCAACTATCTTTGCTGCAATATAGTTAGACAATCCATCAGTGAGCCAGCTACCATTCTCCATCAAGATCTCCTTTGTCCAGTATGAAGCATGAGCCTTTACTATCATTCTATATGTGAATTCCTTCAGTGCCAATGCGTTGATATCATCTGATCCACTCCAGACGAAAACATCGTCCTCACCAAACACATACGTTGATGGTACTGAAGAATCTGCAACAGTCTTCAACTCATCGAGTGAAGTTGGCAAGTATATCTCAGTCTTGGATACAGTTTCGCCAGTGATCTCTGTCACCTTATCATAGTTACGTTCCAGGAAGTTTATCAACTGAGTTGCCTTTAGTAATTCGCCAGCTTGATTCCTTGCATATACTATGAAGTGCTCACTCGAGATGCTCTTCCAGGCTATATCAACAGGAACTACCTTCTTCATGCCATTCTCTGAAACTATGATTATCTCCCCATTGTAATCATTCAGTATCTGCTTTGCTATACTACCTACAGTGCCTCTCTGCTCCAGCATCACTACCTTTTCAGCATCAGGCTCTATAGACTTGAATGAATCTTCGCTAAGAGAGAATACCCCTGCCAAGTGCTTTGGAACCATCAACCTTACATTCTTCACTGCTTCATCGCTATTGTTCTTTATTACAATGCCATCTGCGGTATTTGATATGAATTCATCTCCAGATATAGTTGTCACTTCATACTTTGAATTTACATCCTCCGGAATCACTTCTCCTATATCAATTGGAATCGTCATAGGTAATCCAGTCTCTGGAACAACAAGCAACTCTCCCTTTAGATTTGGTGATTCTGCTTCATTCAACTTCGACAATAGCTTTACTTTAATAAAGCTGCCAGCAGGCAGGAGTTTTATATTGTTGTGATCTGGTAGGAAGTGATTTGAGAGCAATGACGTCATTACACGTATGTTCTTCAAAGGATTCTCTCCCGTATTGGTAATTATAACAGAATCAGATGCACTTGTTATGGTACCCCCTCCACTAGCTAAATTCACTTGATAGTTTTCGCTTTGAGAGATTCTATCATCAGGCAACTCCATACTCCTGTACCTGTCTTCTGCCTTGTCAGCTACCATCTTCATGAAGAGGGCTCGAAGGCCAACAGAGTCATTTGGCACATAACCAGAGATATTTAGCACATATGGCGTGCTGTTATTTATGGAGATGAATACCATCCCTTTGTATGGTAATGGATTGCCATTCACATCTACACTTGGCTTTCCATTAATTGTCAATGATATAGTGACCTCATCATCGGGAGCAACGTTTCTTATAGCATAGTCACTAAGCAAGAACTTGCCCTTCAACTCTGGAGAAAGCATGACCCTGATATTCTTTAATGGCTCATCGCCAGTATTCTTTATCGTTATTTGTGGTTCTGGAATAAGGTCTGGATTATCCAGATTGGCGGCAGTAGCTGTGATAGCATAATTTTGCTGTGTACTGGCCTGTCCAGATAACGGCTTTATCATGAATGATGGTGATCCCTCGCCGGGTAGAAAGCCTCCAGCCTGTATCTCTACTGAATCCTCAAACTCTGCAATGTTGTCATTAAAGTCCCTCGCAACTACCTTATAGAATACTGTACCACTATCTGGAAGATCGGTAGCAGGAATTAATCCGTCCCACCAGAGTGCGTTGCCTGGCTTTACCACCATTGGGTAAGTGTTGCTCTTACCTCTAACAATGTTAGCATCCTTTACTGCCACTGTATCGGTTATCATACATGATATCTCTAGGTTAGTTGTCTGTGCCACTACACACTCCTCAATTATCGGAGCAAGGTTATCATAACTCGTACTTTCAGGATTACCCCATCCAAGTTCAGTGGTATCGCCACCCCATGAACCTCCACTATTTGGTGTAGCTCTTCCACCAACAGAGAACCTTGAGAAGTGTGGGAGTATAATGGTATATGCACACTCTGCAATACCTCCACCTGAATCTAGTACGTCATTGGCCGAGTCTCTATCTGCCTCACCAACCAATTCTTGCGTACCTGTAGTCTCGTTAAGGAGGAATACTTCTATTCGGGGGCAGCCATCGGGATGTTCAAGTAGCGCCGAACTTCCGAAGTTAATGTCTACCGTAAAACTAAATGTAATATCTCCAACGAATGAATCTTCATCAGATACATCGATTGCATCCTCTGTATCCTCTACCTCCTGATCAATGTCAATAACCATAGTCAACAAGGGAGAAACAGTATCTACAAGATCTTCAGGTTCCCCAACGGTTGTCGTAACCGTCAAATCACCTACATCTCCTTCCTCTGCAGTAGTAAATTCGAGTCCTGTTGCCTGTGAAGTTGTATCTATTACTTCTTCTGAATCAGCAGTGTCGAACTCTAACGCGATAGTTTCATTTGCAGCAACATCTCCTACGTCTGCTGTTACGCTAAATACATCATCTGCAATTATATCCTGATCAACATCCAAGAGTGTTGGCAAAGAGTCCTTTATTGTCTGGATCTCAGTAGCTAACTCTGCTTCACTATTTGCTACTGCTGCTACATAGTTGATTCTCTGAGACGCTCCGGCGGCTAACGCGAAGCTATGTATCAAAGTAACTGTCAGATCGCAAGGGTTAGTAAGATCTCTCTTTAAATCGAAACACTCCGCAGTAAAATTAGGCAGACCTATGGGTCCATTCTCATCATTTGGGCTAGTAAGAGGATGGGCAGCACTGCCAGTCTCAAAGAAGGGACTTATATCATGATGAGAAGGAGTAGTGTCTGAAGAAACTCCTGCAAAGATATTTGGCGGTATCCCGCTGATAGCTGAGTTATTCTTGAAGACAACAAGAGTATCGGTAGTAGAATCAAAGAATCCAGTCTCGAAACTAGGCTCTGTCGCAAGGTCCCAGTCCCAATAAATGCCGACATCAAGGTTCGCAATATCAGTTGAGCCTTCGTTGGTAAAAGTCATCTCCCAGGCCGTTCCCTTTGAACCAGCCAATGTTATTACAGTCTGTTCAATCTTTACTTCGCCTTCATTATCTTTATAGATAGCTTGTGATTCCTGCCTCTCGTCATTATCAATAAGGAAGAAATTTACTGGAGAGAGAATATCGTTCAACCCGCCACCAGGTTCCGGATCCTCTACTCCTGTTACAGTGATACCGTCAACTGTTCTAACCTCTCCGTCCTTGTTTATACCAACATCGAGCTCAAAAAGTTGTTCTATATTATTAGCTGTTGTTGGACAGTCAGGATCCCTTGGGTCGTTGATCGCATCATCTAAAGCTGGATCCTGTGGGAAACACCACATATTTGAAAAGCCTTCAGCGATACGCATCTGAAATTCATCATAATCTGGTGCACCTATGGTAGAAAGCCCAGTAAGAATCGACCCTTCTATACTTACAGCATTTTTATATTTCTCTGGTAGATCATCTGCAGAATCAGCATATGCTTGACTAACCAAAATGTTATCTACGAAATTATTGCCAAAAGGAGACTGGGCAACGGAACTAAATGTTCCTGCCACTAGTACAAAAGCAGTAAATACGCTGAGAATTTGCCCCAGACCCATATCTATTGGAATACGTATCTCAGCATCCTATATAAGAATTATTAGTACAAGCATACATATTTCAAATCTATTCTGCTTGAGATGAGTACCATCCATAATTTATTGAATATTCAAGCCAATAATACGGATCGTAGAATAAAGGGTA
>JBHICO010000079.1:0-6650 GCA_046759645.1 Nitrososphaerales archaeon
CGAGGGATCGAAGCCCTCCGGGCCCGCTTTTACTTGAGAGAATGTATCTTTCGCTCTATTCCCAAAGATACCCCTGCCCCTCACGAATGGGTCTTCCTAAATATGGTGCAAAAGCCACTCTTTATCGAACTTTTTTGGTAACTGCATCTATTCGCAGAAGAGCTACTTTACTATCTGGACCTAAGCACCGAGCCTCATAAACTGGTACATAAACCTCCTTTGCATCATCTACAGAAAATATCTGCGATACCACTCTTATGGGACTTTCTTTCAAGTTCACCAGCTTGGATCGCAATCTTGCTACTGCTTCATCAAATTTTATCTCAAGTTTTCTTACATTCTGCTTATTATCATCCAATATTTTAGCTGGATCTGCTGCCACAGTTTCAGTAGTTATCTCATAGGGAAATTCCACTTCATCGCCATGTGAATCAAGAGCTATCACTGCGTGATTTTTTATTACGACATGTTCTTCCAGCTCAATCTCTACCTTACGTTTGTGCTTTGCCCATAGCCTATTTTCTTTTGTTGGGAATTTGTACTTCCCGATGACTACTTCCTTTACTTGATTATCGACATCCAGAGTATGTGATCCCTTGCGATAATAGTCACAATCGAATTTCCCATTCAAGACAAGATATGGCTCATAAGTTAACTCGAGTGAGTCTACGTGAACATCTTCTGGCTTGGGCTTTCGCAACCTTGAACGAAATATGTCTGTCTTCTTTTTGTCCACAATTTCCTTGAGCTCCTCCTCTTCAAGTTCAGGCTCTAATACACGTATCCTCTTCTCCGCAATCTTTTCTTCCACTGTGAAACGACGTATGATTTCTACATAAATCTTTTGTGATAATTTTCATTCCCAAGTTATATTCAAATGATAAGATAGGAACGGATAAAATTGATTGAGTTCAAAGTTTGTAAGATGGTGCTAGTCTAATCTTTCTGATTTTGCAAGGTGAATATATTAATAAGTTAATTAGAAATTCTTACTCATGCATGTATACGTTAAAATCGTTACTTTGATATCTCTTATCTCGCTTCTTGGCCTAACTTATACAAATGTTAATGCCCTTTCCATCTACTTTTTAGGGTTCACTGTTACAGATCATGAAACTAATATCGTGAGGAGCTTCAATTCAGTACTTTATGATCATAATAATGATCATTCTGTAACATTGAATATTTCTATTGATCTTCTTGATGCTATAGAATTGGGTTGTGGAACAACAACACTTTCATTTCCAAGCTCTTATACTTGTAAAAGCGAGAAGAAGACAGTTGAACTACATAGCTCTAGCGCTTTCATAGTGAGTTTTTCGGAAGAGGGATCAAGTGCCAATGCTTCTGTTAAGGATTTCAGATTCTCTGCAGAAAATATGTGCAACGAAGATATATCTAAGAACGGACTATGTCTAGACATTTCTGGAAAAGGTACCATCAAAGATAATAGAATTACTGGAAGTGGTATCTATAAAACCCATACTATTAAACAAGTTGACCGTAACAGGTCTGAGACACTAAGTAATGGTCTTTGGTCCACTACCATGATACACTTCCGATATAGAGTTAAGTTTCAAAGCTAGGACAAGCACCAAGATAGTTTACCTGCAAATGATCGAAGGTGACTCAGAACATTCAGGACTTGTATGCGCTTATGGATCATTAGTAGCAATTCAAAAAGCTGAAGATTCTATTTGCGTTGATGATGCCTTCGTGGTTATTGGAACGAACTCCAATGATATCACTGGTATGGAAGGAGAGAGACCAACATCCCCAATAGAAGTGACTACGGAGAAGACCGATTATTACGATGGAGAGGTGGTGAATATAGAAGGACGTGTTCCAGCTCTGACAAATGGTCATGAGGTTAACATAATCGTTAAAGATGCGGATGGAAAGACCTTTACGAAAATAAAGAGCAAGCCTACAGATGATAATACATTTGCAACTTCTTTTTCAATACCATCTTACAGCAAGCTATTTCCTGTAGGTAAATGGTCCATTAGTGTAAGCTATGCCATCTGGGTAACAAAGGTGGATTTCAATGTTCTTCGTGAAAAAGTACCAATGAATTCTGTGACTGTTTCCGAGCCGGAGATTAGCGGGACAGCATCCAACATAGATATAAAAGTTGGAGATAAAGTTACCATAACCTCAGAAATAAAGAATGAAGAGCAAAGAGAACTATCGGTGTATTATATTGTGCAGGTCGAAGATAACTCTAATGCAACGGTAATGCTTGATTGGTTCAGCCGAATTATTGGCAAGAATGAAACTGTTGAACTTTTCGCAAGTTGGACACCAGAGTTGGAAGGGGAATATACTGTACAGACATTTGTATGGAATGATATTGTTAATCCAATCCCATTATCTACCGTACGAGACGCTCAATTGATAGTTTTAAAGTAGTTCGACCTCTGCAAAAAAACATTGTCCTGTGAAAGGACAGCTATAGAACTGGACAACTCTTCTTAGTTTTTATTTTAGAGTTGGTATTCGACTGAATCGCCGTTCTCCTTCTATGCCTGAAACAACGCTTCCTATTCCAGTTATAATCAAAGCGATGGAAAGCAAGAAAGCCATAGTCACTATAGCAAGCCCTGGAAATATGACAATTGCTACGGAGAAACCAATAGTCAACGCACCCACTACAACATGTAATACTCGATCACCCTTTGAAGACGTTTTGGAGGAGACGCCACTTGAGATATCTCCAGCTCCATAAACAATCAGAGAGAACGATATGTACAGCAGCAAGATCTGTAAGCCGAATACGGGATTTGCTATAGCCACAAGTGAAATTATGATGGCTAATGCACCAATACCTACACTAACTCCGCGCGCACTACCTGGAAGATTCTTAGAAGCCAGACCAGTAATAACTCTTGATATCCCGATGAATAAAAAAGCTAGTCCAACAAAAGTTACGATCAACATACTTGCAAGTGCTGGATTTGCCAAGACCATTAATGAAACTCCAATGCAAAGGGCACCTAATGCGATTTCTACAACCCGCAACCAAGCGGGAGTTTTCTTTACTTGCAATTTCGCAGTGACTATTTGGGATAGTCATATAAGTATTGCTAATATTTGCATCTTTTTAGAGCTGAGTATATAGAGTATATAATCAAGACTATAAATTTTTAAATATGTAGAATTACGATGATCTGGACCATGAATAAGACTGTAGGGGATGGTTATAAGGGGAATCTTAGTGTTAATGTTGATAACGATATTCTGAATAAGCTAAAGTCATATTCAGAAAAACAGAATACAAGTCTCGATACACTTGTTAATCAAATACTTTCCGATTACATAACATGGTCTATTAGTGCTGCAAAGGCTGGATGGGTTCCAGTACAAAAAGCCCTTCTAATTGCCCTTGCTGATACCGTAGATAAGAAAAAGTTATCTGATATAGCCTCAAAAATGGCGAAGAATGCTACAAAAGACTCTCTCGTTCCCTCATTCCTTCCTTCATCTTTAGTCCCTTCTTCTCTTCCTTCCGTAAATACAAAGGAACTGATTACATTCCTAAGAAACAGAGCGAAAGTTGCGGGCTTCTCTTATGAAGAAAAAGAAGAAGGGGGTCATATAAAATTTATAATGCAACATGACATGGGGATGAAATGGTCTTTGATCTTTAAATCATTCTATCAAAGCGTCTTTGATGATCTAAACTGTCCAGTATCTGTTTATGTAGCAGAAAACAAGCTTGGTTTCGAGGTCAAGTCTTAAAGTTTGTAAAGAAAACATCCTAATGCGGTAAACGACCAAATTCCTAAATAGTTTCATTAATCTGAATCTATGGGGTCTGTCATATCACAGTTTCATATACAGCTGGAGATGCCAACGGAAATCCCCCCTTGCTCCATATAAACATCTTAATTGTGTAAGAGCCGAACTGGTCGGCTAACCAACGCTTCTTAAGATCAAGTTCACCATAGGGCTTGATCCGTATATCCATAGTTTCAATATGTGATGTTATGCCATCATCTTTAGCTATAAGCAATATTACGTTGCCCTTAATCGGATCCTCAGTGTTATTCCTGATTAGAGCTGATATATCGTGGTATGCGCTAAGTGATTTTCCAAATTGAGGCTTTACAATAAAATCTGTAATAGATAGCTTGAATTCTCTCAGGAGAGGTTCAGCTATGAAGATCGCAAACTCTCTAACGGTAGATTCATTTCCAGCAATATCGTCTACCTTCATTTGTAGTTTATATGCGCCTATTTGGGGGAGCTTGAAAGAGAAATGGTGTGAAAATGGCATTGATGCCGTTTCCAACAACTGCCAGTCAGTATCCAGGGCAGCTGAGTAGGGTCCTACACGGTAGTATACAGATTTCACACCACTTAGTAGATCGTATGCTAGAACTCTGAATGTTATAATCTCATTAGGAAATGCCCGAACAATTATACACTGACGGTAAGTTTCCTCGTTCCTGTATTTGTTGCAATTGCTGCCTGTAAATATGTTATCGTTGGTATCGGACGTTATATTCAACACCGATATCCTGGGAGGTAGCGTATCCACATATATCGAGAGCTTGTTAGGCGTTTCAGTATTGCCCGTATTATCTTGGGCAAACCACACCACATCCATCCTCCCAGTATCGATATGACGGTAATGCGATAGCGTGAAATTTTCTCCTGGCTGTAAAGAACATACATTCTTGTTGCACCTGTCACCACCTATGTCAAAATACTGCACAACTACATGACGTACTCCAGACGCTATGCCAGCATGATGATCTGTCGCATTGACTGTTGCTACAGGATACCTATCGTAATACCAGTTGGTTTCATTATTGTATAATCCCTCAATTAACACACTGCTCGTAGGAGGAGTAAGGTCATCGGAAACAGCAGACACCCTCAATTTCCCGGAACGGTCCACTGGATCATATCCCTGCTTTTCGGCAATTATTCGGAAGGTATGGATCTTTGGTTCCAGCTCTGGAGTGGTATACGTGTAGATACCTTCTCTGTGTTTTGTTAGATTTACAGTTATACCATTAAAAATGGCTGTGACATTTTCGGGGTCTACGTAACCCCTACCATCCAAAAATCTTATTACAAATATGGCATTTTGACCAGCGAAATAGTCATTGCTATCTCGAAGAATTCCCACCGTCATTAGCTTTAGATTTACTCCTAATCTACCAGGAGTAGAAATTTTTGACCCATAATACTGATCATGACCATCAAAAATGGCAAAGATGGTCATCGTGTAGTCTTTCCTTGTCGGGTCTATAAGCTCGGCAACCCATGTGGCTTCGTATACTCCTTGCTCATTGGTGACTGCGGTAGCAAGCAGTGTGGATTCAGTAGGACTTTCGTCCATGATTCTTATGGTCATGTCCGCTAGACCCTCTCCAGTAGCTGTTCTAAGAATACCAGTAAATACAACTTCATCTCCTGGTGCGACCCTAGAAAAAATTGGTTCGAGAGTCAAGCGAGTTGCTATATTTGTATCTGCGTTTGTAGTGAGCGCAGTTGAAGATAGAAATAATAAAGCAGCTAGTGAAACAGCCACAAATGCTATTGTCTTCACAAAAAGTGTTTGTTTGTTAAGTTACTATAAAGGTTTCAACACTATTGTTATAAATAACAAACATCCCCTTGAAGCAAGTTCTATTGTAAAACTTCGAAATATTTGCAATTAATATTTGTAATTAATATTTACAATTAATATTTAGAGAGATAGCTTTGATCAAGATCCTCGCTGAGTAAAGTGTTGATGACTGCAATAGCAAGGGAATAAGTATCTTGGCATGACTCTCAATCTTCTCTTAAGTGAAAATTCTCCAACGACCAATCCACAAGAATATATTAAAGCCCCTTACCCGATTAAATCCAGGACATCATGATCATGGGGCTGGTGAATTTATGATGTTAGTAACATATTTGATAATTGGTTTCTTGATGCTTACACTACTGAGCCAGTACCACACTCTCCAGTTTGTAGATGCCCGGCCTACAGAAAGATGTGATGCAGAAGTTTGTCACATAACCATAACTAAGGAGGGTTTTGAACCAAAAACAATGATGGTGAGAATCGGAGCTACTGTAGTGTGGACAAATGATGATGAAGGTAGACATACGGTAACCAGTGGATCAGCGAGGGAGATAACAACACCTTTGAAATCCTCCCTGCTCGAGTCAGGGGATACCTATGAATTTACATTCCTTCATGGCGGATTGTACGAAGGTAGTTACAAGTATTTTGATCAGGCGACATTGGGTACAGGTGAAATAATAGTAGAGCTGGAGCATGCAGTGATGGGAAAAGAAGAAGCTTTCCATTTTAGGCAATGTAGGGAGCTTATAACTCAAGGAAACTATGAAGATGCATTATTCTACTGCGATGAGGTTCTGAAGTTGAACCCCAGTAACATTGAAGCCCTCAATAGCAAAGCTACAGCCCTTATACTATTGAAAAAGTACAATCTTTCTATAATGGCTTTTGATAAAACATTGGACCTTGATCCGGGTAATGCCAAGGCGTTAGCTGGAAAGGGTTTTTCACTTATAGCCTTAGAAAAGAATGAGGAGGGAATGGCACACATCATGACTGCGTTTGAATTGGAACCTGAAAATGAATATGTGTTAATGGCTCAAGTGCTATCTTTTGAGAAACA
>JBHICO010000080.1:0-6552 GCA_046759645.1 Nitrososphaerales archaeon
AAGGCTATTGACTCATTACTGTCAATAGTTACTGTTTCAATATACTGTGGGCAGGAACTCTGACCTATGTCATGAGTAAAGGACACATCTGTTGTATTCACGGATACTTGAACCTCTGGTGGTGCAGGAACTAATACATTCACTTGGCCAGTAACGTTAATGGTTATGGTATCAAGAACCTGGCCTTCTGGGTTCTTGACTTTAAGAGTGATGTCAGCTGATAGCGTACCAACTGCCCCTTCGAGACAGTTGTAGTAAAGGAGTAGCGCGGTGTCATTAACTTGTAATGTCAGCCAATCTGGTTTATCCACAACTTCCAAGGCTATTGACTCATTACTGTCAATAGTTACTGTTTCAATATACTGTGGGCAGGCACTTTCACCTTGGTTATGGGTAAAGGATGCAGTTTCGCTACTAACAGTGATTACAACTTCGGCTGGTATGGAGGGCTGAGTTTCTTGTGACTCTGGTTCACTCTCAACAACAGATCCTTCGACTTCAGCAGGCTCTTTACTCTTCGGAGGTCGTTCAATTACTATTCCACTGACTAGAATATTTCCCAATTGATCGGCAGTAGTCCACATCAAAGCCACCGCAGGGACATGTGTAATTAGCAGTATTATCAAATTATTACCGGGCATGACAGGTCTATCACCTGTACTGACCACAACTTTACTGGTATCAATTCTCTCTCTATCCCAACCCCTGGTCTTCACAAATCTTATATCACCATCTGCGTTCTCCAATGCAACAGCATATATCGGCTCATCACTTTGGTTCTTTATAGATACCAGCGTTATCTTTTTTGTGTGCTTCATTACAGCATAAACTTCACTCGGCACTGACGTAACAGATTCTGCAGCAACATTTGGTAAAATTACGGAGAGAATTAGTAGCACTCCAAATACAAGAGCAGAAACTTTCTTACATAGATACACATTCCAGATCATGCTATAGTGACTGTATGCATACCCTAATAAATCAAGGCGTCATCCCCCGGTCGTTTTAAAAATCATAACGAAGTACTAATTCTAACAATTCCAATAATCAAGTAGAAGAATCAGATAACAATCCTCATCCTTCTACCGGTAGCTCCCTCAATTGTTTCCGAAATTTCCTTCAATTCGTCAGTAGCAGTCTTTTTAGCATTAGTCACTGTTCGCTCATATTCATTCAGATTGGACTCTTTCTGCATTATATCGTCCCGAATTCTTTTCAATTCATCCTGCACACTTTCCAGCTTGCTGTTAACAACGGCGGTTTTGCCCTGCAATTCTCTCACCGAAGTCTCATATTCTTTGTATTGTTTTAAGTAATCATGCAAATTCGACATCAGCCCATTTATGTTCTCAACATCTTTCTCTGGGTTCTTGGTTGTTATCCTTCTCTTCTGCATACCTTCCCTCACCTTGTTCAACACTTCAATTACTTGATCTGGTTTAGAATCATGCATCAGATTTACAGGATTTTCCATTATTGATTGTATCAGGTAATTGCTCTGCTTATCCAAGCCTACTTCATAGGTATATTTGCTTAAAGGTCTCGATATACGTGAAAAAGATGCGTTAACATCTGACAGCACATTACTTAATGCATTCTTTACATTCGTCAATTGCTCATTAGTTTTCATATACACGTTGAACTCTTCTGTCTTTTTAAAATCCTCGATCCTCTTTACAAATTCAGCTTCCTTGGATTTGAGCAATTCAAGTTCTCCTCTGATCTCTTTCCCCTTCTCCACTAATTCATTTTCCATACTGATAGCAGAGGAGATCCTTGCAATACTTTCACTGCACTCCATAAGTGAGGAGGTCTTTCTAGTGTAATTATCTATAAGTTTGTTCATTCGTTTCATTTCCTTATCCAGCATTCCCAGTTCAAGCTTCAGGACTTTTGCGTACTTACCGAAGAAGGAATGCATTGTACGACTATGTGACCCGCCTGTTTCACCTAGTCTGTTCAAGAGACCTTGCGCTCTTTCTCTCAGAGCAAGAATGTCATCGAAAGTATTAATTTCTTGCAACTCATCAGAAGTTTCTCTCTGTATTGCATTAAGTATCGTTCGCTTGGCATCATTTATTACAGGCATAAACTGCTGTGCAACATCACTTTCCTTGACCTCCGTCTCCTCCAGTTGCTTGCCCAAGGTTCTGATGGAATTGATGATGATTTGAAACTTATCCATAAACTGAATTGAGCTTGGTTTTATCTCTTCAAATGCATAATCTATCTCCTTCTTGATCCACTGATCAAGATCAGAAAAAGCAATTTCGCCTGGCTCCTGCTCCTCTTTATACCTGTCCTTATCTTCTTTTTTCCTCCTGAACAGAATAATATCCAACCACCTACACTAATAAGGAAGTAAATACCTAAAATTTTTGCTGTTATTAAAGTGATTTGATTGAGTGATACGTTGCATGTGTACGTCGATGGCTCTGGTCCACCCAGGTCTCAATACGGATACTATATAGAGGAACTGAATAAACCAAGACTGTTCAAGAAGGAGAATATAACGAACAACCAGGCAGAATATCTAGCTATAATAGAGGCTTTGAGTGACCCAGATGTTCAGAATGCCAAAACTGTGATGATATATAGCGATTCTAAAAATACGATAATGCAGCTGAACCATGAGTATGCAATCAACGATAATACTTTGCGCGAACTGGCCATGAAATCCTGGGAGCTGCTTGCAAAGTATAGCAGTAAACCAAAGTTCGAGTGGATTGAGAGAAAGAAGAACATAGCTGGCAAGATGCTTGGCAGCTAAGCACTAACATTCAAATAATTAATCTATATTCATAATCTAGGCAGCTGTGAAGAATCAGAGTTATCCTGATCTGTGATGTTAAGGCATTAGACTGAGCTGCCCTTCTCGCAAGGTTTATCTAATGTAAAATAACACTATTTGCAAGGTAATAAATGCCGAGTCCTAGGATAAGACATGCGATAAAAGACGTTCTTATCGTTGTTGCAGGTGTAATCACTGTGTGGATTGCTTTACAGGCAGTATTTGGAACGCCGAACCCATTTTTCGTTGTGTCTAGTGGGAGCATGGAACCAGTTTTGCATATTTATGATGTTCTTATAGTGAAGAATGGGTCGACTTTTGAAAATGTGCAGCGTGGTGATATCATTGTATTCAATAGGCCAGAGGTTCACGACAGGGTGATAGTGCACAGGATCGTTGATATTAAAGAAAGTAGCGGGAGGATTATTACTACTAAAGGTGACGCAAATCCAGCCTCCATACCTGGTACAGATTTTCCGATAACCGAAGATGATTTTATAGGTGAAGTCATCTATGTCCTACCTAAGATAGGGTATGTTACGAGGTTGATCCAACCACCTATTAATTATATCATAATTGCCATCATACTAGCTGTACTGTTCTTCAACAGAACTAGTCGCAAAAAGGGCGAAAAGCTTGGTAAAGAGTCACCCACGTACCTAGCAGATTCTTTGCCTGACAGTACTGAAGAACAAAAGGATACCACACCATTGTCTGACACGCTGCCCGATGATAATACAAGAGATAAGGACTCTTTCGAACCTACTGATGATCAACATCATAAAAACAATGAAACTAAATGAGTATACTATGAAGTACCTTATTTCTAGATATGATTTGACTGCTAACTGTAGTGAATAAGGTTTATTATATTAATTTTGATCTGTTTTAGATTAACGGATATTACAGTTTACATTAAAGACTAAAATTATAGCATTCGTGAAAGGTGCTGTGGGCCCGTAGCTCAGTCAGGTAGAGCACCGGAAGCAATGGTGAAACTTTTAACTTGGCTGAAGATATCCGGGGGTCTCGGGATCAATGCCCGACGGGCCCGCTACTTCAAGTTGATCAGCATTGAAAATGTATATACAGTAGGTAAAATTATTGAGATTCATTTACTTATAACAGCGTAAGGTATTCATGCAAGATCATTGTGTGAATCGATATGGGAATTCCTGAAAAGATACAGGCTATCAAAGATGAGATGCGTAAGACACAGGTAAACAAAGCGACAGAACATCACCTTGGATTGCTAAAAGCAAAACTTGCAAAACTTCGTAAAGAACTGGAGAAGAGCAACCAAAGCAAAACGGGCAAAGCAAGAGGAGAGTCTTTTGATATACGAAGGGCTGGAGATGCTACTGTAGTTCTGATAGGTCTTCCGAGTGTTGGGAAATCCACATTGCTAAATTGTCTTACAAATGCAAAATCGAAGATAGCAACGTACCAATTCACCACATTAACCGTGGTACCAGGAATGATGGAATATAGGGGGGCGAAGATCCAGATTCTTGATCTACCAGGAATTATTGAAGGAGCATCCACTGGTAGGGGATTGGGTAGGCGTGTCCTCTCTGTTGCAAGGAATGCTGATCTGGTTTTACTTATCCTGGACGTATTTCATCCCAATCAAGCAGAATTGTTGAAGAGGGAGTTAAGAAATATTGGAATACGCATTGACGAACAACCTCCGGATGTGGTCATAGAAAAAACTTCATCAGGAGGAATTGCGTTCAATGCTCAGGTCAAATTAAGGAAGATCTCAGGGAATCTAATCAAGGACATTTTAAGGGTCTATGGTATCCATAATGCTAGAGTGATTATAAGGGAAGAGATCACAGATGAACAGCTTATTGACGTCTTGTTGGAAAACCGAACCTATGCTAGATCATTGGTTGTTCTTAACAAGATAGACCTGGTAAATCAGGGATTTATCAACGAAATTCAAAATAGCCAAAAGACAGATTTCATACCAATATCTGCAGATGAGAACATAAACATCGAAGCTCTCAAGGAAGTGATATTCAATAAATTGAATTTTATACGCATCTACATGAGACCGAAGAACGGAGAACCTGATTATGAGGAACCCTTGATAACTAGAAATGGGTCAACGGTTCTTGAGGTATGCAATAAGATTCACAGACATATGAAGGACGAATTCAGATACGCCATGGTCTGGGGAAAGAGTGTAAAGTTTGGTGGTCAGAAAGTGGGCATGACCCACAGATTGGTTGACGAAGATGTATTAACAATAGTGAAAAGGTAAATCGCTGATCCGAATGATAGCCCCTCATTATTTATGAAGTTTTTATTGATGAAACATTTTTAAACTGCAGACCTATCTCCCTGCTCTATGCGCAAGCAAAGAGCTTCTAAACTGGGAAAGAAGAAGAGAAAGTGGCAGCTAATCGCAATAGGTATTATTGCAGCAGTCGCTATTGGATTAGGATATGGTATTTACAACTATATACAGAATCCTCCTCGCGTTACGGGATTTGGAGCTATTGGTTCCGCACATGAACATGCAGCCTTCAAACTATTCATAAACAACGAAGAGCTAGTTGATTTCTCACTACCCCAATATCAGGTCAAGAGCAGATACATACATTTTGAGGACGAGAATGGCGTAATAATACATAAGCATGCTACAGGCGTTGATCTAGGATTTCATTTCGAGGCTATTGGCCTGAATTTTGATGATGAGTGTATCATCATAGGCAGTGGAAACATTTACTGCAATGAGGGAGAGAAAACTCTGAAGCTATTTGTGAATGGTCTCAGGAATGATATGTATGACAGGTATGTTTTGAATGATGGGGACAAGATCTTGATCTCGTACGGAAATGAGACCGAAGAAGAGATAGAAGCTCAGCTAAATGCCTTGGATCTACTTCTTATTCCTCCAAGACAGCCCTAGATTTTTCATCTGTTTTTATATTTCTGCTCAAGTCTCTTGTATCTAGGCAGATCCACAAATTTATTGAATTCCTCAAATGTTACCATCCTATTCATCACAGATTTTGTAACACCTTTTGCTTTCAGTGTCTGAAACACCATTTTTACAGAATGAGTTGTTGCGAACAGTGCTGTAAGCGGGAAGACTACAAGCCTGAAACCCAATTTCATTAGTTCTCCTGCAGGAAGCAGTGGTGTTTTACCCCCTTCCATCATGTTCGCAACCAACGGGGCATCCACAGATTTACCAATTTTCTTCAAATCATTTATTGTATGTGGGGCCTCTATGAATATAGCATCTGCACCAGCCTTCCTGTACTTTCGTCCTCTGCTGATTGCTTCATCGATGCCAAGAGGTTCTATAGCATCAGTCCTCGCAACTATAACGAATTCTTTATTTCGCCTAGCTTCTATCGCAGCCTTTAACTTCGGTATATATTCGTCAGTTGAAACAACTTGCTTGCCGGACATATGTCCACATCTCTTTGGCCATACCTGGTCTTCAAGGAAAACGCCAGCAACACCAGCAGCTTCAAGATCACGTATTAATCGCCAGACAGTCAAGGGATTGCCATATCCTGTATCCACATCAACTATAAGTGGTATCGAGATAGATCTAACAATCTTCCGTGCCTGTTCCACTGCCTCTCCTGCATTAAGAAACCCATAGTCGGGCATACCAAGTACACCTGCAGATACACTATAACCAGATTGAAATAGGACATCAAAACCTACATGCTCTGCAACTCTGGCACTCAATGCATCATAAACACCCGGCATCACTATGATCTTATTTTTGTCTT
>JBHICO010000081.1:0-6531 GCA_046759645.1 Nitrososphaerales archaeon
AACAGTAACCTTTCTTCTTTTACCAATTTCTGCTAATGACTTGATTAGATTTGATATAGCTCGCATGTTGTGAGATGAGAAAATCGTATCAGATGCTCTGAATCCTATTCTTGGCTTGTTATATTCATTATACTTCCCCGTTAGTACTCCCTGAGCAAGTGGACTGTACGCTATTACTGATACGCCTTCTTTCCTTGCATATGGAAGCAAGTCGTCCTGTATTTCTCTTTGAAGCAAGTTGTATCTTACTTGGTTTGATATTATGTCATGTGAAGACAATGCTTCTTGCGCTTTCATCAGATCGCTAGTACCGAAGTTGCTTACACCTATGTACCTAACCTTGCCATCCCTAACCAGCTTTTCCACCGCCTTCATAGTTTCCCTAATTGGTATCGAAGGATTGGGCCAATGTACCTGGTAAAGGTCAATAAAGTCTATGCCTAGCCTAGTTAGACTTCCTTCTGCAGCAGTAAGCAGATCATCATACGAAAGATTTGATGAAGAAACCTTTGTTGCAACTACAAACTTCTCACGACTTTCTTTCACCTCTTGTCCAATCATTTTCTCTGATAAACCATTTCCATATGATTCAGCTGTATCAATGAGATTTATTCCAAGCTCAAGAGCTCTGTTTATTGTTGCTACAGCCTCTTGCTCGCCAAAATCAAAAGACCAGCCCCATCCAGCGCTACCTATCTGCCAAGCACCTAATCCTATAACTGAAACTCTGAGATCCGATTTACCTAACCTAACATATTCCATGACTCATGAAAGAAGCTAAAAGTAATGGTATAAGTTATTTTTACTTTTACCCTAAATAGGCAAACAGTACGAAGCTAACAGTTCAGACACCTATTGAATCACGGCTAGAGGGAGAGTCACTCCAATCTTCGATGCTAGGGTCTCTGAAACTGTTACCAGAAAAATTAAAAGTAATGAAACGAATTAAGTATCGTGTATTTATGATTAGAAATGTATTGATTTTGATCCCCATAATAAGCTTGATACTCCTTTTGCTACCATTAAGCCAATTTGCATATGCGCCGTATCATTCCATGAGACCAGCTATGTCTTACTCAATGTCAGTGTCTCCAAATCAAGTCGAGATTGGAGAATCTATCACGTTAAAGATGTTACTGTCTAACGCAGGCAGAGCTCAGTCTTACACCTTCGCTATAACCGTGACAGACCCCGCTGGAGCTAGTTTCAAGTCAACAGTAATCTTTTCTACAAACTCTTATGGAGAAGGAAGTAAATCTATAAGTTACCCTTCCGATTTTGCAAAGAGCTCAACCTTAATTCCAGGAAAATATGCAATTAAGGTCGATCAAGAAGCGCCATCTTTTAAGACCAATATTGCAGAAGGTTCATTTAAAGTGATAAGACCGGCTGAGGTTGTAACTATTTCAGAACTGCAGTTTGTCGACCAGACTGGTTCTCCAGTAGATAACGTAAGCGTTGGGCAGCAATTCATGATTCAATCTGATGTGAAAAATAAACTAGGATTGAAGCAGAATTTTGCATACATAGTTCAGATAAAAGACTCGAATGAATTTACTGTTATGCTAGCATGGATGATGGGCACATTACCACCAAATGAAGAGTTTACACTTGCGTTGTCCTGGATACCAGAACTTGAAGGAGAGTATACTGTAGATGTGTTTACATGGGAAAGTATTGCAAGCCCAGTACCACTATCCATAAACACACCAAGTAGTAGTATACTTGTGTCCGAGTAGGTAACCAAGGCAAGAGTTGTCGACTTCCTTCTTTAATTCCCCTTTTTTGCTTTCAGCTTTTTCTTCAAATATGCTATGTGATAATATGAGAATCGAATGTTTTTAACATTGTCTTGCATGTTTAATTGCTATGATTTCTGTTCAGAGATTACAATCTCGTAATTTATTGTTGATGATTTTCGGTATCTATTTCGTAGGCTTTTCTTTAATCCGTGCTCGTCCATAGATGCGATTATTATCACAGTTATTTGTGGGCGTATTTGTGTGGATCTTTGTCGAATGTTGACTTGCACCCTGCAGAACAGAAGTAAAACTTCGCTCCTTCGTGTTCAGATACAAACTCTGTTTTGTTCTCTTCCACGGTCATCCCACAAATTGGATCGTTTGCCATGATATCTAATTTGCTACACATACTTTTATTCTTTAAGGCCTACAATTCGGGTATCGAACTTATCTAAACATTTAGATCAATGATTTCGCCGTCAACAAATTGCATAAGTATTTTATGTATAAGTTGTGTTTAAGAAAAGCATGCCTTTAGAACCTAAGGCAAGGGAGATGTTAGACCAGTTGATCGATAGTGCAATCAGGCTCGTTCCAAAGAATTTGAAGATTACTCGTGATGCAAAGGATAGATTGAAGTTCGAGCATGATGCTGAGTTCTTCTTCGGTATGGTTTGGGGCTCAGTCTTGGTAGGCTTTCAAGGTTATATGTCGCAGTTTTTCGGTAGGCAACCAGCAGATGAAGAATTTAAGGAGCTTGTTGATGTTTTTACTGCACGAGCACAGCAAGTAAAAACTAACATTTCTAGTTCCGATTAAAATGAAAAAGTCAAGAGAAACTCCCTGAGTGTATGGAGAAATTAACCAATAGGGACCTTCACACACTGCATAATAAAATCGTATAAAGAGAATCCAAACACTGAGATAGCGGAGGCAATAGGGACCTTGAACGAGAAAAGAGGCGGAGAACTTGGAAATTATTATGAAGAAGACATTAGAATTTGTTCAGTCATTAAAGTGTGAAGTAAATAATCTCATTTCTTGGAACGACGGGGCGAGTTTCCGATGACCGTAAGAAACATGGTGCTCTTGCCTTCTGCATGGGGTGAGAAAAAATCTGTTACAGGATCATCATAAAATGTTATACCCGAAGCACCCAGCTTTAATGCGTAGGCTGCAAGGTACAGTTTCCCACCTGTGATAGCTGCCTCCAATTGTGCAACGCGATAGCCTCGATCACCAAAATGTTCTAATACACTTTTTAAATCAGTTAGAAAGTAAACGTTGACTGAAGCGTCGCCGGCCAAATCCTGACCTAAATCCAGAAAGCGCGCGTGCTCACGAAAATTCCCTTTTTCTAAAAGTTCTAAAGCCCGATTTTCTCGATGCAACACATAGCTACCACTATCTAGACCGTTAACGTCATTGACAAGGAGGTACATGTCGTTCAGGTAACCGCCATTTCCTAAAAAATCAAACGGTATACCATGAGTGGATGCGTCTAGAATTGTGGAAAATTCTTGGAAAGTAATTGAAGTTGGATCAAACTCACGTGTCGATCCACGTTTAATAATTACTTTCTCAATTGAGTCAGTAGGTTGATCTTTAGCGATAGGTTGTAACTGAACTAATTTTCCTTTTGGTGGAACCTTGGCGTAAGATAGCGGGGCCTTACGCCATTTTTTGACTTCGGCGCTGCTAGATAGATTTGAAGCAGAGTGAGTAGTAGATACTACAGTATAGTTTATCTGTGATTCTGATAGTGGAATTGTTTTTAGATTTAGAGGCTCAACTCGCTTGACATCAGTAGGACGCATAGAAGGCGCATAGCCCAAAGGGACCAAGCTCATTGTTGCCTCAAATTCACTATCAATGTCCAAAAGACGATTCACTTCATCATCAACAAAACCCATGACGAGTTTTGTAGGCAAGTTTAACGCACTTGCTTCTGCCAACGTGTTAGCCAATATTGTTCCATTATCCCAGAAACAATGACGATATGTACGATCATTATACTTCCAACTATTTCGCCAAAACGTACTTGCGAACGCTATAGTAACAGGCGCGTCTATGACAGAAGTTTCGTTGCCCGTGGCATTCTCCAACGTTCCTCGATAGTCACCATCTCTAATACGATTTAATTTCATGTCAGGAAAGCGAACATCAAAATGATAAACGCCTGCCTTTAAATCAGGCAATTTACCACAAATTGCATAAAGATCAATGTGATAGAGAGCACCGGTACACGCAGCGGCCCGGAAGTGATGAAAATGATCTCCGTGATTAATGACTTTGGTAATACCAGCTGAAAAATATAGAATTTGACTTAATTCTTGCAGCGTAGGCACGCGGTCTCGGTCATGTGATATTCTGTTGGACGATATTGCATCAAGGGCAGTAATTTCAGATGCGCTAATTTTGTCGGGAAATGGAATTTGCTCCACTCGCTCATCATCATAAATCTTATAAGGAATTGGCTCCATTCTTGGATCCAGAGCATATGGATATGATCTATGTCCATATGGTGAGTGTTTTGTAAAGTTGTGATATTTCAATGCTACACTCGTATCATCATTGTTCATTCCAACTCTCCTAAACTGAACATGTATCAAAACTACTTATAGCATTTCTTCATGGGAAAGTTTTGTCTTAAAGTTTGCGTCATAAACTTCAGCAAGCGGTGTGCTGGCTGCCTGCATTGGGCGTGCTTGCAATACCTGCTTTGCGCAGAATACCAGTTTCTCCTGAGCTTAGTCTTATGATCATCTACTAGTGCAGCAATCGCCCTCTGGTATTTTGTGACCATGGGGGCAGCTCCTTGGGTGTTTTAGCAATGTGCACAAAGCATTGGTAAATTTTTTGTTCATGTGATGCTCTATACCACAGACCATTTCTTCATCAATATCTATCTTGAGTGAGCTCTTCATCAAAACTTCCAATAGCCTACAGTTCCTTATCATCTGCTTGCCTATCTTTTCGCCATCATGTGTTAGTTCAATATCACCTTTTTTGTAAAGAACCAACTTCATTTCATCAAGTTTCCTCAGCATCTGAACAACACTTGGCTTGGTTACATTAAGTATCTTTGCAATAGAAGTAACCTTTACTTCATCTGCCCTTTCCCTGATCCACCACATCGCCTTTAGATACATCTCAACATGCTCAGATTCGGCTGTGCCAACAAAGAGCATCTCACTCATAAAACTATCTCTTGCCTTTAATTATCGATAATAATTAATTAAATTTACCGATGTTTAGAGTGGATGGGATTGAAGAGATGTTTTATTCGTATTAACTAATAACTTAAAACTGGGGGTAACTAATACTGAATAGACCTTGTTTTTATCTCATAAAGCCTTATCAAAGCGTTATTTTTAATTCAGAACCGCTTAACAGCCTGATATACCTAAAGATTCAAGATCTACAATCTTTGGGAATTTAGTAGACCAAAAGGTAGCCAATGTTTTTCTTGTTCCTTTTTTTATCTTGATCTCTCAGATGAAGATGATGTGAGACGCACAAGAGGTTTAGCGAGCAAATATTGGCGTGGAGAGAAATCAAGTGTAGGCCACATAAAGTGCGAACATTGCGCATTAACATTCAGATCTAAAAAAGAATTGAAGAAGCATGTGTATAAAGATCATGGATATTGATTCTGGAGTGTTTAAATAAGTTCGCTCAGCGGTTCTCTCATTTAAATGGTATCAATAACACAAGTTGTGGAGATGTTTATGAAAGAAGCAGGCATAAAAAACCCTGATGAGATAATTGAAAAAGCGGCAAGGCTTAGGGAAGTTGCAAAGCGCTATTATCTCGATATCTCAGGCAAAGAGAAAGAGCTAGGAATTTCAAGAACGATTCTTTACGCTCCAACATCTCTGATATTCCACCCTACTGATAGGCAAAAGAATCTTCTGAAATATCTTTTGAAATCAGAAGAGACCACAAGACAGTTCTTAATCGAGAAGTTCGGCACCACTATATATGCATCGGATGTAAAGGCACTTCACGCGCTGAAGATGGTGGAGATCAAAACGTACAAGGTATTCGACAAAATGAAATCAGGTTATGAAAAGGCAAAATACGTTTCTGTTGTGAAACCATATCATGATAGGATTATAAAATTCTGGTCTTATCTTTCATTAGAGCTTCAAACATAGAAGAAAGATTATTTCTACACGGTAATGAAAGGTCGATATTCAACCATCACACCTGCTCAATGCTAAAAATTTGTAACTAATTAATATAGTAGAAAGATCACTTGACGCATGGACAATGGCACATATCCAAAAAATTGCCATGATTAATATGGCAAGGGAAGAAAGAGAGAAACTTGCTGAAGTTGCTAAGGAACTGATTGCACTTCTAGATATTATTAAAAAGGATGACAATCTAGAGAATTCAAAATATACGGAGGTTCGTAAAAAAACACTTGATTTGTTAAAACATCTAGCGCATATAGGTGGTTTCTGCGATCAAAGTTCTCAAGATAGAATCAGAGGGGTCACCGAACTAGTTAGCATATCTCTTGACGAGGCAGTGCACCATGATTCTCTCAGAAAGCTTTGTGTTTTAGCAGTTGGACTGCAAGTGGATTTTAACAAATCCCCATTCATGATAACTGAATTTGATGTTAATCTTCTAGCTAATGAATTCAGGAGTTTGTTCAAGAGATAATAGAGGCCCATTACCAGAGTCTTTTTGCGCCTATAAAAATCAGTTTATCTACTCGCTTACTCGCTTAATCTTTTTTCAACATCATCCCAGTTTACTACATTCCACCATGCCC
>JBHICO010000082.1:0-6409 GCA_046759645.1 Nitrososphaerales archaeon
AATTCATTATCTGATATAATAAGAGAGTATGCATCTAGTGGAAAGACCTTGCGCATATCAACAGAATATCTTAATCTCTCTGCTCATTACATAAGGCAGGACAAAGAATATAGAAAGAACTTTGGAACCAAAAGTCCGCTAATAATAACGCCTTGGTGGAGAAAGGGGGAAAATGATAAAGTTCAGCTCATACTTTCATTCGGTGCTACTGAAGCCAAACCACCCGAAGATACTGATGCAATAGTAGACGTGACTGAAACAGGTACAACATTGGATCAAAATAATCTTAAGATTATAGAAACTATTATGGAATCCACAGCTGTTCTTATTGCGAATAAGAATTCATTGCTGGATACAAAGAAGAAGGAGAAAATCTACGATATAGTTAGTTTGCTGAAAGGCGTGGTTGAGGGACGGAGGAAGCTACACATTTTCGTTAACGTGAGAAAGGAGAATCTAGATCAGCTGCTGAAAAGTTTACCTGCACTCAAAAGACCAACTATAAGCCCACTCAGTGAGGAAGGATGGTATGGTGTTAATACGGTAATAAGCAAAGATGAGTTTGTAAGAGTAGTTCCTACTCTGCGCAAATTAGCACAAGGACTTGTAGTGCATGAACCTAGAGGTATACTCCCATTAGAGGAGATAAGCTTCCAAGAGGAGCATGAAAAGTAACGAGAAGGGCTATGATTTATGAAGCTCAATATCAAAAATATTTCTATAGATGATCCAGTAAAAGCTGCGTCAAACATTCGTGCGAGAACTGGTATAAGCGATGAAGAGGTAAGTAAAGTTAAAGCTATAATGGATAACGTAATGCAAAATGGTGATCAAGCAGTATTAAATTATACTAAGAATTTTGACAACGTAGAGTTAGATTCTATTCTGGTAAACAGTAACGAAATCGATTATGCCTACAGACTTGTAGGCAAAGAGCAGGTTAAAGCGTTAAAGGAAATAAAGAGGAGGCTTGAAGTTGCTGAAAGATCAGTAATAAACAAACTCAAGAATATAGAAGTCAGAATCGATGGAACAAGGATTAGCAAACTACTGAAACCTGTTGAAAGTGCAGGATGCTATGTCCCTGGCGGGAGGGCCCGATACCCAAGCACGTTGGTAATGTGTGTAGTTCCTGCAAAAGTGGCTGGTGTTAAAAGGATAGCAGTATGTTCGCCACCAGCAAAGAATGGAACCATTGATCCGTTAACACTTGTAGCCGCTGATCTTTGTGGTGTTAACGAGGTTTACAAAATAGGTGGAGCACAATCAATAGCAGCAATGGCATATGGAACAGAAACGATCAAGCCCGTAAGTAAGATCGTCGGTCCTGGAAGCTCTGTTGTAACTACTGCAAAGGCCCTTGCCTCGAGCAAGGTTCCGATAGATATGCTCGCTGGTCCAACCGAATTGTTGGTGTTCGCGGATGAGGAAGCTCATGCAAGGAGTATAGTGCTTGACATCATATCTCAGTGTGAACACGGGGTAGATACCCTTTGTGGTTTGATTACATCTTCCAAAAGACTTGCAGATATCATAGTAACAGAACTATGTAGCGTAATTGATGAAATAGATAGGGGAGATATTGTTCGGAAAAGTTTAGAAAAAAAAGGGTTTATAGCACTTTGCAGAAATAATGCAGATGCGATAAAATTCATCAATGAATTTGCACCAGAGCATCTACAAGTGGTTGTAAAGAATGCAAAAAGCACAAGTCGAAGGATAGAGTCTGCAGGTCTGATACTTGTAGGGGAGTATTCTCCATCTGCTGCCAGTGATTATGGGCTCGGTTCTAATCATGTTCTACCGACTTTAGCATATGCAAAGTCAAGAGCATCACTTTCCTGTTTAGACTTTGTAAAGCTCCTAAATATTGTTGAATCTAGTAGGACGGGCTTAAAGAAGATAATCAAAGCAGTAAAGCTGTTGAGTGAGGCAGAGCATCTGCCTAATCACTATCAAGCAATTTTGGAGAGGTTAAAATGAGTAAATGGGTAAGGTCAAGGGTATCAATTTTATCAAAAATCTCGGGATATGAAAAACCAGAAAGATATGCTAATGCGACTAGGCTTGATACTAATGAGAACCTAGCCCTTCCCAAAGAGTTCATAGTAAGAATAATGAACGAAGCTTCCGGAAAAACAGATCCTCGTGAATACCCAACCTACCAGTATGATGAGTTGAGAAGAGCATTAGCCAGATATCTTAATCTTTCTGAAAGGTGCATATCTATAGGCAGCGGTTCGGATCAAATAATAGATCTACTGTTATCAATATTTAACAATAATTCTAGCACCATAACAGTAAAGCCCAGCTTTACCTTTTATAAGGACAGATGTAGTCTACGTTCAGTAAAGATCAAGGAGCTTTCGCTTAACAGATATTTTTCCTTTAACCCAAAAAAACTACGCCTTATAGAGAAAGGAGCAAGGATCTGCTATCTATGCTCACCCAACAACCCTACAGGCAATCAGTTTGACAAGCAAAGAATGCTAGATGTAATAAGTTCATTCAGTGGTCTGGTTATTGTTGATGAGGCCTATGTTGAATTTGCGGATTACTCGCTTAAGGATCTTGTAAAAAAATACGAAAACCTAGTAGTTCTAAGGACGATGTCAAAAGCCTTTGGTCTAGCTGGTGCCAGAGTCGGCTATATGGTATCAAGTAGTAAAATTGCAGATCTATTTGTCAAGACTATACAATATCCTTACCCAGTAGGCAGCTTGTCATTGAAAGCTGCATGTATAGCTCTTTCACAATTTAATTATATAAAATCGGTAATAAAAAAAGTCAGGAATGAACGGAATCATGTTATCGATAACATCAATTCCATCAATGGTCTATACGCTTTCAGATCGGATGCTAACTTTGTCTTATTTGAGGCCGGTAAAAGATATCAAACATTTCATAGGAATTTGATCAAGAGAGGAGTAGTTGTTAGAGATATTGGTAATATAGGGGATCATAAGGGATGCTTGAGAGTAACCATAGGGACACCAAAGATGAATAACAAATTTCTAAAGACGCTAAAAGTGGTTAGCAGATGAGCGATTACAGTAAGATCATGGATAAAGCATGGGTGAATCAGAATAGTATCTCAAAATTCAAAGACCTGGAATGTGTAATATTCGATTGTGATGGCACGTTGGTGGATATAAACAAGTCGTACAATGCGTGCATAAAACATAGCGTAGGTTTTATTCTCGAGCGAATGATCGGTGGCAAGCAGTGGTATAATCTTGTTACTGACGAGATCATAATGAAGTTTAGAATGTCGGGGGGTTTTAATAATGATACTGATACAACTTATGCATCAATACTTTCAGCAATTGCATCAAAGACTCATGATATGGAACAAGTACGGAAGTTTGTCTCGAACGTAGCAACTCAGGCTGATGAACGTGGACTAGAATCTGTAGAAGAGTATCTTTCCGAAGTAGGTTTCACGAAGGTAGTGAAGAGGGTAAAAGGAGAACTAGGGCATGCCGGCATAGGATCATCAAGTTTGCCTGGTAAAGTGTTTGACGAGTTCTTCTACGGAAAGGAACTGTTTGTAAAAATATATGGAAAAGAGCCTGTTTTTAATTATTCGGAAGGGTTTCTTGAGAAAGACAAGGTCCTCATTTCTTCAGAGAGTGCATGCCAGATTTCACACATGTTCAATGGAAATATAGCAATTGTCTCTGGAAGAAGCAGGTTTGCAACAGAATACACATTGAAATCTATACTTCAGTACTTTAATCTGGATGCCAGTGTTTTCATTGAAGATGAAGAGAAGAAAGTAAAAAACAATCGTAGCCAGGTCAAGAAACCATCTCCTTACTCTTTATTGAAGTCAATTAAAGCCTTTGATGTTAAAAATGCCTTATGTGCTGGCGATTCTGTAGAAGATATCATAATGGCAAGAAAAGCTTCAGAAAATCAGAACATTAAAACAGTAATCTGTGGTGTTTATGGCAGCGTTGCAGATAGAGATTTACAATTTAAGGTGTTTATGAATAGAAATGTAGACGCAATACTTGAGAATGTCAACATCTTACCTAGTTTTCTAACAATGTTTGAAGATTAATTTCTCCAAATACTTTTTAGTGGGGTGAATGAGAATGAATTGCTTGAGAAAAGCCATAGTTGAAAGAACCACAAAGGAAACTTCTGTTAAAGTAGAGCTTAACATAGATGGCAAAGGCAACTCCTCCATAGAAACAAGCATCCCTTTCCTTGATCACCTTACAGGCACTATAGCTAAGCATGCAATGATGGATCTCAAGATAGTGACAAAATCAAAAGACAGAATAGTACATCATATAACTGAAGATGTTGCCATAACATTTGCAAAAGCGGTAGATAAGGCTCTAAGGGATAGGGTCAATTTATACCGCTTTGGTCATGCTATAGTGCCTATGGACGATTCTCTAGCATATGCTGCAGTAGATTTGATAAAAAGACAGTATTCTGAGATTGATCTAAAGTTAAGAAGGATGCATATTGAAGGGATGTCAAAAGAAGATCTAGAACATTTCTTCCATTCGTTTTCACAAAACCTGAATGCGTGTGTGCACATTAATGTCCAATATGGAAAGAACGATCACCACAAGGTAGAGGCTGCAACCAAGGCGCTTGCAGTATCATTGCGCGAAGCTACTAGCATAGATAGGAAGGGAAGAGGTATCCCAAGTACGAAGGGTTCGATGTGATTGGTTAAGCTAGCCATATTTGATTATGGTTCTGGCAATTTATTCAGTCTAAAGGCTGCACTTGAGCGCCTAGGGGCACAAGTGCGAATAATCAATGATCTTGAAAATCTAGATGAGTTTGATGGTTTGCTGTTGCCAGGAGTTGGAAACTTTGACCCTGCTATTAAGAGCATTAGGGACCACAAAAAGAGGCTTGAAGGTGCAATAAAGGGTGCAATGCCTGTGCTGGCCATATGCTTGGGTATGGAGATGCTCTTCGACAGAAGTGATGAAGGTCGGTTGAAGGGCTTGAGCATACTTGATGGCGAAGTAGTGATGTTGCCTAAAAAGAAGAAGATACCACATATGGGGTGGAATAACTTGAAGATGATTAGAGATAGCAAGTTACTTAAAGGGTTGAATGATAACGATTGGGTTTACTTTGTGCACTCTTATAGTGCGAAACCGAAAGATAGTAAGATTGTAGTTGCAAAATCAGACTATGGGTTAGAGTTTCCTGCGGTAATAGAGTACGAGAACCTGTATGGCACACAATTTCATCCTGAAAAATCCAGTAATGTTGGTATGGTAATGCTCAAAAACTTTTTGCGAGAGTGTGAAAAGTGAAGGTAATTCCTGCAATCGATCTACTTGAAGGAAAAGTGGTCAGGCTTGTGAGGGGTGATCCAAATAATAAAGTCGTGTATAGCGATGATCCGGTTAGCACAGCAAAGAAGTGGGAGAGAGAAGGTTCTGATGCTTTGCATATTGTAGATTTAGATGCAACCTTAACACGTGGCAGCAATGCTAGCATAGTAAAAAACATAATCGAAAAGATTAGCATACCAGTTCAAGTTGCTGGTGGCATTAGAAGTTTTGATCTTGCCCAAAGTCTGCTAAAGAGCGTATATAGAATTGTGTTAGGAACGCTTGCATACAAGGATCCAAAGAGTGTTGAAGAACTCGTAGAAGAATTTGGGGGGGATAAAATAGCTGTTGCGATAGATCAGATAGATGGCATAGTAATGATAGATGGCTGGCGAAGAACCTCTGGGATGAACGTACTTGACGCAATTGAAAAGTTCAAACAAATGGGCATAAGATACTTTCTGCTCACTAGTATAGAAAGAGACGGTACATTACTTGGTCCTGATATAGATCTACTGACTAAAGCCTGCAATATTAGAGATGTAGATATTATCGCCAGCGGCGGTATTTCAAATGCCGAGGATATTATCAAGGTAAAGGCAACGGGTGCATACGCAGTGATACTTGGCAAAGCACTTTATGATAGAACTATAGACATTAGGAGTACTAAGCAGATTACAAAATAATAAATCTAGGTGCTCAATTTTGGCTCTTACAAAAAGAATCATTCCATGTTTAGATGTTGACAACGGTAGGGTTGTGAAGGGAACCCATTTCGTTGACATAAGGCAAGCTGGAGATCCAGTTCAACTTGCTGAAAAGTATAGCAAAGAAGGTGCGGACGAACTTGTGTTTTTGGATATCACTGCATCAGAGCAGAAGAGGGAGACAATGCGGCATGTTGTGAGGGAGGTTGCCAAGGTTGTCGATATCCCATTTACTGTTGGTGGCGGAGTAGCCAATATGGAAGATTGTAGAAATATTTTGCTCAATGGAGCTGACAAAGTTTCAATAAACACTGCAGCTGTGAAGAAACCAGAGCTGATAACAAAACTGATGAAAATCTTTGGAAAACAGTGTGTAGTTGTAGC
>JBHICO010000083.1:0-5973 GCA_046759645.1 Nitrososphaerales archaeon
GTATGCGGGCCTGTCACGCCTGCGGCCCGGGTTCAAATCCCGGCCAAGGAATCATTTCAGTGATTCCGCCGATGGGCGCCATAAAACTCGGAAAGCCGCAGATACCAGGTCGTTTTAATTTTTATTAAGTGCTTCTACCACCTTCGTTATTGATTATACATCCGATCCAATAAATTATATCAGCAAGAATCCAGAAATTAACAAATGAATTTCTCTCGACCAATGATAATAATAGGTTCAATAATCATAGGATTTGGGATACTGTTTATAGCGCAAAGCCAGTCCCTAGTGGGACCCGAGAGTTCTTTCATGTTCAGAAATCCAGAGTGGGCTGTAAATGGTAGTATAATAGCTGCCGTAGGTATAGCTGTAATCCTTGGTGGGATAACACTCAGCATTAAACGCAAAAAACTATAGTGCATTTAACAAATTAACAAGTTTCTGCATGTTGACTTCAAATCCAAAGCGCTTTTCTTCCTTCTTCATATTTTTGTACAGTTTGTAAAGTATATTGAAGTGTTTTATCGTACTTAGTTTTCCCTGCATCTTCAACCTAATGACCTTGTAAACCTCATCGTAGTATCCTAGTTTCTTGAAGAGCCTCCTCCTGTATTCTTCATGCGTATATCCATCGGTGTCAAACAGGTCCAATATTATTTCTGAACATATCAGCGACGGAATTATTCCCTCCCCAAGCAATGGAAATACACATCCTACAGATTCACCTATGCCTATTACATTTCCATATGTGAGAGGATCCATCCTCGTTGGAGGAGTGATCCTTATCGGTCTCCCTATTTTCGCCAGAATCTTGGCAGAAGGATTTTCCTTGAAGAATTCGTCAATGCCAAGATAGATCCTATTGATATCTCCAGCTCCGACGTATCCTCTATCATCGTTTAAGGGAAAGAACCAAAAGTATCCAGTTGCTCCCTTGTATCCAAGTATGTAGAATTCAGTGGCATCATGAATATTATCGACTAAATACTCCCAAGCAGGTATGACCAATTCTTTCTCTTTGGGCTTTGGTAGCAGCGATCTATGGAAACCTGTACAATCCAGAACATAATCATACTTATGAAAAGGAAAATTTTCTTGCGTACACCTAACCCCATAGTTGACTTTAATACCATCCATAAGATCTTCTTCCCATAGCTTCTTGTCATAAGTAACAAGACCTAAACACTTTAGGTAATCTCTCTTGCCATTAGGTAATCGAATTCCCATACGCTCTCCAATGTGAAAGATATAATCATCAAAGTTCAAACCTGCCATTCTAGAAAAATTCGAAAGCATATGTCTTGAGGCACCCCATGCACAGATGGGAAAGTGTTGATTTTTTTTGTATAATTCAAACACTTCAACCTCATGCTCTTTTTGATTAAGCATCGAGGCCATGAAGCTTCCTGCAACACCTGCGCCTACTATAGCGAACTTCAATTAGATCAACTGTAATCGTATGTCAATCTCATTTCCCATACGTTCAATCATCGTAGCCCATTTTTCACTTATCAAGTTTTTAAGATTCATATTTCTACCGGTCATTATGTCAAGCACTTCCCTCATGTCAATTATTGGCAAATAAAAGCATAAGAACATTTTTCCTATTCTATCTTCGCTATGTTGAATTCTTCCCTTATTCTGAATTTAGGTTCTGCACCATAGAGTACTTCATAAACCCTGTATAGGATATTACGAGTTGAATCATATCCGACTTCGACTATCCTTCTGAATGTTTCAAGCCGATGCTTTGCCATTATGGTGCCTATTCCTAACTTTCCTTCCTTAATATCAGCAATGACGCCACTAGGCATTGCTCTGACATCTATCTCCGTTATAGCACGAATAACATCATCATTTTTTGCACTTAAAACTACTTCTCTGTAAATCCTGTAATCTTTAACAACCTGTTTCTTCACTTTAACAGTAACAGGCTCATCAATCAAGATGCTTAGTACTTGTTCCACAGTTCCAATTTCTGCCAGGAGAATCTTGTACGACTTCTTTAATTTTATATTCGATTGCTTCTCGAGCTCTTGTAATTTGAGTAACATCTCTCTGCCGAAATCACCCTCAATACTTACCTTCATAAAATGATGCCTCTCAACACAACAAGTATGACTGACACAGAAATAATTCCAATGCTCAAACTCTTCAGAATTCTTTCATAGTGGCTTATCATCGATGTTACTTGCTCTTCTGACAATGTTCGATCATAATTCCCTCGTTTCAATGCCTTATATGGTCGTGATGTTTTGATTTCAATATAACTAGCAAAACCTGTAGCAGCAGCAACTGCGAAAGCAAGTATTGATATGTTGTTGGTTTGTATTATATATCCAGCTAGCAATGGGAGAACTCCCCATGAAAATGCAAACCAGCTATCTGTATGAAACTTCCCATTGAACCATTCCATGTTGTATGCGAATACAAAGAAACCTTCAGCTATTGCAATTACCCCTAATAATGGAACGTAAAGAACCATGAAGTAAATGCCTATCGCATATGCCAGTGTTAACGAACTCAACGATAAAATCCACAGCTGTTTTTTGCTAAAGTAGGTACCCCATGGCTTGACTCTCTTCGATCCAATGCCATCAAGAGCATGTGCAGCAATTCCTAATGCCAAGAAATAGATCAAGGCTATTGCTCCCGTTCTGTCCCAGAATATTGTTGGTGCAAGCATAGAACCTATTACTGTATAAGAAACACAAATACCTGTATATGGAAGAAAAAGCAATCCCATGAAAAGTCGAAACTTCATGGGACCGAATTTTGGTACGAACCATTCATTTATCCTCAGGCTATCTTTTTCGCTGCCCATTTACAGAATAGTGCATAAACCGTGCTTGAATAGTTTTATACTCTGAGCAGTAGGCTAAAGTCCTCGATCACGTTGTTTCAATGTTATTTAGCAATGTAAAATTCAGAAGCGATTTAAACCGTTAATATACGGAAGTATAGAGCGATAGCAAGATGAAGGTTCTGGTAACGGGCGCATCTGGCTTCATAGGTAGTGCATTGGTTGACCGCCTGGCGAGAAACGGTCATGAAATCACATGTCTAATAAGAGATGATAAAAAGAGACTGAAATTAAACTATAGTCTTGATTTCATAATTGTAGATATAACTGAGAGGGACAAGCTCTTTCAAGCCATGAATAATATCACCGTTGACGCATTATTCCATCTTGCAGCTATTAATCCATTGGAAAAGGACAAGAAGTTACAGAAGAGGGTGAACATTGATGGAATGAGATACGTGCTAGATGCATGCTTGAAAAATGAAGTGAAATTATTCGTTTATGCGCAGGGTACGGGTATCTATGGAGATACTAAAGGTGAATGGATAGATGAATCAGTTTCAAGAAATCCAGATACAGATTTTGCAAAGACTAGGCATGAAGCGGAACAGATGCTATGGAAGGCAAACAAGGAGAATGGATTGCCAGTTACCGTCGCAGTTCTTGGAGATGTATACGGACCTGCTGGGTGGTTCGCAAATATCATTGTTAACAAGATTAGAGACCGTTCCTTCAAAATTCCAGGCTCCGGTGAATACTTCAGAAGTTTTGTTCATGTGGCCGATGTTGCAAATGCACTAGCACTCATCGCAGAGAAGAATGCGAAGAATAGCACATATATAATAACAGATGACGAACCAGTTTCCTTTGCTAAATTTGTGTATTATGTAGCAGATCGCATGAGCTTGAAGAGACCAGGCAAGGTCCCAGCATTCATTGCGAAAGCAGTCCTTGGTTCTGATATGGTGAAACTTCTTACATATTCTGTAAAAGCCAGAAACATAAAGGTAAAGAAGGAACTCGGCTTGCAGTTAGAATATCCAACATATAAAGAAGGAGTTGCAGATGTTTTGCAGAAGATCTAATTACTTGAGAAGCCATGGCCAGAAGCCCCTGAACTCCTTTTCCGATTTTAGCTTTATCTGAGCATTGCAGTTGCGCTCTCTTAGCTTCCTCATCAGCCAGTTCGTAAACTTATGTTCAACCTTTCTGCCATTCATTTTCCTTATTTCATTTCCATAAACATCGAGCAGTTTCTTCACCAGCTCAGTGTTCATAGATAATTCATAAAAGTACCATCCCATGCCGTAAACTGCATTATTGTTAAGCCTGAAATTATTGCTTTTATGAACCACACTTTCTAGGTCGCCCAAAACACCTAGAATTACTTCAACATCATGTTCGAGGTTTATGGATGATACCCTAAATTCGATACTATTTGGTAGCATATACCCCTATCCCTTTCATACAACAAATCTATTATTTTGTTTTTCTTCATAGATATTATACGTAGCAAGTTCGATTCGACATGATTTTACATCATATCGTTAGCGATCGAATCTCAATTCGATCAGATATGGCGTATGACAAACTCCAAACATGACATAACACATAGGTGTAGAAAGTGGGCAAGTTAACACAGGTTACGGATATTTCAACAGATGAAATTTTTCAAAGTATGTATTTTCCCCACACTATAGCAACTGTTCCAAAGGTAAGGCTCTTACACTGGACATCACTAAATCCATACCTGTTCATTGTTGTAATAAGTTCCTTCAACCAATTACTTCGTTTTATCATACTATCAAGTTCATTGAAAACTGCTCTCCATGAAGGCACAAACACACCAGCTAAACGCAGTACTTTGAAGTATGAATTCCATAGCCCTTTCATGACAGCCGTATTTGGATAGATGAAATCATGCATGATCAGCATCCCGTTATGCTTCAACACTCTCGAGACCTCAGAAACAACCTGATCTATATCACAATACTTGGGAAGGTATGAGGTTGTAATAATATCAAACTCTCTATCTGCGTGTGGTATTGCCTCTGCAGCAGAAACATAGAAACTAGTATTCCTTACCTTATTGAAAAATGCCTTTTCTCTAGCAATTCTTATACTGTCTTCGATAATATCAATCCCAACAACATGGCTTACCTTCCTTGCTATAGCAAAAGAAAGTATGCCCGTTCCACATGCAAGATCAAGCACTTTGTAATTACCGTTAGGGATCAAATCAAGAATTGCTTTCTTCCATGCCCTGTCTCTAGCAAATGTTGTTATGTTAACAACGGCATCGTAGCTGGAAGATGTCCCAGTAAAGAACTTCTTTGCTACAGCATGACCATGATTCATAATTAGCATCCAAGGTATCTAAAACGCGTAGATGCATTAAATGGTTTGTGTTACATGAACCTTGTAGTCCAATTTGGCAATTGCTTACGGTTCAATAGATTAGTGCAGCTTGCGGGGAGGCCGTCTTCGATAAATTAAAAATGCAATCATACCAACTAAAAATATTAGAGCCATTAGTACTGCTATACCCTCATTTGTTGTTGGCATTACTACACACTACCCTAAATCAAGGTTTATCCAACAAAATAAACCTTCACAAGCATTATCAGCACATAGTGACAAGATCCTTTTCATAATTCTACACTTCTCTTGATTTATCGACAAAAAACGAACCTATATATCATATTTATAGAAGGCAGATAGCAGAACTTTCAGTAACACAAGAAAGGGCATGCAAAACCGACTTGAGAAAGGAATATGCCTATAGCTGTCCAGGATTTTATATGTAATTTTAGGATTATGCAGAATCATCTTGCTCAAGGTCAAACCTTTTCTCCTGTACCATAATCGATGATTTTAGATATTAGAAGACTAATCATTACAATATGGATAGGAAAAAAACCTGCCCTATATGTGGTTGTACGCAACACATGTTCGTTGGGTGTATTCTCCATTGGCTCTTTCATAAGAAAGAAAAAAAGGAGAGTTGATTTAATTATTGCTTTCTTGCCATTTTCTTTGCGATTTCATTAGCAAACATACTGGCCAACAATCCCAACAATACAGCAGGAACAAGGGTCGAGATAATAACAATCTGGTATGTTGCTATGAACAGGTTTATCGTACTAACCTGTATATCAACAGGGATACTT
>JBHICO010000084.1:0-5866 GCA_046759645.1 Nitrososphaerales archaeon
CATAGACAATGGCATAATAATCCGTCTCAGAGCTCCCAGCCTAGAGCAGCCGTCAATCAATGCAGCCTCTTCAAGCTCCTGCGGAATTGTTTCAAAGTAGTTCTTGAGCAGGAATATGTTCAGTGGTATGATTAGAATCTGGAAAGTCAGTATCAATGCAACCAGCGAGTTGAGCAACCCAATATTTGCTAGCATGATGTATAGCGGTATGATGTTTATTACAACTGGAATCATGAAGATGCCGAGTATCAGACTCATTATCACATTCTTTCCTTTGAACTCGAACCTTGCAAACGCGTACCCAGCCAAGGCACTTACTGCAACACTTAGAGCTGTACTGCCTATACTCACTATGAAACTATTGACCAGGCTTAAAACAAGACCAGGATCGGTAAGCACAAACAAGTAGTTGTTGAATGTAGGATCTTCTGGAAGGAATTTTGGTGGGAAGCTTATTGCCTCCTCATTAGGTTTGAACGATGTTGAAAGCACCCATAGTAATGGTGCCAATGTGATGAACAAATAAACAGCTATTATCAAATAAATTAGGGATCGTTCTGCGAAGAACCAGTTTCTTTGAACTGCTTTCCTACCTGCTCTTCTCATATCTCATCGCCTCAAAAGCTTGATGTATGTATAGGCAAGTACCAGGTTCATTGCAATTAGGAAAAGTCCTGCTGCTGCGCCCTTGGACAGTAATCCAAACTCGAATGCCTGCCTATACATGTAAAGTGACGTTGTAGTGCTGGCAAACAAAGGACCGCCTCCAGTCATAACAAGCTGCAGATCGAAGAAGTTTACTGACCACATGGTAATCAATATAAGATTAACAATGATGAAGGGCTTGAGCATTGGAAGTGTTATGTGGAAGAAGCTTCGAAGCTTTGTTGCTCCGTCTATCAGAGCTGCTTCGTATATGACTGGATTTATGGAGAGCAGACCTGCAGTCAAGAAGAGTATGGTGAATGGGGCTCCATACCACATATTCGCAATTACAATAGACCATATAGCTATGCTAGGATCTGAAAGCCAACCAACTGGTTGCAAGCCCATCTCTTGGAAACCGTAGTTAAGTATTCCAAAACTGTCGTTGAAGATAAACCTAAACGAAAATCCAGCTATAACTGCAGAAACTGTCCAAGGTATTATGTAGATCGCACGTAATACTCCTGAACCCCTTACCTGTTGGTTCAGCATAACCGCTATAAGCAAGCCAACACCAAACTGCAGGGCAACAGAGCCACCTACAAAAGCAAGTGTTATCTTGAGCGATGTGTAAAAGTCAGGGTCTTCGAAGAGGCTATAGAAGTTTGCACCGCCAACATATGCCCATTCTCTTAGGATAGTCGTGAGTGAAACATCATGTAATGAAATGTATGCGTTCCAAAGAAGAGGGAATATAAGAAATGCAAGTAATATTGCGAGAGCAGGTGCTAGAAGGAGATATGGTTCAAATCTCCCAGAAACTGTCTTTGACATTTAGCATCATCTAGTGTTTACCATCCCAAAACCTTTTCAGACTTCTCAGCAGCATCCTTCAGAGCTTGCCTGGGCTCCTTCTCACCATAATAAACCTCGTCGATCGCATGCCTTATGTGCTCGGCTATCTGCGGATACTCCGCTATGCTAGGTCTACTATGGCCTATTTTAAGCATCTTGATCATTTCATCATAATATGGGATTGACAGTCTGAGCTGTGTTGAATAAACACCTTCTCCTATAGGCTTCTGTGTTGGAAGGTAACCATATTCTTGCAGCATTGGTGACAGGACTTCGGGTTCTACCATTTGTGTAAGCAATTCCCATGCAAGATCCTTGTTTCTAGATGTTTCAGGAATGCTCAATATCCACCCACCCATCATTGTGGCAGTCTCCATACCTTCCTCTGGAACTGGAAAAATCGGTATCATACCAACCTGTTGCTCTATATCTGCCCACTGATCACGTGGGAAGTTACCGAGCAACCATGATCCCTCCAGCATTACAGCGAACTTCCTATCTGCAAACTCCTGACCCCAGAAATGATTTACCTGCGGTCTTATCCCTTCGTCAACCTGCCTTTTTAGAAATTCTAGCGCCTTGATACCTTCCTCTTCATGATAGGCTGGGTACCAGTAAACACCCTTTGACGGATGGCCATCACTGAGCTCGAGGATGTCACCACCAAGCATCCACAAATATGGATACCACATGTCAGGAGAATGATTAGCGCCAACAAGGTGCATGGATTGTATCCCTTTATTTTTTAATACTTCATTGACTTTCTTAGAAGATGCAACATATCCATCCCATGTTTTCAGGGCTTCAGGATCGGCGCCTGCTTCCTCCAACAGATCCTTCCAATACCACAGAGCCCTTACATCGGTCCAAGCCCAGATTCCATATACCTTCTCATTGTATATACCTCCAGCCCAGTTCTCTTGATACCATTCGCTAGACCTTCCCCAATCTTCAACGTTATCAGTGAGGTCTGTTAGAAACCTGCCCTCAGCAAACTCTCCTAGCCATATAACATCAACAGAGATCAGATCGATTTCAGTCTGACCAGCCATTGTTGTCAGAATCTGCCTCCTAGTTTCTGCATATGGCAAAACTCTATAATCTATCTGAATATCCATATCAGGATGTCTATCTCTCAACTTTTGCAATGCATCGTCAATTATAAGATCCCATCTGCCTTTTGGCTCAGAAAGGATCGCTGTGAGTGTAACTTTTTCAACTGGTTGTAATGTTTGTGTTTCAGGAGGTTGTGCAGTCTGCACATAAACAAAGATCCCAATTGCAGCTGCAATTATTGCCCCTGCAACTATGCCCACTGAAGCTGTCCTACCTACCATAGAAAAAAACCCACTATACCATTACTAATAAACAGTTCTTATTTTTTAATTTTTACATATAGTATGGCAAAACTAATATTAAATCTAGATAAATGCATTATTGGAGCTGATTTCTTCGACTAGTCTTCAGATCAAAAATCTGACAAAGGAGTATGGAAGGGTAAAGGCATTGGATGAATTTTCTCTAGAAATTAGATCTGGAGAGTTTATGGTTCTTCTCGGGCCATCTGGTTGTGGCAAGACCACAGTGTTAAGGTGCGTAGCTGGTCTTGCAAGTCCTGACAACGGTGAAATATACATCGGAGATCAGCTAGTTAACGATCTACCTCCTAAGGATCGTGATATTGCGATGGTTTTCCAGAACTATGCGCTCTATCCCCACATGAGCGTTTATGACAACATTGCATTTCCATTAAAAATGAGAAGGGCCTCAAAGCAGTATCTTAATGAGAGGGTCAGATACGTGGCAGATCTTCTTGAGATCAAAGACCTCCTTGAGAGAAAGCCGCGACAGCTGAGTGGTGGTCAAATGCAGCGAGTAGCGTTGGGTAGGGCACTGGTGAGAGAGCCGAAGGTGTTCCTTATGGATGAACCTTTGAGCAATCTTGATGCAAAATTGAGGGTGTACATGCGAGCAGAGATCAAGAAGTTGCAGAGGAAGGTCGATATAACCACTCTCTATGTTACACATGATCAAATAGAAGCTATGAGTATGGCTGACAACATCGCCATTATGGAAGGTGGTTTGCTCCAACAGCTCGGCACGCCCGAACAGGTGTATAATAAGCCTGCGAATGTGTTTGTTGCAGGTTTCATAGGGAGCCCACCAATAAACTTCTTAGAATGCAAAGTGGTTTCAAAAGACTCAAACACTTACCTTGAATCATATGGTATTAGACTCCAACTTCCAAATGTACTATCAGAACTCGTTGCTAGTTTATTGCATGGAACTGTAACAATAGGGACCAGACCAAAGGACGTTGTCTTTCTTGATAATGAAAAATTCGATGGCTTTAAGGTAAATGGTGAAGTATCATTCACAGAAATGCTGGGTGATGATGTGATTGTAGATGTAAGTATAGGAACTGACTTGATAAAAGTTACAAACACGAATGCTAACCTTGATGTGAGCACGGGAAAGAAGGTGACTCTTGGTTTACCATATGATAAGGTCCATCTCTTCGATACAAAGACTGGCAGAAGATTGCTGAACAAAGCAAATTAGTTTTGCTAATGAATTGCTGAATTGTTCAATTGTTTAATTGCTCAATTGCCCAATCAATTTAATCGGTGAATTTATTGGTGTAAATAGTTCATTTACCAATGTAACGTCTTGACAATAAAATCATAACTAGTGCGGCAAATAGTGATGTTATCCCTATATCTACAAGAAAATCATACTCCCATAGACCAGTGAGTCTACCAAGTATCCAATGAGTGTAGTGGAAACCGTAATTGGTAGGTATTAGCATTGCTATTAAACCATTTATCATAGCTATTACGATGAAGAAGAAAAGTGATAACAGTAAATATATGACCAGATTGTTGTTCAATAATTTCTCTCCTATACTCCTTGATTGCATTTCCAGTATTTGGAATAAAATCTACATATGAAATTCTACAGATTGATCAACAATTGACACGCTATTTGTTCTCTGTCCAAGCCTTGAATCCTCCTTCAAGGTTAAAGGCTTCAAAGCCTGCTTTATTTAGTTCATCTGCTGCTATGTTTCCTCTGTAACCAGTTCCGCAGTGTGTAACTATCTTCTTCCCTTTCAGATGTTCCAGCTTTCCAGTTCTTGCGCTGCGTATTACTGCACCAAGCGGCATGTGTATGGATACGTCTATTTTGCCTTTGGAAAGCTCTTCGGCTTCACGTACATCGATCACAACAAATTCATTTTGTCGATCCTTCAACGCCTTCGCTGTTATAGATGATGCGATCATGATCACCTGCTGATAGTTTGTGTATAGAATATTAAAAATTATCTCCAAATTGAGCTGAGAAACTTGCAGATTATTTTACAGTTAATACATAAATTCTAAAGACATGAATAGATCCTTGAACGTATACCATATAGAAGGGTGAATAGTAGTATGAAGTCTCTTAGGGAACGAGCCTCAGAAGTCATTCGAAAGAAAGGGTACAGAGGATTTGTCGAACAATTTTTCCGCTTTATTATATGGAAGTGGCAAATTGCTCTTAAGCGGTTGTATTGGAAAATTGTTATTGATCGTTCATATACAATATCTACACTTAGACGCCTTGAAATTAGAAACCTAGACCATCTGGTCGACTTTGCTTTTACATGGAATCATAGAATAATTGAACCGGTCCAAGTAAGATATGAGATTTTAGAACTTTTAAAAACATTAGACAAAATGAACCCCAAAGCTCTACTTGAAATAGGTACAGCAAACGGTGGAACATTATTTCTGTTCTCTCGCGTAGCTTCCAGCGATGCTATTATTATCAGCGTTGACAAGCCTACGGGATTCTTTGGCATGGGGTATGATAAGTGGAGGACATCCCTATACCGATCATTTACTTCAAAAGGTCAACAACTGCATTTAGTACAGAAGGATTCTCATAATATTTCAACGCTAGAAGAAGTCAAGGTTATTTTACGTGGAAGAAAAATTGATTTTCTATTCTTAGATGCAGATCATACATATGAGGGAGTGAGAAGAGACTTCGAGATGTACAGTCCTTTAGTCGATAAGAATGGCATAATAGCATTCCACGACATACTTGTTAATCCTCAGGAGCCTAATATAGAAACCCACAGATTTTGGAATGAGACAAAAAATAATTATGCGCATATAGAAATTATAGAGAACAGAAATCAAGGCTTGATGGGTATAGGTTTTATTAAAATCTAATGAATTAGTTATTATGTTGTTTTATCATGTCGACCATCCTAGTTCGTAATATACAATTGCTATTCCTTTTCTCAAATTATTGTCTATTACTAGACATACGCACCGTGATCAAGCGTAATCGTTCAAAAAAAGTTGTACAAATGCCG
>JBHICO010000085.1:0-5766 GCA_046759645.1 Nitrososphaerales archaeon
CAAATACGGTACCCCATTTTGACTGTGGTGTACCATCAGTAACGGTATGAGGATCTTTATCCAAATTCATCCAGCTTACAGAATCTCCGAGCTTTATCTTTACAACGGGGGGATTGTAAAACCTACCATTCTCAACATCTCCAGAACCGAATAATATGTCCACATTACGTGTCTCGTTCTCCTCTGCAGCCGTACTTTGTGTTAGTGTTGCAGTTGAAGCCAACAACACAGATAGTAGGAATGCCAGGCTAATCTTCCTCATGATGCTTGTATGTATCTGGTAAGTTTTAAAATCGTAGAATAATAGAAACTGAATAACTGGATCAAAAAAATATACTATGCCTCTTTATCGTCACCAGCAAAAACATACAATACTTGCAACTCATTTTTATTACCATGAAAGTGATGTTTCTCCCTTGCAGAAACGAAAATTATGCTGCCAGGCCTTATTGGAACATCCCTATTGTCTATATGTATGAATCCATTCCCCTTTATAACATAGTAAAGTTCATCATTCGCATGAGGCACTTGAGGATCCTTCTCGTTGGGCATCAAGCGGAGTATGCCAGCATCTATACTCCCTTTGGGTGAGAAGCCATAGAACCAATTCCCGCTTGAATCTAGTTTCTTCAATATCTCAGCGGTCTCATATAGATGTTCATTTACACCGAACTGCTATCTGTGGCGATTTAATTCTTTCATAAGCCTTTGAATATAACTGTCTAGATATGAATCCAGATCCTGATTCTTCCGTAGCAGATAATACATCTCTTCCGTGGCAGCGTGGTGATCAACTCCAAGTGTTTGTGCCAAATATATGGAGAGATAGTTCAGAATTAGCTTTCGCAATATCACTTCCACATTCTGGTCAACAATATCTGATTGAAGTTCTGACAATGCATTCATAAAGTAAGACTCAATATACTTGTCCTTTGCTTTTCTGTTTTTGTTGTAAAAATGCGTGCCAAGCATCCTGGAGCCCATATGTATATCTTCTACAACACTAATAAAATCGTCGTTAAGATCGGTATTGGTAGATAATACCTGTGTTAGAATATCTGCTGCATTAGATTCATTCGTTTGTAACTTGTCTGCAAGTGTAAATATAGTATGGCATGCTACACAGCCATTTCTCAAATCTACAGAACCGCTTCTTGCAGCCTTTATCCTGTCTCCAATGATCTCCTTCGCCATTTGCAATGGATTGTCCATTAGATAGATACCATATGTACATTAATTACGCTTGCTCTTTTGCTCTGAAAGGCAAAAAATACGCATGACTTTAATATAGAAAAGAAGTCTTTAATGATATCTTGAGTGCAAAAAACGTTGGATTAAGGAACATCGAAGTTGCAGATACCAAAGTATGTGCTATAGACGGAGAAAACGGTAAGCTGATCTATCGCGGCTACGATATACTTGATCTGGCAAAAAATTCTTCCTTCGAAGAAACAGCATATCTTTTGCTATTTAGTGATCTACCTACTAAGGAACAAATCGAGAATTTTAAAACCACATTAATTTCTAAAAGAGATATCCCATCCGCAATAATTAAATCCATGAGTCAGAGACCCAAATCAGCATCATCAATGGACGTGCTTCAATCTACTATTTCGATGCTTCCCGATGATGATAAAAATATTAATGATGATTCTAAAGAAGCTAACCACGAAAGGGGAATGAATCTAATCGCCAAGTTTCCTACAATGGTCGCTACTTGGGATAGAATAAGAAAAAATCTACCCCTTGTGAAACCTTCGGATAAACTTTCTCATTCAGCTAATTTTCTATACATGCTAACTGGTAAAGAACCTGACCGAGAATTCGCAAAGGATTTCGATATATGTTTAGTTCTGCATGCAGAACACAGCTTTAACGCTTCCACGTTTGCTGCACGAGAGGTAGCATCAACCAGAGCACATATGTATGCTTCAATAGCTGCTGCAATCGGTGCCTTATCTGGAGAATTGCATGGCGGCGCTAATGTTAAAGTTATGCAGGCCTTACGCGAAATCGGAAGTGTTGAAAATGTGGAAATGTGGGTAAAGACGAAATTTGATGTGGGAGAAAGGATAATGGGTATGGGTCATGCAGTTTACAAGACAGATGATCCACGTGCAAAGGTGTTACGAGAAATGTCTAAACGACTAGCAAGCAAACTAAATTCTCCGTTGTATGATATTACCAAAAAACTTGAAGATATAACAAGAGAAGAGATGAAGAAAAGAAAGGATGTAGAAATATTTGCCAATGTTGACCTGTATAGTGCTTCGGTCTACTATATGATGGGTATAGAGCTTGATCTGAACTCCCCCATATTTTCTATAGCAAGGATGGCTGGATGGGCTGCTCATGTCATAGAAGAAAAATTCGCTGAAGCCCAACCAAAGCCCATGCTCTATAGACCAACAGCTACATATGTTGGTAAATACTGTGGCCCGCTAGGATGCGAATACAGACCCCTTCAAAAAAGAAGGCAATGATTTTTTACTTAGTCTTTTCACTTAACCATTCTCTAGCCTTTTCATCAGCTAGATGTCTCTGCAAAACCATAAAGAACATATCGTAAAAGGATATTCCTAATTTCTTAGATTCGTTATCGATCCATTTTATGCCTTCAAACAATTCTTCATCATTGTCCGCCAGTCTGACCAGTTCATCAACCATTTTCATGAATTCTTCGTCGGCTTTAATTAACATCGAATTACTGTTTAAACAAGTATTTTTTACGCAGATATTCAACTAAACTTGATAAACGTATGATGATATATTGACAATCTACCGTGATGTCCTCTGAAAACTATCTAGTTACAGTTTACAACATTTACCGACAGATGGTTTAGATCCCGCCTAAGATCTTTCATTTGAGTAACTGAACCATTATCTCTTGCTTCCTCAAGCAGGTGCATGTCAAGGTCACAGACAACCATTGTTTCTGTATTGAGGCTAGCTTCGGCAGCAACACCATCCCTTGCGAAGGGAAAGTCAGACGGAGTTATAACTGCTGACTGCGCATACTGCAGATCCATATGTTCGGCATGCGGCAAGTTGCCAACCGTACCAGCCATGGCAACATAAATCTGATTTTCTATTGCACGTGCATGTGCACAGTACCTAACACGCAAATAGGCTTTTCTTTCATCAGTCATGAACGGAACGAATATGATTTGCGCTCCCTTTGCGCTTAGTATTCTAGCAATTTCAGGAAATTCAATGTCATAACAGATTGAAATTGCCACTTTGGCCTTTCTAGTGTCAAAGACATTAAAGGAATCTCCGCCTTTGAATCCCCACCAGTTCCGTTCATCTGCAGTAACATGCATCTTTCTCTGGGGAAAATACTTCCCAGAGGGTGTAAACAGATATGATGTGTTGTAAAGTCCTCTGTTTGCAGGAGTCGGGTGTGAACCACCGATAACATATAAGCTGTACTCCCTGGCCAACTTCTTGAAAGTTTCAACGTAATCTTTTGTATAGCCAGCAATACGCTTTACTGCGAGCTTAGGATCTTTTGCTTTTATGAATGACAAAAGCTGTTGTGTTACAAGTTCCGGAAAAAGAACATAATCGGCTTCGTGATCCTTTGCCGTTGAAACAAAGTATTCTACATGATGCGCAAATTCACTAAACTTACTTATCTTCCTCATACCATACTGAACCAATGCAATTCTAATTAATTTATTCTTCATTTTCCTTTTGACTTATAATCCGGATTCAACCATTCTATGAATGTGGCGTAATTTAAAGATCGCGGATCGCGCATGTAATTGGGCATTACTTTGATCAATTTGAAACCTGTTTTCAACTGGAAGCTCAAAACGGGATCTGTAAATTCTCCTTTAACAACTTTGAGAGCGTACTTATCTGCAGACATCTGAGAGGCATATTCACAATAGTTGTAGAGCCTTCCGCCAGCAATTATGCGCCTTAAGGATAGTTTTTTTACAAGCACTTTTCTAGCATTGTAGATCTTGGTAGCTATCCTTAGTCGACGGTATTTCGGATGCACAGAAACATCTGCACCATATAGGCTATCACCGCTAGGATTGTGGTTATCAAAGAAACTGCCACCAGTTATCTCCTTCCACGTATGGTATCTGTGTGGATCGTCTCCCAGGTCTACAATCAAACTGCTTGCTGAACCCACTATTTCATTATCGTAGACCGCACAAAACTGTCCTTCTGGAAAGATATGGATTTGTTTTTTCAAATGTTTAGGTTTCCAAACAACATCAATCTTTGCAAGGTGTGGAAATGATTTTTTCTGTAATTCCACTATTGCATCAATATCTGTGGGATTAGCGGTTCTAACTATTACTTCTTTTTTTGTTTTCAATGTATGTAAGAAGCATTTTTTCCACTTATATAATTACACAAGAATTTATGAAGCAATCAGTAAACCTTACAATATTTAAATAGTCCTGACAGTGAAAAACAATATCATGGTGCTTGCGGCAGTCTTTAATGAGCCAGACAAACCATTAGAATTAAAAGAGTTCCCTAAACCTGAACCTAAGGAAGGTGCCATGCTTGTGAAGATAGTTAGTGCAGGCATTTGTGGTACCGATGTACATGTGGTTTCTGGAAAAGTTCCCTGGGTGCCTAGACCTATAATACTAGGACATGAAAGTGTTGGTATTATTGAAAAACTTGGTAACGATGTTACGGCGGACAGTGTTGGTAATCCCATTAAAGAAGGGGATAGGATATACTGGGCTTTAGGCATAACATGTGGCAGATGTTACTATTGTATGAAGGGTACCCGAACAAGGTGCTTGAACAGAAGAGCCATAGGTCTAAGTACGCCATCGGATAGGCCTCCTCATCTTGAGGGGGGTTTTGCTGAATACATATATCTCTCTCCGCAGGTTACGACATTCAAGCTCCCTGATAGTTTGCCGACAGCGGCATTGGCTTCAGTTGGATGTGCAGGACCCACAGTTATAGCTGCGGTTGAAAACGTTAGAATTGATTTTGATGATGTCGTTGCCGTGCAAGGAACTGGCCCTGTAGGTTCGTTTGCAATAATAATGGCAAAGGAAAGGGGTGCCAGACATGTAATAGCTATTGACTCCGCAGAAAGATTGGAATTTGCGAAGAAGGTAGGTGCAGATGAAGTAGTCGACATTAGATCAATAAGTGACCAGAAGGTAAGGGTAAAGAAGGTGAAGGAATTGTCGGGAGCTTTTGGTCCAGATGTTATCATGGATTGCACTGGTAACCCAAATGCATTGCCAGAGGCCATAGATATTGTGAGAGATGGTGGTAGAGTTCTTGAAGTTGGTGCCTACGCAGATTACGGTCCAGTGCCAATAAATCCGTACTTCATAACGAGTAGACAGATATCTATCATAGGTTCGTATTCCAAGATACCAAGACATGAATTTGAATTTGTCAACTTTATGTCATCAAAATGGCAAAAGTATCCTTTCATAGAAATGGTGACGCATCAGTTCCCGCTCAAAGAGATAAACCAGGCAATTGATGTTGTCAAGAGCAGGCAGGGAATGAAGGTAATAGTAACACCGAGTGGATCGCTTTCTATGTAGTGGATTCACCATGGTCAAGTTCGGGGTTCAACAGGGATTAAATGTTGCAAGGCTTGGATTAAACGAAGATCAGCAGTTGACAGCCTGCATGCTTGCGGATAAACTCAACTACGATTCAGTATGGATAATGGATCATACTAATGTTCCTCAATGGTCTAGTGCCATAATAAACGATGCTTGGATCTTTCTTTCTGCTGTTTCTCAAGTTACAAAAAAT
>JBHICO010000086.1:0-5699 GCA_046759645.1 Nitrososphaerales archaeon
TTCGTTCAAGATCAGTTATCCAATTAGATACTTCAATAACTTCATTTGAATCACTCACTTTTGGGATTACAATACCGTCAATACCGTTCTGCACCACTGCTTTGAGATCTTGATCAATCATGCCTGAAGCAAATTGGTTGGTTCTCACATACACCTCACCCTTGAATTCTGACCTTCTTTTCAAAGATTCATTTATCATCTGCCTAGCAGATTCTTTGTCATCGGCTGGGACAGAATCTTCTAGGTCTAGACATATGATATCAGCGTTCAATGATTTGGCTTTGTCAATGAACCTCTTGTTATTTGCCGGAACAAATAAAAAACTCCTGAGCAGTCGTGCCATATTGCCTTAAAGAATAAAGGTAGTTAAATTAGTTATGAAAGAAAAATGGCTTTGATATGATCATGGTCACCAACCATTTGAGGTTCATATCCTTTTGTTACTGTTAATGTTGCCTACATTTTCTGAGGTGTAGTAACTAGCTTCCCGACTATTTTTCCATCAATCATCCTTTGATGTCCCTCAGCCACATTGCTGAAGGGCAATACTTCGTCAATAAGAGGCTTTATCTTTCCTTTGGCTACCCAAGAGAGAAGCTGACTCAACTCTGCTCTGGTTCCCTGCGTAGAACCTAAAAGGTTGGTCCCTTTGAAGAACAGGTATCTTAGATCTAAAGTTGAATCATAACCAGTGGTGGCCCCTGTAGCAACAAGTGTACCACCCATCTTCAATAACGCCACTTCCTGCGCGAATGTTGCTTTGCCTACGTGTTCAAAGATAACATCCACTCCTTGTTTATGGGTAATCTCTCTGACCTTTTTCCACCAATCAGCCTCCCTATGATTGACTACATGATCGGCTCCGAGTTTAAGACAAGCATCCATTTTTTCTTTGCTTCCAGCAGTAGCAATAATCCCACAGTTGTAGAGTTTAGCAATTTGAATTCCTGCCATTCCAACCCCACTAGTTCCTCCCATGATCAGAACGGTCTGCCCTGGCTCTATTTGAGCTCTCCCTACAAGCATATGCCACGCAGTCATCCCAACCATTGAGACAGCTGCCGCATCATTGAAAGTTACATTATCACTTATCTTTAACACGTTCACTTCTGGAAGTTTTGCGTACTCTCCAAAACCACCATCAAGCGGTCCTGTCTGAAAGCCCCAGATAGTTCTTCTCGCACAATCATATTCTCTGCCGGAAGTGCATGCATCACAAACTCTGCATGACATGTTAGAGTGGGAGACAACCCTGTCCCCAACCTTTAGGGTTGTTACGTCTTCACCAACTTCAGCCAAGGTGCCGGCTGCATCGCTTCCAGAAATGTGAGGCATTGGAACCTTGATTGGATCACCCCATATTCCCCACACATCATTATAATTATAAGCCGCAGATTCGACCTTAATTAAAACTTCATTGGATTTTATCTTGGGTACGTCCACATCTTCGATTTTGATAACCTTGGCAGGCTCCTTGTTGTATTCTCTAAACACTGAGGCCTTCATAGCAGGATAACGGCTTTACGAGAATTAATATACTTTATGTGTAAGACAGCATAGATGGCGTTCGTAAATTGTACCTGTAACAATACTTATATCAATTTTCAATGTAATGTATTTGTGGCCGGCAAGTTCTATATATTAGGATTAGTTGCAGGTGCAATCCTAATAGCTATAGGTTCAGTCTCGATTTTTGTATCACAAGATGAATTTGCGTTCATCAGGGGAATGATGGTCATTATAACTGGCATGATCGTTGTTGCGATTGGAATAAGATTCAAGGCATTAAAACAGTGATCACTTGTAGCTTATCTTAAAGTCCCGTTTTGGCTGCTGTAGAGATGAAAGTATCTGCTTCAGTTCGTCATCTGTAAGCGCTTTGTTTAACTTGCCTTGTGAGCCCATTGATATAAGGTAATCTTCGACAGTCTTGGCAAGATCTGGTTTGACCATCTTAATATTGGTAAGACGTTGCCTTGCTTCAGGGGTGAGCAAAACACGCAGGACTCGTTCACGCATCATCTTAGCTTCCATTTCTTTCTGCTTTTCATCTGATGGAGGGTTCTGTTCCACTCCTCTCACCTAACCATACCTTTTCAATTCTGGAAATACTCGAAATAGTTCCTTGTGGATCTGCTTGCTCAAATTATCCATCATCTTCATGCCCTCCTGTGTCAGTACTCTCCCCTTTCCGTTAGCCTTCCCAATATAACGAGAAGCTTCCAGTTGCTGCAATGCCTTTCTTATCACAGAACCACCAGAATCCCTATGATGTGCCAAACTGTAACCTATTTGCTTTCGTCCGCCATATGCAGACCTTAGATCAGTCAGTCCGATAGGTCCATGTAGATATACCTTTCGTAAAATAGAAGCACATCTCACATACCACCAGTCATTATTCAGTGGAATCCTCTCTGTATGTGAGCCTGTCTTCCCAAATTTTGACCATGCAGGAGGTTTTACATTGGGATCATTCTTCAGCATTTCAGCGAGTTTTTCAATAATTATATCTGCTGGAACATCGAATGCCTTTACCATAACGAACATCCCTTTCGATCCCTTATAAATGCTATTTTGCTGTATTTTTGTATTAGTTAAGATCAGTGATGGTTTGTCGATAGATACTTAATGATATTTATCTGTCAGTAGTAAGTTTGAAGTTTCCTGGCGTTACCTCTTTAATTAGACCTTTTTTGATTGCCATTGTAAGGAAAGCCTCCACAACTGTGCTTTTCAAGTTTCTAAACTTCCGCTTTACTTGTGACTCGCTACAGCTAGTGTCTGGAATCAGCATTGTCCTGACCTCATTTAGCATATCATTAAAGAGTTCTTGAGGGAGATTATCATTTGAACCGACTTTATACGACGTTTTTCCTTCAGCTTTCGTGTTCTTAACTTGCTTCAACTGCACGTTCAGTTGCTTTGAAAGGGTTCTTTTAGACACCTTCGCAAGCATTTCAAGGGCATTTATTCTTTCGTTACGGCTCAGTCCCTTAGCTGCTATATCAGAGAGTTCATCATATACATCGTTATTCAACTGCCCCAATAGATCAATTGCTCGCATTCTTTCACTACCAGTATTACTTAGAGATAGCGCGATCTCTTTCAGTTTGTTAGCTCTGATCTTAGCGGAGTGCTGGGTATCTCTTATCATAGAGATTAATCTTGAATGATTTATTATTAATGTTCCTTTTCTACCTTCACAGTATTTTTTCATAAATTCACAAGTGGAGGTTGTACAATGACGACGCTATATCACTTAATTTTCAATATTATAAGCAAAACTATCGTGCTATTATCTTTCTGTAAACATGACCACAAATAGTACATGTTACCCTTATAGCCCTCACGTTTGCCCTTCCAACTCTTACTCTTGCAGTTTCACCCGGTATGATGAATCTTTTACACTTCTTGCAGTAAAGCTGTCGGATCTCATATGGCAATCTAACTCTAAATTTAGTACTTATTCTCTTAGCAAGTTTGGCCTGCTTCTGTGCAAGGGCTGTGTTCCATCTAGCAGTTTCTATCGCATTTTGGATAAGTATCTCTATTCTTTGCTCTGCTAGGTCCTTTTGATAATTCTTCACTATGCAAACTATACATAGCTGCCTAGATAAATTGTATCGTTGCTTTCGCTGATAATAGCTGAGGCTGCGTTAGAGACAGTGCCTAAGGTAATTGCAGAACATGCTTCGGTTGCTAAACATGCCCATAGAAAAGGTAAAAGCGTTCAGGAAATTTTGCTGGATAGAAGTTACCATCATGCAGCCATGATCAGACTTGACAATGGTGAAAAAAGAGGAAGACCAGATCTTGTTCATTTCGCACTGCTAGAAGCTACCTCCACACCACTCTATCAGAAAGGGATGCTCAAAATCTACCTGCATACAATTGGGGATAAAGTCATATTCTTCCATGAGACTGTTAGACTCCCAAAGTCGTACTTTAGATTTGAAGGATTGATGGAAGAACTTTTCAAGGACAGAAGGATAGAGTCCAATTCGGGACTATTAATGGAACTGAAGGACCTGCAATTTGCAGACCTATTACACGTCATAAAACCAACAACTGTTATAGGTCTATCAGGAACTGGGCTTAAATCGAGTGTTGAGGAAGTTGCGAAAAGCGTTGAGCATAGCAGTGCGCTAATTATAGGGGGATTTCCTCATAGTCATTTTTCTTCCAAAGTGTCAAGCAAACTGGATCACCTGTATTCAATAAGTGAAAATAGGCTTGAGGCACATGTTGTTATAGCAAGAATACTATATGAATATGAAAAAAAATTAGTTTAGGTTCGGTGTATAATGCGATGAACGAGAAGTATGAAAGAGCTTAATAGCTGCATGCATCTCAAGGTTAAGATCAGCTATACAAAAAAGTCAGCAAAATCAGTAAACAACGGGACAATGGAGCGACCAAATATTTCCAAGAATGTGATTCCAGAAATGTTACTCAAGTGATGCGACAAAGAGTAGCGTTTGTTCCAGCATTTTACTTATTTCCGTTTACGATCCTATTACAGAATCGAGTCAAAAACTTTCGAGTTCTTTGGCAAACAGTGAGATACAATTATAACACTAATAACTAGGAACATCAATGCATGAATAAATCTAAAAATTTATTCGAAAGGGCGAAAGGTATAATCCCTGGAGGTGTAAATAGCCCGGTTAGGTTTTATGAACCATACCCGTTCTTTGCTACAAGGGCTAACGGTAGCAGCATAGCCGATTGCGACGGCCATTCCTACATTGATTACTGCATGGGTTACGGTGCGTTGCTCTTTGGACACAATTACAGGGGTGTAGTAAATTCTGTAAGATCGCAGTTGAGTAGAGGAAGTTTGTTCTGCACTCCTACTGAAAAGGAGGTGAAGCTGGTTGAATTGATGACCCTATGCATCCCTTGTGCCGAAATGGTTCGGTTGGTAAATACTGGAACTGAAGCTACAATGCATGCAATAAGACTCGCCAGAGCCTTTAGCAAACGGCAAAAGATCGTAAAGTTTGAGGGATGCTATCATGGAGCACATGACTACGTTTTGGTAAAAGCTGGCTCGGGAGCTGCACAGCAAGGTATGTCATTATCGGAGGGCGTGCCCAATGGTATAGCTAAAAATACGCTAGTAGTTCCATACAACGACCCAGCGTCGTTAGAAAGAGTTATTGAAAGTCATAATGTAGCTGCTGTTATAATCGAGCCTGTAATTGCAAATATGGGACTCATACCTCCAGAAAAAAATTTTTTGCGTGATGTTAGAAAAATTACCCAGCAAAGCGATGCGCTGCTGATCTTTGATGAAGTTGTTACAGGTTTCAGGCTTGCGCTTGGGGGAGCACAGGAATACTATGATGTAAAACCTGACTTGGCGACGTTTGCAAAGGCATTATCAAACGGGTTTCCATTAGCAGCCATTGCTGGAAGGAGAGAAATAATGGAGTATCTAACACCCATTGGAAGAGTGTACCAAGCAAGCACATTTGCAGGTAATCCAATTTCTGTATCTGCTGCAATTGCTACACTAAAGACATTAATGAGAAACAGAACAGTATATAAAAAAATAGCTGAGACATGCGGAGAGATCGTGAAGGCATTGAGAGATAGTTTGAGTAGCTTAAAGATCGATGCTAATGTCAATTCACTAGGCTCTATGTTCCAGATATTCTTTAGCAACGATATAGTAAGAGATTATAGCACGGCTT
>JBHICO010000087.1:0-5683 GCA_046759645.1 Nitrososphaerales archaeon
TGAGATCAGCAAGGCGGTAGCATTATCACTGAACTGAAGAAAATAATTGCAAGCATTAAAGTCTTTGCGCCTCCTCTTTATCGAGTTTATCTCATTTGGGCCATATACATTTTCTATCTGTCTGATCATATCAAAGAACCATGGTGAGTAGTAATTGGCGATCAAAACTAGAGAGTAACCTTCATCTGATTGTGAATTTGTAATATGCAATGCTCTAGTCAAGGATGAGCAAGCATGTCCTTGTAGATTAAAATCTAGGGTAATGGATGGTAGCGATAATCTGCACATAAGTTCGTTCGTTACTGAGGGATCAAGCATCTGAAGATTATCATTTACGACTATTACCTTACTCACCTGCTTTGCACTTACCTTAGATTTGTCCAAACATTCTTTTGCAGCATCCACATACAGATCGCTTAAATTAACATGAGGCATAACATACCGCTCATCTGATTTAACGACCAAGTTGTAATCTATCGAATGATAAACCGTACTTATGCCCAGTGAATTTACAAAAAAATCCTTTGCTTCCTCGGTCATTCCGCTGCGTAAAAATTCGGCAAGCTCTTTTATTGAATACTTGAAGGGTGGAAATTTTGTAGCGATCGCTAAAATTGATAGGGACTTGGTCATCAATTCTCACTACAATTTATTAACGAACTTACGTAAATTGTTTAGCAATTGTTCGTCGTAAAGATGCCTTCTTAGGTCGAATGCAGCAACTACAGTGCAAATGCCTGCGCTTGCATGACCCTGAAGAATATTAATACAATCATCTACGGTACCTACGGCTGCAATAGAGCTGACAAGTTCGTCGGGCACACTTCTAATGGCTAAAGTGCGGTCACCTGATACCCATGCATTTCTTATTTTATTGACACTTTCAGCAAAACCCGCTTCTATAATTGGCTGACCATAGAATGGACTGCCACCAACATAGGCGGCAATTGTAGTTCTTGCCATATTCATAGCCTTCACTTTATCATTCGAAATGTAAGTAGGCACAAATGATACGATCTTAGCCCTGTAATTAGCGGACTGGCTCGCACCTTCTTTGAGGTACTCGGCATACTGCCTAACAACATTTACTGGTTTGAGAAAAAAAATCACACCGTCGGCAAATTTACCCGCGCTTTTCGTCATCACCTTGTTAACTGCAGCCCAGTAAATTAAGCCGTTATACGCTTCTCGTAGAGTTTGTGTTGCTTGAATCATTACCTGAATAGGCCTCGCAAATTTGATCCCGTGCCACTGCTCGATTATTGGGGGGGCACTTGCTCCAATTCCAAGGATAAATCTACCATTGGATAGTTCAAACAGACTCTTCGCTTCCATCCTGATCGTCTTCGGCTGCCGGCTGTATACATTAACTATTCCCGAGCCAAGCAAGATTCTTTTTGTATGACTTGCAAGGTATCCTAGCATAGAAAATCCCCCATATTCGGTTGTCTCTGGTACCCAGAAAGAGTTCATTGTAGAATCATCGCAAATTCTGGCAGCATGCTTCACAATTTGAGGCAAAGCTTTTGAGCCCAGTACCACTCCAAACTCTGTTCTGTTCATCACTTGAAATTTTGGGTCCTTACGTGTTTAATCTTATCTAATCTACAGAATTTATTTAATAAAAAATATCAGGCAAAATTCTATGAAAAGGTTGATAATAGGCGGATTTTTGACTATCTCGCATGCAACAGACGAAGTTCATTGTATTTTTTGAAGAGGGTGATGGAAATGATAAAAGACTTCTTGGAGGTAAAGGTGCTGGCTTATGTGAAATGACCAGATTGGGTTTACCAGTTCCTCAAGGCTTCGTGATTACTACTGAAGTGTGTAACAAATACTATGAAAATGGAAAACAATTGCCTCAAGGACTGATTGAGGAGGTGAGGGCCTCAATGAAGAGGCTAGAACAGATTACGGCCAAGGGATTTGGCGATCAGAATAACCCGTTGTTAGTGTCTGTGCGTTCGGGCGCACCAATATCGATGCCAGGTATGATGGATACCATTCTAAATTTGGGCTTGAATGATGATACGGTTACGGGGTTAACGAAGCAGAGTAAAAATTCTAGTTTTGCATGGGACGCGTATAGAAGGTTTGTTCAGATGTTCGGTAAGATAGTGCTTGGTGTTAATGAAAATTTTTTCTCAAAATTGCTAGAGGATACGAAAGCACGAAAGAAGGTAAAGTTTGATAGCGAACTTGATGAGGAAACGTTGAGAAAGCTTACAATGAAGTTCATGCAGATATGTGAAAAACACACTGGCAAAAAATTTCCATCTGATCCATACCAGCAGCTTGAACTGGCTATTGATGCCGTATTCAGGAGTTGGATGGGTGAGCGTGCAATTGAATACAGAAAGTATTACAAGATTACTCCAGATATTGCACACGGAACTGCCGTTAATGTTGTTGCCATGGTTTTTGGCAATATGGGTGATGACAGTGCAACAGGAGTAGTATTTACAAGAAATCCAGAAATGGGTGAAAAGAAACTATATGGAGAGTTTCTGATCAATGCTCAAGGTGAAGATGTTGTTGCGGGTGTAAGAACACCGGAACAGATCTACAAGCTTGAAACCAAAATGCCGAGAGCCTATCAGCAGCTAGTGGAGACATGCAACAATCTAGAGAAACATTACAGAGAGCCGCAAGACGTTGAATTTACCATAGAGCATGACAAGCTATACATGTTACAGACTAGAGCAGCGAAGATGAATGCAATTGCTATGGTAAAGACATCTGTAGATATGGCTAAGGAGGGTCTTATCACCAAAGAGGAGGCTGTACTGAGAATAGATGCGGAACAGCTAGAACAGATTCTTCACAAGAGAGTAGATCCAAAGGTAAATGTAAAAATAGTTGCGAAAGGGATAGCGGCTTCGCCAGGAGCAGCCAGTGGGAAAGTAGTCTTCGATGTGAAGAAAGCTGAAGAAATGGGTAAGAAGGGAGAGAAGGTAATTCTCGTAAGAGAAGAAACCAAACCTGATGATGTACCGGCATTCTTTGTATCTAATGGTATACTGACTTGCAGGGGTGGGAAGACATCCCATGCTGCTGTAGTTGCAAGAGGTATGGGCAAGCCATGTGTAGTTGGCTGTTCCGACTTATTGATCAGTTACAAAACTAATAGATTTGTATCTGGCAAAGTAACTGTAAAAGCTAAAGATATCGTCACGATCGATGGTGGTACAGGCAATGTGTATCTGGGCGAAATACCTACAATAGAGCCAGAAGTAACAAAAGAGTTCGAACAGTTGCTAGCATGGGCTGGAGAGATCAAGAGGCTCGGTATCAGAGCTAATGCTGATACACCAGAAGGTGCAATGCTTGCAAAGAAATTCGGTGCAGAGGGAATAGGACTGTGCAGAACGGAGAGAATGTTCAATGCCAAAGATCGCATGCCATTATTCGTGAAGATGATCATGACCAGAACTGAAAAGGATAGATTGAAAGCTTTGAATTATCTGAGACCATTGCAGAAGGCTGATTTCAAAGCCATATTGAAGGTTATGGAGGGTTACCCTGTCACTATCCGACTTTTGGATCCTCCCTTACATGAATTCCTCCCAACAATAGAGGACTTGTTAAGGGAGATCTACGATTCTAGTAAGAAATCATCTACGAGAAATAAGAGAGAGCATGTTCTAGAAAGGGCGAGACAATTGGCAGAGATCAATCCTATGATGGGTCACAGAGGCGTCAGGATAGGGGTGACATTTCCGGAAATATATGAAATGCAGATTCAAGCTATTTGTGAGGCAACTGCAGAACTCAATAAGAGGAAAATTAATGCGCAGCCACAAATAATGATCCCACAGGTTGGCACTGTAGAGGAACTTAACGCGATAAAGCGAATTTATGAAAAAGTCAAGAATAAAGTTGAAGAAAAGCATCAGACTAATTTGAATATAAAGTTCGGGACCATGATAGAAGTTGTGAGAGCATGCCTCACTGCAGATTCAATCGCAGAAGCAGTAGAATTCTTTAGTTTTGGTACAAACGATCTAACACAAGCAGTGTTCAGTTTCAGCAGAGAAGATGTGGAAGGCAAGTTTCTGCCTTTTTACATGGAGAAGGGAATTATAGCAAATAACCCATTCCAAACTTTGGATTTGAAAGGGGTAGGCAAGGCCATGAAAACTGCTGTAGAGCTTGGAAGAAATGTTAGAAAGGATCTTGAAATTGGTATATGTGGTGAACATGGGGGAGATCCTAGATCGATTGAATTTTGTGATCTTACAAGTCTTACCTATGTAAGCGCCTCACCACATAGAATACCGATAGCAATAATAGCAGCTGCAAAAAGTACTATAAAGCGCAAAGAAGTTCAGTAAACTTTTCTGAACGAATCCTCTGGAATTAATAGGGAACCAAATAGATCTGGATGAATTATCTTGGCAAGTATTTCAAGCCCAGTAACAGTTCTTGGCCCTGGCCTGCTGAAGTATGGGCTCGCATCAGTAACATATACTGTTCTGTTCCTTACAGCTCTTAGGTTCTTCCATTCCAATGAGCTCTCTATTCGCCATAGCTCCTTCATTGTTCGTTGAATATCAAAACCGCACGGCATGAGAACTATTATGTCAGGATCGCACTCTACTACCTCACTCCATTCCATCCTTCTTGATGCTTCTCCTCTCTTGCTAATACCATTCATTGCTCCGGCGATCTCTACCAGCTGTGGTATCCAATGACCAGATGTGAATATTGGATCCAGCCATTCTATGCAAAGTACTTTTGGCTTATTTTCTGCATTCTTGGCCCTAGAACTAATGAAGTTTATACGCCCCTTCAGTCTGGAAATAACTTCGTCCCCCTTCTGTTCCTTTCCTACTTTCCTAGCCACATCACCGATACTCGAAAGTATTCCATCCAGGTCATGAGGATCTAGAACAATGATTTCTGTTTTATTATTTAGAATATTAATTGCTCTATCAAGTTCTTTCATATGGGGAGAGCATACTTCACACAAACCCTGTGCAACTATAAGATCCGGATCTGCATTTTTTAATGCATTATCATCAACCACATAAAGATCCTTCCCTTCCCGTACCAATTGTACGATCGTGTTATCTATCTCTTTACTATTGAACCTTGAGGGATCAAAAACACTTCGAATTACAACCGTCTTCTTGCCTGCACCAGGCGGGAAATCACATTCATGTGTTATACCAACCACACAATCGCCTAGGCCTAGTTCATAGAGTATTTCCGTCGCGCTGGGAAGGAAAGAGCAAATTCGCATGTTTCTAATGCAAAATGGAATTTTTTAAATCTTCGCTATAAAGTGATGTAGTCTACCGGTCAGGTTGAATGATTAGATATAAAGTTAAAGTATTTTCAGATAATTTTGATAAGAAATTGCTTTGATATGAAATATCCTCATTTCATATCATATAGCACGAAATTACGAAAGGGGAGAAGGACTTGCAATAAACAAACATCGAAGCCAGTACACTATTGAGAGGTATTTGAATAGAATACTTTAGTCCCTCAGCTGTGCCATTTTTCAAGCTAACGATGAAAGAGTTATCAATTTCAATTTTGGCAAAGGCTTATAAACAGTGTTGGAGCAGCGTGCTTATACAAGACCAACGACAGAGAGAAGCAAGAGGTTCAAATTATTGCTTTTTTCTTTCCTTGCTTGTGTAAAAAGTGAAAAAATTGAATAAATTCAAAG
>JBHICO010000088.1:0-5547 GCA_046759645.1 Nitrososphaerales archaeon
AAGGCCATAAGCAATGCTGTCAATATACCTGTTATAGCATCCGGTGGGTGTGGTGAACCAAAGCATATGGTTGATGTGTTCAAACTTGGAAATGCAGACGCCGCCTTGGCAGCTTCTATATTTCACTATGACAAGTATACTGTCAGACAAGTGAAGGAATATCTTCAGAACAATAGGATAAGGGTACGCCTATAGATGATTATTTCTTATTTTGTAATTAAGCTAAGGGAGTATATATTAATAGAATGATCTGAATATTTAGGTATGCATAAAGTGTTGAAGGAAATAGAGTTTAAGGAGAAAGGCTTGGTACCTGTTATTGTGCAGGATATCAAAACAAAGGATATACTCATGCTGGCTTTTGCAAACAAAGAAGCCCTTGAAAACACAGTAAAAAGTGGCAAAGCGTGGTTCTGGAGTAGGTCTAGAAATAAACTATGGATGAAGGGTGAGGAATCAGGCAATTTTCAACAGGTGAAGAAGATAATGGTAGATTGTGATTCCGATGCGTTGGTGTACTTAGTGGAGCCAGGCGGACCAGCATGTCACACTGGTGAGAGAACCTGCTTTCACAACGAACTGCGTGAGTAGTTTTGCCAAGTCGCCTTTACCTTGAGGTTATTGCCTCTTAAAATTTAGTCAAATTTTACGAAAGTTATCAAATTTTTTATATATCTCACGCTTATAGATAATAAGTGGCAACCAGGCTCTCCATTGTTATATTTATTCTCACTACACAAAATATTATAAAAGTTTAGTAATATTAAACTTTATCTTAGTGATGCTTATGTAATGTATTGTAGCGGTGCATCAGTATTGGGTAATGTTAAGGCATTAAAGTGCAGAGAATGCAGTCGGAAATATGAACCTAGTATAAAGTATGTTTGCGATGAATGTTTTGGACCACTAGACGTTGTCTACGGAAGCATGAAAGTTAATCGGGAGACCTTTGCTCTAAGAGAGAAAACTTATTGGCGATACTTTGAACTTTTGCCCATTCATGATAGATCAAATATAGTTAGCCTGAACGCTGGTTTCACACCTTTGCAAAGGGCTGACAGATTAGCTAGCGCATTGGGGCTGACGAATCTATACATAAAGAATGACACCGTCAACCCAACATTTTCCTTCAAGGACAGACCTGCTGGTGTGGCAGTTTCCAAAGCAAAGGAGATTAAATTAAGTACTGTTGGCTGTGCGTCTACGGGTAATCTGGCTAGTGCCACTGCGGCACATGCTGCCAAAGCAGATATGCCATGTTATATTTTTGCACCAAGTGATATCGAACATGCTAAAATATCACAGGCACTGGCATACGGAGCTGAATTCATAGGCGTCGAAGGAACATATGATGATGCCAATAGACTGGCTACACAGATTGCCGATAGTAAAGGACTAGGCGTAGTTAATGTTAACATGCGGCCGTATTACGTTGAGGGCTCTAAGACACTTGCATTCGAGGTAGCAGAGCAATTGTCTTGGCACGTTCCTGATCATTTAGTGATCCCGGTAGCAAGTGGAGCAATGCTTCACTCCATATGCGAGGGCTTCGAGGAGTTAGAAGAGTTGGGTTTACTGAACAGTATCTCAAACCTTAAGGTGACTGCGGCACAGGGAAGAGGCTGTGCTCCCATAGTTGATGCTTTCAAGCGCAATAGTGAGGAAATCATAGCTATAGAACATCCTGATACCATAGCAAAAAGCCTAGCCATAGGCGATCCTGGCGATGGATTGTATGCATTGCGAAAGATCAAACAGTACAATGGCTTTGCAAAAGATGCAAGTGATGAGGAGATAATCGATGCCATTATTCTGTTGGCAAAAACGGAGGGCATATTTACTGAACCTGCAGGCGGTGTTGCTGTAGCCACTTTAAAGAAACTCGTGGAAGAGAGCAAAATTGACAGAAATGAATCAGTGGTATGTTATGTAACGGGCAATGGTTTGAAAGCAACAGAAGCGATAATGGATGTCATACCAAGGCCAAAGATTGTTAAACCAGATATCGCACAGGTGTCTACAGTAGTAAGGTGATTATATGGCGAAGGTTGAATTCGTTATACCTTCAGTTCTGAACAAAGGAGCAGGAGAGAAGAAGGTCAATGTTGATGCCGATACATTACAGGATGCACTAAGTTCCATAACCTCTATGTTTGGTGAAGAATTTTCAAGACGTGTTCTTGATGCAAATGGCAAACCTAGGTCATTGATCAACATTTACGTTAATGGTAAAAATATGCGCTTTACGGGAGGTATCACCACTTCCCTGAAGGATGGAGATCAAATAATTTTACTGCCTGCTGTTGCAGGAGGTTCTGATTTCAACAACCATGAACTTGAAAGATATTCAAGGCAGATAATGCTCGAGGGCATTGGATACAATGGTCAATTGAAACTGAGAGACGCAAGAGTATGTGTTATAGGGATCGGTGGCTTGGGAACTCCTATCGTATCTCAATTAACGACTATGGGTATTGGTCATTTGAGGATAATAGATAGGGATGTTGTGGAATTATCGAATCTTCATAGACAGGCGTTGTACAATGAATCCGATATCGGTCAGGTAAAGGTAGAAGCAGCTGCAAAGAAGCTGAAATCGATGAATCCTAATGTTGATATCGAGCCAATGCCTGTTTCGGTTAATGACCATACAGGCCCAAAAATAGTTGAAGGTTGTGATGTAGTTATCGATGGTTTGGATAGTGTAATGGCAAGATATGCGCTTAACGATGCGTGCTTGCAGTTAAAGATACCATATGTTTACGGAGGTGCAATAGGATTGTTAGGATCTGCTTGCACGATAGTTCCTAATGAAACAGCATGCCTACGTTGTATATTTCCCAGTCTGACAGATGAGGAAATGCCTACATGTAGCACTGAGGGAATACATCCGTCAGTATTATCAGTCATTGCAGGCACAGAAGTCTCTGAAGCTGTGAAGATAATCGTGGGCCAGAAACCTAGGTTGCTTAACAAACTCTTGTATTTCGACCTCGCAGACCTAACTTTCGATATTATTGACATCAGAAGAAATGATGAGTGTATGTCATGCGGAAGAGGAAAGCCTGAAATTAAACCCATAACACACAAGATTCTGATCGAAGAATTGTGCGGTAGAGAACGTGGCAAGCGAACATATTCCATAACCCCGCCTGATCTAATGGAAGTTGATATAAACACTGTATTAACAAAGGCAGCAAAGACTGGTTTCACTGTTGAAAGCAAGGGCACAATGGGTGCAACACTGCAGAGCGGAAGGATATCAGTAAGTTTGTTGAAGAGTGGTGCGGGTGTAATTGTTGGAGCGAAAGATGAGAATGATGCCCTTATTATCTACAAGGAATTCGTAAACGTCTAGAAAACTGTAGAGTAATCCAAGAAAGGTTAAATACATTCTAGAAAGTTTCATTTCATATGAATTCTAAACCTCTGATAATTAGCACCATAGCAGTCGGTGTGGCTATAGGCTACATTGGGGGCTTTCTGACTTTTTACAATGAGTTAAGCGATGTGGAGACTGTAAATGCCTCTGCAGTAAGAGACGAACTTGATTCTTTGAAAGCAGATCTTACAAAGGCCAATACTAGGGTTTCATTGCTGATGGAGGATAATGAAAGCTTACGTTCTTCCCTTAGTCAGATGCGAACAGACAATGAAACCTTACAGAACCGTATTGACGCCTTGCAGGTTTCCCTCGGGGATCCCAACAGCTCACTCTCTAAAATTGAAAAGGGCGTGATGCTAATACACATGGTATCTGGTCCCATGCCATTTGAGGGCGAAGAATTATCCGTATGGAGGGTTTCTGTTGCGAATGAAACCGCAAAGTTAGATCCGTCACTAGTGCCTGATATGCTAAAGTTAGTCGATTCATGGGTTGATATAGTGCAGTTCGAAGAGGGAGAACCTGATGACAACACACCTGAATGGGATCAGTGGAACTTGGAATGGCAGAATAAAGCACTTGTGTTTATCGATGCTCACAATTCATTTATTTCCAAAGTTACTGATGCTGTAACTAGAGAGATAGATTCGGTAAAGTCTCTTATTTAGTTCTGGAGGCACTGGCAATCATGTCAAAGTAGCCCAATCTAGCTAGAATTATTATTGTAACTGTTATTGAGATCGGAATTATTACAACAGGACCAAGAGCTGCAGTGAATACAGCTATCGATATTAGTAATACTGATAATGCGACAGGAATGGAAGATGCATAACTCAAGCTTTTAGCGCTGCTTATTGCTGCAGTTGCAATGAACAAGGAAATTATGTACAATGGAATCGAAGCGTATATGTTGTCTATCATGGAAAGTGCTACCACTGGTATAGTGGCTAAGGATATTCCTGCTGCTAGGGAGAGCATTCCATGACCCGCTCTCGCACCTGCTGCTATACTCAATCCCTCTGCAGCCAACACAGAAAGCATCCATCCGAGAACAATCGATTCTATCACGCTGCCATGCCTTACTGGCAACAGAAATAACTGACTTGAATTTGAATAAGCCAGTAGGTATAATTGCAATACCACGATTATTGTTATAATTGATGAATACATGTTTCGCAGTACTGGCGTTATAAAGAAAACATTCCATGGAGGCCTCTGCAACTGTATCACATTTTCACTGGCGAAAAATTCACGACCTCGTTGTGATAACAGATAACGTTTCTGCTCGTCCCGGATAACATACTCTTCCAACTTTGATAAATGATGATATAAGGATCCCACGCTCATTCCTGTTACCTGTCTAAGATCCTTTATGGTAATGGGGCCCTTTGCCGCTATCGTTTCAAGTAGCTTCTGCCTAGGATTTTCCTCCTTCGTTAAGGTCATAGAGTGCTTTCGCGAGCTATCATTAAAAACATGTCTGCAGCCAAGGCCTGCATAGACTTTTTGCAGACTTCAAAAAACCGGCCTTGCTCATTTCTCATGCCACCCAGATGGCCACCCATGCCCAGCGCACAGGTTTTACAGGTGTTCTTAGAGCGAAGCGCCTTCCACATTTTCCACAATCCGCCAAGAATCTTATGCTTCACTCAAAAAGTAAAAAATGGCTGGCCACCCGCTTCCGGCTTTTACTTTCTTCATGTTAGAAGCTGGGCAACTAATGGATACAAGCGAACAATACCGGCTACAAAAGACCAGAACTAGACCTGTACTATTACGTGTAATATTACTAGCGATACACTTATATTACTAGCGATATTCCCTCATGAGGCATGTCAAGCATCGAAGAGCAAAAAGCACGGCTGGAAGAGGAAATTGAGCTCCGAGCTTTGCGGTTGATACTTCGACTTTTTAAAGCGTTTGAAGGCAAGGCAAAGGATGAGAAATTTAGGAGCACGATTGTCAGCCTCATCACCCTAGTTCTATCGGAAGTTATCAATAGAAGAAGGTAGAATGACCAAACAGTACATTCGTTACATCATTTATGCTCAAAAGACGACAGGAGACGAATGGCCACTATGAAGGAACTCACCTGTATTGCTTGTGCGGAGAAATATGATGAAGAAGATTTAACAGAAGAACAAATGGTTCTGGAAAGTTAC
>JBHICO010000089.1:0-5462 GCA_046759645.1 Nitrososphaerales archaeon
AGAATGTTTGATTAGTGAAATACTCCCCCAGCAATAAAAACGAAGTATTCTCTACTCTAGATTAGCAACCATTCAAATAAGAACGATGATGTGGCAATAAAATTACATAACATCAACATCATGGGGCATGCTCTCCATTAAGCCTGAGCTTGTGATTTTTACAAATTCTGCGTTCGACTGCATTTCGGGTATTGTGCTTGCCCCACAGTAGCTCAGGCCCGAACGCAAACCACCAGCTAACTGTCTTATTGTCTCAAAAACACTGCCTTTGTACTCCACAAGTGCTTCAACACCTTCTGGAACGTAATCGTTCAGATCATTCTCTATTGTCAATTCACCCTCCCTGAACTTCCTTCCCAACGAAGCATAGAATGATGCCATACCTCTATAGATCTTGTATTTCTTGCCATTCTTATTCAGGTTTGCACCAGGACTTTCGTCAGTACCCGCAAGCAAACTGCCAACCATGGCTGTAGAAGCACCTGCTGCAAGTGCCTTTGTGATATCTCCAGAATTCCTTATACCCCCATCAGCGATGAGCGGGAGTTCGTAATCCTTAGCCGTCTTTGCACAGTCCATTATAGCTGTTAATTGCGGTACGCCAGAACCTGTAATGATTCTAGTTATGCATATAGAGCCAGAACCAACACCAACTTTCACAGCGTCAACACCGGCGTCTGCTAGATCCTTCACGCCTTCGGGTGTTGCAACATTACCAGCAATTAGCTCGCTATTGGGGAATGCCTTCTTTATATGCCGTACCGCATTTATGGCATTTTCGCTATGTCCATGCGCAATATCAACCACGATCGTGTCTGCACCAGCCTCCAACAATGCTTCTGTCCTGTCCATGAAGTCACCCTTGACACCAACAGCTGCGCCCACCAGTAACCTGCCTTTCTTATCCTTGGAGGCGAACGGATACTCATTCATTTTAGTAATATCCTTGCTTGTAATCAAACCCTTAACATGATTCCCTTCATCAATCAGCGGTAACTTTTCTATTCTGTTCTTATGTAGAATTTCTTTTGCCTCATCAATTGTTATACCATGTCTAGCAGTTATAACATTCCTAGTCATCACGTCAGCAATCTTTTTTTCGAGATTGTTTTCAAATCTTATATCCTTACCAGTTACTATGCCAACCAACTTATTGCTATTTTCAACAACAAGCAATCCAGAAACTCCTACCTTTCTCATGTAATCTATAGCACGCTTTATTGTCTGTTCTGGAGTGATGGTATAGGGTTGGTCAATTATGATACTCTCTGAACGCTTAACCTTCTGAACCTCCCCTACCTGCTGTTCTATGGTTAGGAACCTGTGTACGATGCCAATACCACCCTCCCTCGCAAGTGCTATGGCCATATTTGCTTCAGTAACAGTATCCATGTTTGCGCTTACAATAGGTAAGCTCAGTACCATCTTCCTAGATAATTTCGTTTTAAGATTAGTCTGTGACCTGGAAATTACCCTAGAACGCTTCGGGACTAGAAGCACGTCATCAAATGTCAAACCTTCACGTATATCCAACTAATCCCTCGGTCTTAAGTAAGATCAAGTATTATAAGCCTTTGCCCTGCCCAGATCAGTGATACTCATGTAAGTCAAGGAAATGGATAGTCGTATGGTACCGTTAGCAAAAAGTGAATTCTAATAAAAGTCTGACAGCTTATAGTTCCCTTTTACTAGGGGTTCCGCATCATATCCAAGTTTATTCAATTGCACCGCCAGATCTATCGAATAGCCATGAAAGGTATACACCTTGGAAGGATTGCACATCTTAACCATTGAAATTAATTCGTCAAAATCGCAATGATCGCTCAGTGGCAACGCATAATCCAAACCAGAAGAATACCTGTACCAGTTTGCCATGGCCCATCCACTAAAGCCAATAGTAATTGCCTCATACCTATCCTTCATCTCGGCTACAAACTTGGAAGCAGAATTCATTCGAGGTGCAACCATCACCCATGGTCTTTTAGTTAGCAAGTTATCTTTTTCCGCTTGCGAATATGATATAGTGTTGCCGAGATCTATTCCTAATTCATCGTATATATTATTCATCTTGTAAACAGAATCGTGTAAGTAGATTGGACCCCAATGTTTGAACATGCTAGTCAGTATCTGGGCCTTTCCCAACGGATAGCCCATCAAGGTAACAGGTATGCCTTTTGAATATAGATTAGATATTATTCTGTTAGCATTTTCTGTTATCTCCTCTATACGCGGAAACCTGAATTCTGGCTTGCCATATGTGGATTCTATAAAGAGTGTTTTGCAATTGGGTACCTTGGCGCCCCGGAGAAATGCCCTGTTCCTTGTGCAAACATCTCCAGTATAGAAAATCTCACCATCTACGAGCAACCCCCTTGACCCCAAGATGTGCCCAGAATCTATTAACTCGAAGCCATCAATAGATTCTTTAAAGCTCTCAATATTGTATCCTCGTTCACATGCGATCTTGGCCGTCTCAGATGAGGTAAGAATATTTTCGCTATTGGCTGGCACGTGCAAATGATCCAAATGTGCGTGTGATACAAATACTACATCGGCATCTGTACTTTTGGTAGGATCAAGGGCAATTCGGTTTCCTTTATGTTGAACTATTATTCCATTGCCAAACATCATTGCGTGTGGTTTGGTCAACTTTTTATCTATGAAAGTATTTTCATATAAACTTGTTCTATCTTTGGTGCCCTAGTATTTATCTTCTAGTGTAATCATAATGAAAACATAAGGAAGTTTATTTACATCTTTACTGATGCGATTATTATGAGCTTATCACTGATGAATGGCTAAATTTCCTACAGGACGATCTTGTTCTGCCGGTTCTATACCTTCACTTGCCTCAAGAATGACTCTGTAGCGTGGATGATCGCAAAAGAAGGATATCATTTACTAATTCAGTTGATATAAGCGTGAATTACATGTTACCATGAATGAACAATATGCCAGCTGAATAAATTTATAATATCAAGATTGTATTTTGGTTACGATGATCAACTTGGCCATATTAGTTTCTGGAAGGGGAAGTAATATGGAGGCAATTCTGAAGAATATAAGAGATGGAACCATAAAGAACGTAAAACCCTCTGTCGTAATAGGCAATAAATCGAACGCTAAAGCACTGGAGATTGCAAAGCACTATAGTGTGAACTCTGTGTTCATTGATGATGAAGGCAAGAAGGGTGCTAGCTGGGACTATGATAAGAAGATCATAAGTTGCCTTCAAGAAAATAAAGTGACACCAGAAAATGGATTGATATGTTTAGCAGGGTTTATGCGCATTATTAGCAAAGAATTTGTGCTAAAGTATAGGTGGCGGATAATGAATATTCATCCTGCCTTGCTCCCTTCTTTCCCCGGACTCCATGCGCAAAAGGATGCACTCGAATATGGCACAAAGGTTACTGGTTGTACCGTTCATTTTGTAGGCGAAGGTATTGATACAGGCCCTATAATAATTCAGGAATCGGTTGAAGTGAAAGGTGATGATACAGAAGATTCGCTTGCAGCTAGAATATTGGAGCAAGAACATAGGATATATCCAGAAGCTGTGAAGCTTTTTGCCGAGGAGAAGCTCGCTATCGACGGAAGGAAAGTCAAGATTCTTCCATGACTCAATCTATAAATGGGTGCAAATTAGGTAGTTCCTATTGACAGGAAAGATAATGTATGGTAAAGAGGTTGCAGATCGTGTAAAGAAGAATGTTGTAGCAGCCGTAAAACGAATACAAGATAAAGACATTGATCCATGCCTTGCAACTGTTCTCGTCGGAGATGATCCAGCATCTGCCACATACGTTGGGATGAAACAAAGGGAGTGTTCTGAAGTTGGTATCAAAACCATTGATCATCATCATTCGCAGGAGTCTCTAACGCAGGAGCTAGTAGAACTGATTACTATACTTAATGAAGATAAGAAAGTGCATGGCATACTGGTCCAATTACCATTACCGGATCAGATCACGGATTTTGTTGTTACTGGTATGATAGACGTAAAGAAGGATGTCGATGGTCTTACGCCTGCAAATGCTGGTTTGTTAGCGTATGACGTTGCAATGCTAAAGCCCTGCACCCCTGCTGGGGTGATGGAATTATTAAGACAGTATAAGATAGCCGTTGAAGGTAAACACGCCGTCATAGTTAATAGAAGCATGCTTGTCGGGAAGCCAATTAGCTTAATGTTGTTGCACCAAAATGCAACTGTTACTATATGTCATTCTAAAACTCCAAATATAAAAGAAGTATGTAAAGGAGCAGATATACTTGTTACTGCTGTTGGTAATAGAGACAAATTCCACATAACTGCAGATATGGTAAAAGGTGGTGCAGTAGTAATTGACATAGGAGTAAATAAGGTGAATGGAAAACTTGTTGGAGATGTTGATTTTGAGTGTGTAAAAGAGAAGGCATCGTACATAACTCCCGTACCAGGCGGAGTTGGTCCAATGACTGTTGCTATGTTACTAAAAAATACAGTGTTGGCAACATCATTGACTCATGGGATTCAGGTAGATGTATAGCTCAAGGGACGCACTGCGTCAGGCAATGTTAAAGATTAGAAATTCACTGCCTCTAGAAATATTAGACAAAATGAGTGATGTGATTCAAATGAAAATAACTGGTATGAGTGAATTTGCCGAGGCGATTACCGTAGCTGCTTATCATTCAATAGGATCGGAGGTAAGAACTTCAAAGATTTCGAATAGAGTGTTACAGATGAACAAAAGATTAGCAATACCAAAAGTAATTGATGAAACTTCTATGATTTTTGCTCTAGTGAAAGATCTTAATGAGGATCTACACGTAGGCAAATACAATATAATGGCACCAAAAGATCATTGTGAGCTTTTAGAAAAGGTTGATCTAGTGCTTATACCTGGAATCGTGTGGGACGTAAGCGGACATAGATTGGGATACGGACAGGGATATTATGATCGATTTCTATCAAAACTTCAACCAACCAGTATCGGGTTAGCATACGACTTTCAGGTCGTTGAAGAGATACCGCCTGTAACGAATGATTTCTGTGTTAATATGATAGTTACTGATAAAAGAACCATTGACTGTATGTAGTCGCTGATTATTTCCTAAGTGAATTTTCTTACGCAGTTAGCCTACAGTTAAACCATCCCATAAGCCAGAAGATACGAAAAGGATGGAGATTTCGGACAGTCACCTATAGGTCGCTCTGGACTTTCCTTAAGTACCCCCTAGCAAAGGAATATCAGTTGATAAAATAAAGTAGAAAGGCATCAAACACTAGTCTGAAAGGGCCGTAGCCTTTAAGAAGGAGAATGAGGGGCTATATGCCAATGTATAATATGATGATGTTCGTGATGCTCGGCTTATTACTTGTACCACTTGTGATGGTGACTGAGGCTGGAGAAGTGCGATCTGAGGAAATTTCAGGAGAATTAAATGAAGTGCCAATGATGCTAATGCCAACAGGCAAC
>JBHICO010000090.1:0-5417 GCA_046759645.1 Nitrososphaerales archaeon
TGATATTTGACTTCGTCAAGCACGTTTTGCTCTAACTGTAGTAGCACCAGCAGCAACTTCTTCGCCATGGAGATCAAAAGCTTTCCACAGCATCTTTGCGGGAGAACCCTCGACCTTTACTTTAAACGAAGTGAACTTACCTGGTGGCAAAGATTTCACCAACGATTTGAAAGCAAATGAATCTGTGCCGGCTTCAATAGTGAATTGCCAGTTAGTGCTCGAACCCGTTGTGGGAGATGCTCCAATAAACTTTCCCTTGAATGTGTAGATATCGTGAGGGCTCAGCATATGATTCTTCACTCTGACACTAATATCGTCTCCGATCTTAAGAGCAGTAGCTCTGATTGGTTTTGCTATTTCAGCACCAAAAACAGTTATTGTAAGCGACTCTTGTGCAGAAGTATAGCCAAAGCCTCCGGCAAATACGCCAAACTGATGCTGCGCGAAGGTAACCAGTCTTGGTGTTTGAAAAGTATACCTTCCTAAATCCTCTCTCTTCAACGATATGAAGATACTATCGTATGTTGCTTTGATGACATCTGGATCAAGAAAGTTACCCATTCCATCAAAGAACGCAACACTGAAAAATGCTGTCTTACCTACGAAGTATCTGTTCTTGTTTCCATCTGTAGTTATCTCAAGGTTGATCGGTATTAATGCCACCCTTAAAGTCGTCTTCCCAGTTCGTGATGCCATTGCTTGAGCATCACCATTGAACTGCGCAAATACAGTGACCAATCTGTCCCTGTTCATATCCAAGGTTGTAACCCATGTTGTTGAGAAGGCCCCGTCAATACCTGTCAACCCCAGTGCTATACGCTCTGGTACTATGGGCCCCTCCATGTATATCGTTATGGATTTGCCCTGCAAGCCTTCACCTGTGTTGGAGTTAACCAAAGTACCAGTAAATGTTACAGTCTCATTAAGATTAACTTCCAAAGACGAAATATCGAGAGTGATTTCAGTTGGTTGCAATCGTAGTGCGCTTGCATTCGCAAACACGCCTGATAGAAGCAACAGCATACCAGCTGCTATTCCGAAGCACTGAACACACTTCATTTAGACTAGCCTATTTTTTGTGAGATATAAGGGTATTGCTAGTAAACCTAAAAATCGTTTGCAGAAATTAATAGCATATGTTGATCTAATTTGATTCGTGTAGCATCAGTTTAACTTTTTATGTGCTTACTAAACAGTTAAAGCGTATGGAACGGCTCAACGATATAATGATCAAGAAGGTTATCACGATCGATCATGATAAAACAGCGCAAGATGCCGCCAAGCTTATGGCTGAACATGAGATTGGAAGTCTGGTTATCGTTACTAATGACAAGCCTGTTGGTATAGTTACTGAAAGGGATCTGGTTCGTAACGTATGCACAAAAGACAACCCGAGCAGCAAGATTCCTTTGAAAGATGTCATGTCAAGTCCGGTTATCTGGGCTGGGCCAGATGTGCCAATAGAGACAGCTGTGCAGCGAATGTTCAACAACAAGATCCGCAGATTGCCTATACTTGAAAATGGAAAACTTGTAGGGATTGTAACGGTTTCAGACATGGCAAAATATCTTAGGACAAAATCTCTTATAGACAAAACATTCGAGTGAGGATCAAGGGACCCGCTTCGCAATAGTGCTCAAAGCAGCAATGATCTCTTCTCCATGCGACTTGTGATCAATTTGCGTAAAAACTTTTGCAACGTTGCCCTCCTTATCTATTATGAATGTGGTTCTCTTTGCAAGGCCATATATGTTAAGCCCAGGATACTGCTTACAAACTTTCTTATCCTTGTCACTCAGCAGCTGAAAAGGTATATTGTATTCCCCGGCGAACTTTTTATGTGATTCTACGGTATCAACGCTTATGCCAAACACTTCAGCATCCAGTTGCTTTATGCGCTCATAGTTATCGACTACACTCTTTGCCTGCTCGAATACTTTTTTTGAGGGACAGCCCCACATGTGGTTCTTCGGATAAAAACATAGAACCACATTCTTTCTGTTCTTGAATGAAGTCAGACTGACCTGCTCATCTTTGTTTGATCGCAGTTCAAAGTCCTCTGCTAGCTCGCCTTCATTCACCATACATCTATAATGTATCAGTTATTTTATAATCTCTACTATGTCTTCACTACCTTTAATAATATTAGCAGCTTTACGGATTTGTTGAACGAGGTAGCCATCGCATACTATGTGATTATTGCTGCGTCATCGCTAATAGTTGCCAAGGAGACTAAAGGAAGAGTTAGGATACTTCTCTCCAGTGTCAGGGGATTCAAGTTTGCACCGATAACAATTGCAATCTTGATGACATATGCATTATTCGTACAGCAGCATCTAAACACTGTACCGATACTGAACTGGGGATGGTTGGGGTACAATATAGCATTAGGACCTCTTGGGGACCAAGGCTTCTTTGGGATAATACCGTTTATTCCTATACTGATCTACATGCTATTGCATCTAAACTATTATGAAGAAATGTACTTCAGGAAGAAAAAGATATTGGTTGTGTTATGGGCATTCCTGCACATAGCTATGGGTGTACAGGTCCACATTGCATTAGCACTGCTCCCCGTAGGCTTCATCTACAAGTACATTTACGATAAGCATGGACTGAACAATGCATACTCCGCACACTTTGCAACCAACATGTTCATAGTATTTTCCATGCTAAGTGCCTACATGATTGAATTCTAAAATTGAGAATCATTTAAGACTATGTGCCTCTAAATCTGCTCGTAAAATTTAAGATCGCTAGTTCATCTGTTATCTATTTGATAACGCGGACTAACCCAACTCCTCATTCAACCACGTCGTAATAGCCGTTTTTACATGCAGGACAGCTGGGAGAGCCTATTCTGATATAGACGCATCCACAAGCCTTGCAAAAAACAAGTTTGCGCACTGTTTGCGGTCTAATTTCTTCCATACTTCCCTGTGATAAGTTGATAATGAAAGAAAATTAAACCTTGTCGAGTCGAAATATTTATTTCTAATAGTTATGGTTCGAATTCAACGCAAAATAAATCAATCTCTAAATTTCTAAAATGCGCAGCTCTTCCATCGATACTAAATATTCTCATTGAATATAGAAGATGAGTGTATATTATGAATATAGATTACTTGTGCATAATGCTTATTATTTATCCACTTGAGTCTAACACACAGGCCCATGGCAAAGACCAATAATTTAGAAATGGTCAAACTAAGAAGTCTGGAAATAACATACAATAAAGATAATTGTGGGAAAAGTCCTTTTATGCTTAGATTCGAACTTCCTCTTTCAGCTCATGAGCTTTATCTGATAGAACTTCCTAATAAGATCAGATATGAGATAATGAATAGTCTTGATCTAGTGATATCAGAATATTATTTTGACAAGATTAAGGCGCAGGGATATTCATGCTACACGTAAAACACTTATCTCTATAGTTATAAGACCATGCAATGTGGGCTTTTTGATGATAGGAAGAATCCTTCAGTCAATTCGCAATGTTGTCATACTTATCTATCAATTCATTGATGACTTTGCATGCTTCATTGTGAGTTGGAAGCTCTTCTACCGATAGTGGCTTGTTACAATATGCACAGCGACGTGACCTCCTCATCGCCCTACAAGTATTTTATCACTTCAAAGAAGTTAAGTATTCTGGATTTGAAATCTATATTGTACAGTAGTATTTTTAGGACCGCTAAATTTTGAACAAATATTAGAAATCCACGTAATAACCAAAATCTTCCTTCATCTAAAATATCTTTCTGCACATAAAAGATGCAAATTAGAAGATTACAGGGAGTCGAGCTTAAGCAATACTACGGAGATAACACTGATTTTCTTTCATTCCACATCACTGTGGTGCATCCATCTCCACTAGCTGGTAACTTTTCCCGCAATCGCACCACACGTATTCGTCCCCATGATCCTGAAATAGTTGTTGAAAACATTTTGGACAGCAGGGCGAATAATCTCGGGTAACATTCTTTTTAAAGAATGGTCTAAGGTATCTGTCAGGATGCGACTTCTTTCGCCTTGCTACTTCATTGTGCAAGGGGTTATCTTGCAACCTTCTAGACATTTCAGAAACTCCTCGCTCAATGACTTGTAGGATTGAGTAATTGAACTTGAGGGTGCATAGGTCATCACGGGTTTATGATGGCTAGGAGATTCGGCGGTCTTTACGCAAACCGGTATCTTTGTTGAAAATAGCTTCCCATCGAACCTCTCTCTTATCGTATCTGCGATCTCTCTTGCTATTCGTGTTCTTTTATCATACATGGTGAGCACTATGCCGAGCAGCTCTAAACTGGGATTGATCTCAAACTTGAGCTTGTCAATAGTTTCCATTAAATCACTTAATCCGTATAGGGGGAAGTAATGTGTTTGCACTGGAACAATCACGAAGTTGGAAGCTGCCAGAGCGTTTATCGTTAGTACTCCTAACGATGGGGGTGTATCTATGAAAATCAGCTGATAGCGATCTGTTAGCAGACTTAACTTACGTTTCAGCTTGAACTGCATGTCAGCATCTGTTGCGATGCGTAACTGTACTGCACTCAGGCCTTTGCTTGCTGGTATCAGACTGAGTCCGGGCACGTTGGTTTGTATCGCTAGATCATCGATGTTAATAGCTGGATCTATAAGGAGGTCTGCTGAAGTTAGTTCACTTTCTTCTTTAATCAGGTATCTTGTTGTATTTGCTTGAGGATCAAGGTCTATTAGCAGAATCTCCCTGCTTATTGCTCGAGCTAAGCAGGAACTGAGGTTTACCGAGAGATCTGTCTTACCGACCCCTCCCTTCTCGTTTGCTACCGAAATTATAGTGGGCATTACTCAAGTATTTGTAAAAGTCTATTTGAGAGGCTGGGTTTAAGATCCTTTACTTTATTCTATAAAAAAGTATTGCAGAATGCAGTCTTGAACATATAATGTTGACGAGGCATTCGAAAGTAAATCCATTACTGGTATGCCTAAAAAGGTTGCCGACTAGAAATACTTGCTGCCAACTTATGTTAAGAATCGACAAGACTTCATTTCTATCATGATGACGTGTACGCAAGGTTTGTGATTGTAATTGCAAAACGAATTTCTTATACATATTCCGTCTGCACAAATCTAATAATATGATATGACAAAGTTAATGACCATGGGTGCATGGGGAACAAGCATAATTAGCCAATCAGATGCTGATCAAACCTGCTTGAATAATGGTGATTAAATGAGGAAAGAAAAGAAAGGTGTAGCTGGTATAATTGGTGGCATATTCCTTGCAGCAATACTGTTCAGTAGTGTAGCTATCTTCTTCTTTTCCTTAGTGCAAGGAGAGAATGCAAAAAGCAAGGCCGAACTTGAGGCTCAATCATACAAGAACGAGAAATTGCTAGAGGTTTTTGAAATTCGTTCCCTCGCTGACCTTA
>JBHICO010000091.1:0-5373 GCA_046759645.1 Nitrososphaerales archaeon
GGAGATTTTCATCATCCCTCATGGATAGAATTTGATGAGGAGAAGCGAATGCAGAGAATAGAGCACACAATTAATTGCGTAAAACTAGCCAAAGCTCTTGCTGTAAAGAATATATCAACGGAACCTGGAGGTCCGTTATCAAAGAAAATGAGCAGAGAAACTGCCATGGATCTTTTTGTCCAGGGAGTCAGTCAAGTTCTCCCCATAGCGCAAAAATTAGGGGTAAAGATACTCGTTGAACCGGAACCAGGATTGCTGTTACAGACTGGATTTGATTTTCTACAATTTATTTCTCGAATTAAATCTAATAATGTTGCATTAAATTTTGATGTCGGACACTTTCATTGTGTTGGAGAAGATGTGCCAGAACTAATCAGAGAGATGAGGAGTCACATAGCACATTTTCATATTGAGGATATTAAGAATCGAGTCCATGAACATCTTATTCCTGGAGATGGCTCTGTAAATTTCAAGAAGATATTTTCAGCAATACATGATATCGGTTACGATGGATTTGTTACGGTAGAGCTTTATCCTTACGTTGATAATCCTGTGCAAGCAGCTAAAATTGCCTTGAAGTATCTAAGGGGTAAAACCTGAGGACTTGCTTTAGATGTCGATTATGAGTTACCTTGAGTTAACAAGGGTTTCCGGCATATTTACAGCTGTGTCCAACGTTTTGCTGGGATATTTCTTGTCGTATAATGGGGAGGACCCATTTCCATCCCTCTTGTACCTCAGAACCGCAACTTCACTGCTCTACTGCGGAGGGATGGCATTGAATGATTTCTTTGATTTCAAGTCTGACGTAAAGGAGCATCCAAAAAGGGTGATTCCATCAGGAAGGATGAAGAGAAGAGATGCAGGTATATTTGGATTTTCTGCCGTCTTAGTGGCATGCATTGTAGCGTCATTTGCTGGTATGACAAGCTTTGCCATCGCTATCCTAATTTCGGTTCTTATAGTTGTTTATAACAGATTTGCAAAAGATGTTTTGATCCTTGGTGCTTTGAATATGGCTACAATAAGATTCTTTAATGTGATTTTGGGTTCGAGCACAACTGCTGTAAATGAGTTGGTTATAGCTTCTGCGTCCGCTATATTCATCTTCGTCTTTGGTATAACATTAATGAGCAGAAAAGAAGATGATTTATTGCGCAAGTACACTGCCCCTAGACTTGGGATGGTGGGGGCTGTAGTTGCTTATGTTTTAGTTTTACATATCACTGGAGTACTAACTGGAGAATACATCGTTCTCTTCGTTATACTATTTGCTGCGCTGGCCTTGCTTCCCTATAGAATGAAAAGTGCAAAAGTAGCACAACTTGTCGGAAGTTCTGTTATCGCCATAATACTATTAGATGCAACTCTAATATCTGGGACCGGACAGATACTTTTTGCGTTTGCTGTTGCCTTACTTTACATACCATCATTTGCACTATCCAGAGTGATCAAAGTATCATAAGATCTGTTTTCAAACTCATATGTACGAAGATTATGAATGATTACCAATTATTTTATATGAGTAGATTTTTAGCCTATTTATTATGCTAGCGAAGCATGTAGTAGTTATCAACGCAGTGGGACTTCCCACAGAGCTGAGCAGACAGAAAACACCAAACATCTGTAGGTTAGCGGATATGGGCACTTGCTGCAGTATGGTACCACCGTTTCCAGCAGTAACCTGTCCTGTTCAGGCAACTATAACAACTGGTAGATACCCCAGCGAACATGGGATAATTGCAAATGGCTTATTCGATAGGGAGAATTACCAAGTATCATTTTGGGAGCAAGCCTCCTCTTTAGTTAAATCTGAGAGAATTTGGGATATTCTTAAGCGGGAGAATGAATCTTTAAAGACGGCAGTGCTATTTTGGCAAGATACACTGTTTGCAAAATCGGATGTCATTATTACTCCAAAACCCATCCACCTCGACAAGGAGGTTGTCTTTTGGTGCTACTCCAAACCAGTTGGATTCTACGAGCAGATTTCGGATCAGATTGGGGAATTTGACCTGGCATCGTATTGGGGTCCTATGGCATCTAGGAAGTCCAGCGAATGGATAACTAGAGCTGCGATGCTAACTCTTGAAAAGATAAAGCCTAATTTGCTCTTAATGTACCTACCACACGTAGATTATTCTGCTCAAAAATTTGGACCAAATTCATCAGAAGTAGCTTCAGATATAGGTTTTGTGGATGAACTTGTAGGTCAAATGATCAGCAAAACGGAGGAACTTGGAATAATCGATGAGGCTGCATTCATTGTGCTATCAGAATATTCCTTTAATAATGTTGGCAAATCGGTTTCTTTGAATACAAGGTTACGCGACGCCAATCTTTTTGCAGTCAGGAAAATAAAAGGAAAGGAGTATGTGGATTTTGAACATTGTAAAGCGTTTGCAATGGTGGATCATCAGTTGGCACATGTCTATGTAAAACCAGGTTACGTAGAAGAAGTTAAATCTGTGTTATACAGAGTTGAGGGCGTCTCAAATGTTCTTGATGAGAAGGCAAAGAAGGAATACAAGATAGATAACGTCAGAAGTGGAGAACTGATTCCAATAGCTGATGATGATTCTTGGTTCAATTATTACTGGTGGTATGATAATGAAGATGCGCCTGCCTTTGCTAAGAGGGTTGACATCCACAGAAAACCAGGATTCGATCCTCTTGACTTATTCTTTGATCCGAAGGCAAATGGAGTGTCAATGGACACACGTCTAATAAAAGGCTCACATGGTGCAAACACTAAACCTGCGCCTTTCGTGCTATATGGAAAAAAAATTAAAAATAATAAGCAAAAGAAGATGGATGCTGCTCAGGTAGCCCCGACTATAGCTGATATACTTGATGTTGGGCATAATTTTCCCAACAGATCAGTAGTTTAATCATAATGAAGCTTTGAATCTATAGCAATGTATACCCACCAATACTTTGTTGGAACATATCTATATAGAACCCATATTTCACTTGTGCAAAGCTTATTCATATGCTGCTAGAAGAAATTGCAGTATGGATAAGAAAGATACGACAATGGTAGCGTCAATTGCTATAGCGATATTGGTAAGTGCAGTCCTATTCGTTAGCGGAGTCTTGAATGTACGCACAGCAGATGCCGATTCTAGTAGATTTACCACAACCAGTAGTGTTATTGGTTCAGGCGAAAAGATAATTGTTGAAATAGAGAGCCCATACGGTTTTGAGAGGATAAGCTCCTTCAAGACATTCAATACGAGCAATCTGATGAAGAAGGGCGACTTTCACACTCTGAAACTACAAGGTACAGTAATGAATGATAAGAGAACGTTGCTGGACTGGATTGCTCGGGACATAGGAGAGATGCCTGATGGATTGGCAGCAGATGGAATAGTAACACATGGAGGAATGGAAGTAAAGATGACAAAACCAAAGGAAGGTGCTACAGTAGAGAAGATTGCAATAACCGGCAAGGTAACATTGATTGTGTTAGAGGGCTTCGATGATATGTATGCCACTAATAAACTTCGTGAGATAGAATTCTCTGGCTGTCATATAGCTGGATACCATTTGGGTACCTTATATGATAATGACAGACCCTACTCCTTGGAGAATAGACTCGAACATTATGAGCAGGTTGACTTTGCCTGCACCGCTGTAAAAGATCTAAAAAGTGATATCAGGAATAATAGGGGAATAACCGTTCTAAGACCGTTCAACGAACGCACTCAAGAGCTCGAGAACGAGAAGGGTGAACTCATTATCACATCAAGAGAATATAGAGAGCCAGTAACTTCAAAGAAAGTTGACCAAAAGATAGTGGCTACAGCCGAATTGGAAAAAACACACTACAAGATTGGAGAGATTGCGATATTTACAGTAACATTTACTGATCTTGAAGGCAATGCTATAGATCCTGATACAATAAAGGCTGTATATGATGGTAAAATGATACAACTGAAGAGGCAAGATATTGGCATATATACATATGCTACAGATACTCTTACCAAGGAACATCATCAGCTGATTGTAAATGCTGAAAAGAAGGAATTTGATACTGATACAACATTCCTATCGATACCTATACATCGAATAAGCTAACCACTCATTTTTTTATTCACATTGATATAATTCTGCTAATCTTTCAAAATTTGAACCTATATCGTCACTGAAAACAACAAGAGCACCGCCAGATAAACAAAGTAACCAGAGACTAGTAAATACCCCTCAAGCCTGCTTATAACGAATTTTGTTCTCATCATCGCCAGAAAGGCAAGGCCGAATAAAACCATGACCAGATAGTCGCTATATATCGCCGGATTGACCGTTATACCTACAAGTGTGGATGACAGACCAATTATGAGGAGTATGTTGTAGATACTACTCCCAACAATATTCCCGATGCTTATCTTTGCATGACCCTTGCGCAGTGCGACAAGAGAGGTTACGAGCTCTGGAAGCGATGTACCTATAGCAATTATGGTAAGGCCGATTACACGCTCCGAGATTCCTAGACTTTCCGCTATTACCACTGCATTATCTACTGTGATGAAGGACCCAACCAAAAGCAAGGAGGCTCCGATCGATACCAACAGAAATGACTTGGGGTATCCGGGCTTGTCGTGCAGCGGTCCTGCCTCTGGGGGTGCAGGGTGTGCTGTGCTACGCTCCTTCTTCGTCCTAGTATAGATAAAGTACGTGAAGGCCGCTAGGCCAGCGAGCATTAGAACTCCCTCCATTCGCGATATGCTTCCGTCTATCGACAGTGCTGCCAGCAGGAGGAATATCCCTATCATTATAGGGGTGTCCTTTCTTACCGTCACCCTGCCGACAGCTATTGGTAACATTACTGCTGTCAGGCCTGCTATCAGCCCGATGTTGGCTATGTTGGACCCAACAACATTTCCAAGCACCAGGTCAGCATGGCCCCCGATTGCAGCATCTATGCTCACCGCAAGTTCAGGAGCGGAGGTTCCATAGGCAACTATCGTCAGTCCTATTACCAGCTCGCTTATCCCCAGCCTCCTCGCTATGGTAGCGGAGCCACTCACCAGCCAGTTTGCACCGTAGAACAGAGCTGCCAGTCCGACAATAACTAAGACCGCGCTGACAGCTATTTCAGACATACTTCGACACCAGTCGACAGGTTATTTATTCTAATTATGCCTTGGATTAAGCCCTGCAAAACCAGATCTTCCCTCTACTCTCACCATAAATAAGATAGCTAACTAGATACAAATGGCTCCCTCTTTCTGAACCTATAACGTCACTGAAACCACCATTGGTGGAATGGTTCAGTCAATACAAATAAAAAATGGGATAGGCTCAAACACGATCATTAAAGGAAGTAGATTTGACGATGCCTAAAGAGAACTGGAAGCTATTAGCATCAGA
>JBHICO010000092.1:0-5307 GCA_046759645.1 Nitrososphaerales archaeon
AATGGTTTGTTCCTTCACCCGTGTGTATTTGAACGGGTTTAATTGTACCAAAGTCTCTAGCAAACCTAGGTATGAGCTCTTTTGGCGTACCGGTAATATCGTGCACTTTGTCAAGATCGTAGTACGCACACTGCTCCTTGTACAACTGAAATATAGTTTTAACCTCTATCTCTTTACCATCTACTAGTTTAACATTAAAGGTACCATCGAGTGCAGGATCAACACCAAGTTTATCGAACCATACGCCTACGTCATCTCTTGTTACTGTTGCTGGTTTGTTGGTAACTTTATCCCAAACAACGCGATCGCCCCACTCTTCCCTCATTTCCGGTTTTATAATTTGTGGACCAAGATTCTCGAGCTTCTTATTCTTGTATCCTTTAATTATGTCGCTTGCCAACAGAAGCTTTAGGGTATCACCCCTTACTAGCAGAGGAAAGTCAGTGAACCTCTTCACGAAAGGTTCATCATAGAGTTTTTCCTGTATGATAATATTGCAAACTCCAAGGAACAATGCAACATCTGCCCCTGGACGAATCGACATCCAATAATCGGCCTTTGACGAAGACGGGCTATATTCTGGAGAGACAATAACTATCTTGCCACCTCTCTCCATTATCTCGTTCATCCAGTGCGCCTCCGGCATCTTGTTCTCAATAAAGTTCTTTCCAACCAGTACATACATCTTTGAACTCCTATGATCTGCAAATTCAGGATCGAATGTCTGTAAGCCAGTTACCATAGGAGTACCTGGGTCAAGATCGCCATGCCAAGTGTAGTTAGACCAATACCTTGCACCTCTGCATTCATCTGGAGGAACACCGCGAACATAATGGTCTAGAAGTGCTACTTGGTTACAATTTCTTATATTTCCCAGCTTGGCAGAACCACCCAACATTGGCATACCTGGACGGAACTTGAATGTTTGAACTCCAGCTATGCTTTTGTTCTTAGGGTTACTAGACCATGGTGACTGCCAGTTACCCTTCATTGATTCAATCATTTCTTCAGGATAACCTTCTTCTTTAAGAAGACGTGCTCCTTCTTCTCCAGAATATCTTTTCGCTACATGCAAAAGTGTTCTCGCAATTAACTCAGCAATCTCATCAGAACTTACTCTTACCCAAGGGTCCTTTCCTCTTTGGAAATACTTCTGCTGATTTTCTGGTAACCTAGGATCAGGAAAACCAGCATTAACCCACTCTAGCCATCCCTTTCGAACCTGTGGATACCTGATTCTATATGGACCATAAACACGCCTAGTAACAGAATAACCCTTAAGGCAACCCCTTGGATTCCAAGCCGCAGTTGCAACATTTCCATAAATGTCCCTATACTTTTGGTGGTCATAAGACTGCTCAACCCTTGTTACTATCCCATTTCTAACATATGCTGTAAGTCTACAATTGTGGGTATCATTAGGTGTACAGTTAAAACGAAATTCACGATCAAACCGATATATGTTCCTGTAAACTTCTTCCCAATTACGATCGGGATAAGACTCATTTGGATTTTGCACCTTGGTAGATTTTGTAGGCTCAAAAAGCTCTAAACCAGAGCTCGTCCCGCTACCGATGGCAGCCAGTCCTACTCCTGTAGCTCCAGCAATTTTCAAGAAATCTCTTCTAGTAACTTCCATCAATCCTAGTTATCCCTCGCCATGAATACCACACCCACTGCACAAGAATCGAGACACGAATATTTAAATTTTTTATGACGGCGTTTTGTCCCGCCTATCTGCTATCTTCTATCCTCTGTATATGTTATATTTTATAAAAATCGTTAGAAAGTTTGAAATATTTACCCTCAAAATATTTGTATCAGAAATATGCTGATAACTTGATTATTTGCAGGTATGACGGACAACTTTGAAGATCGTAATGGATATAAGTGACAGCGCGCCAGCTTTAAAGATAGAAGTAGCATGGTCATGAGTATGATCCACCTTTTTGTAATGGGGTACGAGTGGATATGGCTGATACTGATAGGGGGAATAGTAATCTTTGGAGCCAAGAAGATACCTGAAATCGCTAAAGCCTTAGGAAAGTCTAAAGGCGAGTTCGAAAAGGGACAGATCGAAGGAACTAAGGAAGCCAAGGAACTGCAAGATGAAAGAGCAAAACTTGTAAAAGCAGCAGAGTCATTGGGTATAAAACATGAAGGATTGAGCGAAGAGCAGTTAAAGGAAGCTATAAACAAATCAGTATCAAAACAAGGCAACTGATTTACGGGGAGGAATATTCTTCTATCTTTTTATAGAAAAGTATGAAAGTGATTTGAATTTATTTAATTAAGTATGACCATCAAGATAGCGTGTCCCAGAAAATGTATGAAATGCGGCTCACAGTGTTATGCTTATGCCCTTGATAAAGTGGAGCAAGGTTATAAGGCATACTGGGCTTGTAGTAATCAGTGGTGCTTTGCCAGATTTTATACTACTGAGTTATTCAAATCCTTAATGCCTATAACAAAAGAGGAACTTGACAAATTACAACCAAACCCAAACAAAGGAATTGCTGCTATCGAAGAAAAAAATTGAAAAGGAGATTAATATTTACTCTCCATACTTTGTACCGAGTGCTTCAGAGTTACACCAGCTGCAATATACAAGAACTGTACGTGTATTATAATCTTCTATGTCCTTTGTGCTTACTAGTGCATAATATTCTACCCAATCTGCTTCCTCATCCTGATTTCCCTGCATATAGTCACTTGGTGTCACTTCGAAAGAGCGGGTGAAGGTACCTACCGTGTCGACAGTAACAGATGTATTACAACTACCTACTTTGTCGTCTGTGGTTACAATATCCTCAAACTTATCTTCGTCCCAAAACTCAACATCAATTTCATATGTTCCACTCCCGTACAGGAAGCCATTAACTGTTAAAGTTGAGCTCTCTCCCTCCTCCACAAATACCGGATCCGCCACTATATACGCATAAATTGGATCCGCTTGCACTGGAATCATAAATAATGAAAGACCCATGAAACAAACCGCTGCAACAAGCCCCAGTCTTTTAATATTTAGCACAATTTACTGTGTTCGACATGATCGTATATATGTATAGTGGTTTCATAGCAAAGTCCAAGGTTGTTGCCATTGTATATCAAACAAATACTTGATATAATCCTCATTTCAATCCTAAGTGTCCCATACGGATGTCACGGTTCAACCCCATGAACAAATGTTAGATGACCGTCATAATCAATACTACAAAGTGGTACTTCACAATATTCACACTTCAGCTCGGCCTTATTTTGCTCGCATTTAGAACACATTAATTCATTGCCTTGCGACTTTTTCTCTGCTTTATCAGGTTGAGCAGCTACAGGTAAGTTACTTCCAAAAACTCTGATGCAATTATTTTTTGTATCAGCAACAATAATGTTGCCATTGCCGTCTACAGCTACATCACGTGGAAAATTAAGCTGATCTTGCTCGGAACCAGCATTGTCGATTTTGAGCAGGAACTTACCTGATGGATCGAATTTCTGAATGCGATTATTGTATGTATCAGCGACGTACACATTGCCATTGCTGTCTACAGCCACACCACGTGGAAAATTAAGCTGACCGTCTTCAGTGCCAAGGGTACTCAACGCTACCAGAAATTTGCCTGATGGATCGAATTTCTGAACGTTATTATTGTTTGCGTCAACGACATATATGTTGCCTTTATCGTCAACAGCTACACCGACGGGAGAACTGAACTGTCCTTCCTGAAAACCACCAATCCCAAATTTCATTAGAAATTTGCCTGATGGATCGAATTTTCTGATACAGTGATTGTTTATATCATTAACATAAATGTTGCCTGAGCTGTCCACCGCTACGCTATTTGGAGGACTAAACTCAACATCACCAGAACCACCGAATTTGAGCAGGAACTTACCTGATGGATCGAATTTCTGAATACGGATATTCTTCGTATCCGCAACGTAGATGTTGCCATTGCTGTCTACAGCTACGCCATGTGGGTTATTGAATTGACCGTCACCAGAGCCAGTGGTGCCCAATTTGAGCAGTAACTTGCCACTTGGATCGAATTTCTGAATGCGATTATTGTTTGTATCCGCAACGTAGATGTTGCCATTGCTGTCTACAGCTATGCCAAATGGAAAACCAAACTGACCATCGTCAGAGCCAGAAGTGCCAAATTTGAGTGAAGAGAGTTGCGCACTCATCGCGCTAGCATTTATCCTCTGTTGTTCCATCATAAAAGTATTGTTGACAATTAAATGGGCTATCTCGTCTGGGTACGACCACTAGATATGATTGGTACAGAATTTTTTGCACACCCATAATATGATAGCTTAATATCTTAAATTCATTATATGTCTAGTTCGTTTATGCCACACAAGGCACGAGCTGCAGAGAACGGATACGAGAAGGCGGTACAGACTGCACACGACGAATACGAACAGGCTCTTCAGGTTGCACGTGAGAAATTCCAAAAGGTGCGCGAGGCTGCAGAGAACAAATACAATAAGGCAAGGGAGGTTATACGAACCAAGCACATAAAACCGGAGAAGCGTGTGCCAGACGAATACGAAAAGGAGGTGCTGGCTGTACAGGACGAATTCTATAAGGTGGTGCAAGCTGCACAGCAGGAATACGATAAGGCCTATCATGGTGCATGGGACAAATACATAAAAGCTATACAGGCTGCACGCGACGAATACGATAAGAAGTGAGTTGGACAGTACAGGGGAGCTAGACTTTTTTGCATGGCGCTGCCCTTCAATAACCAAACTCTTAGTATGTGGTCTAATCCTAGCCACACCGATATGATTTCGCTTAGAAACTTTTGAATTATTTCTTAAGAGTGATTAAATAATCGTATTACGTTATAGCTTATGAAAATAATGACAGCAATACTTATGATGCTTATGGTATTAGCTACCACAGCCAGCGTAGTTAATCTGAGCAGAAATCTCACGATCTTCTATCCATTAAATCATCAGAAACATTATGATGAAGAGGTGATTCGATGAAGGAAAAGTGGTTTTTGGGTCCTTCTATCACTGGTGCTGGTGAATTGAACGAACCACTCGGTATTGCGGTCGATTCTTTAAATAATGTTTATGTTGTCGATACGGTATATGGTCGTGTCCAGAAGTTCACCAGTGATGGTAAGTTACTTACAAAATGGGGTTCTGTTGGCAGGGGTGATGGTGAATTTAACTCTCCAAGCGGGATTGCTATAGATTCCTCTGATATCGTTTACATTGCTGACTCTAGTAACCACCGCATCCAGAAGTTCACGAACGACGGCAAGTTCATTGCAAAGTGGGGTTCTAAGGGAA
>JBHICO010000093.1:0-5299 GCA_046759645.1 Nitrososphaerales archaeon
TAGGGAAGGTAGTGATCAATATTGGCGTGGGGAAATCTGGTGAACCTATAGAAAGAGCTGCTAAAGTACTGGAAGAAATCACTGGTCATAAACCGAGTAGTCGAATTGCGAAAAACACAATTCGCGATTTTGGAATTCATAAGGGCGAGCCAATTGCTGTTATGCTGACGCTCCGAAAGAAAGGAGCAATCGAAGTCCTTAAGACTTTACTCTCTGCAAAAAATAATCAGGTAAAAGCATCATCTTTCGACAATTTTGGTAATGTATCGTTTGGAATAAGAGAGCATATAGACATTGCCGGAATAAGATACAAGCCGGAGACCGGTATATTCGGCATGGACGTTGCTATTTCGTTAGAAAGACCAGGATACAGGGTTTCTAGAAGGAGCAGGGCACCAGCTAAGATAGGGAAGAAACATAGAATAACGAAAGAAGAAGCGATAGAGTTCCTTAAAGATAGATTAAAGGTAGAGGTTGTCTAAATGGTAAAGGTCAGAGATTTCAAAGTTACAAAAAGAAGACCAAAGAAATTTGGTAAGGGTGCTAAATGGTGTAAAAGATGTGGTTCTTACAATGGCATGGTCAGAAGCTATGACCTTAACTTATGCAGACAGTGCTTCAGGGAGGTTGCAGTCCAACTCGGATTCAAGAAATACGAGTGATACCAATGCCAGCCACAAACGTACTCTCAAACCTCCTTGTAACCGTCTATAATAATGAGATGAGAAAGAAAAGACGGTGTACGGTAATCCCTGCATCAAACTTTGCTGGTGAGGTCCTAAAACTCATGAAGAATCATGGCTATATTGAGGACTATCAGTATATAGAAGATAGGAGAGGTGGGAAATTTGAGATCAGCCTATTCGCAAAGATTAACAAATGTGGATCTATCATGCCTCGATTTAGTGTAAAAAAGGATCAGTATACAAGTTGGGAGAGACAGTACTTGCCTTCTTACAATAGGGGGATTCTTATAGTATCTACCCCTGAAGGGGTAATGTCTCATCATGATGCTCAGCAAAAAGGGGTTGGGGGAGTTCTAATAGGCTATGTCTACTAAAAAGAGAGCGAAAACTAAAGCAAAGGAACAGTTTACAGCTGAAATAGAAATCCCTGAGAAAGTAGCTGCAAAGTTTGCGAAGAATATACTTGAAGTTAGCGGTCCACATGGGAATGTTAAAAAGAACTTCGAGAAGATACCTGTCAATCTAACAATTGATGACAAAAAGATAACTGTCATGCCATATGGGAAGAGAAAGAAGGATCTAGCAATTACGAATACGTGCAGATCGATAATTAGAAACATGACTGCGGGCGTGCTCAATGGATATACCTACAAACTCAAAATAGTCTTTGCACACTTTCCAATTTCAATCAATATCAAGGGTAAGCAGATATCCATCGAGAATTTCTTTGGTGAGAGATCGCCTAGAGTGATAGATATAATTGGTGACTGTAAGGTAAGTCTTGAGGAAGAAGACCTAGTCATTAAAGGACCAAGTCTTGAAGATGTTTCACAAACGGCTGCGAATGTTGAACTGGGTACAAAAATCAAAGATAAGGATCAGAGAGTCTTCCTGGATGGATTGTATATCTACGTTAGAGAAAAAGGAATGTAATTCGTGATAGGAAACGATTAAATCATAATATTTTATGAGATGCAGTATCGCCGCCGTAGCTCAGCATGGTAGAGCAACTGGCTGTTAGCCAACTGGTAGAAACCAGTGGGTCGTCGGTTCGAGTCCGACCGGCGGCGCATGCAGTTCTTTCAAAAATCGAATTTTGAAATATTGATAAACCAAGTTGTAAGGATGCGGTATTGTTTAGCTGTTCTTCTCTCGTAAATTTAATAATAAAGACTAACTACAGAGATAGTCCGTGAATCCAGCAGTCGGTTTGGTCTTGAACTTAATCTTTATCGCATTCCTTTGGATTCTTGATTTTAATGTGCTTTTTGGTGAAAATGAAATATGGTTTAAGATTATAATGACAATAATCTTCATTCTAGCCTTCATTGGGGGCATTTCTCTGTGGCGAAAGAGCAGAAGTAAAGCGGCTCGTGGAGGATTTAGCTGATTATTTTTGATACATCAACCCCTACCCTTTTGGTGATTTCTTGCTACCTTTTTCCTTTCCCCACGCATGGGACCATTCCTTTGCAGTACGATAATTTTCCACACACCCAGTACAGTGCAGTTCAGTACAGTAAGCAAAATTATATAAGCAAAATACCCAGGGTACCCCGACTATAACGCCCATAAGACTTTTCAAATTTTTACGCATGGAAAATTTTGTCTTACGCATGGCCCAAAAGTTTCTAGACAAAAAAAAGGGGTGTGTATGCGGTGAAGCACGTCCAGCTGCAAGTCAAGCTGCATAGGGTGGTGTTTTACTTTTGCTTGTATGCTCATGACATACATACCCTGACATAATGGAAAACTATGATTATTCACAGATAGGGGGTATGCATGCTATCACATTAATTAGCATTTTTTATCAAAATTTTCATGACTTTACCTTTGACAATAGTTTTATCTTCCCAATATCGCATTGTACCTCGAGTTTTTCTATCACTTTCATTTTTCACGATAATCAGGATTTTGCAGTTGGGACATTCGTATGCATAGGTCTTTTCTCTATTCCTAGCAAAAGGGTTACTCAAATCCCGTCTATACCACACCCTTTTCCTACAAAAGATGCAGCTGACCATAAAGAAACAATCGTCGTAGGTGCTTTAACCTCATTTGTCAGTATAAATTTCCATATTCATGCTAAAATATTGATCAAGAGATGGTCAGAATGAATGGGATTACTCAAGTTTATTTTAGCTTTTTTTCAAAATTCGAATTTTGAAAGATTAATAAGCAAAGATCGACAGTAGCGCATAATGGTACAGAATTCTGAAAAGCCTACCCTGCAGATAAGCATGAATAAACGTGCGAATGAGAAAGAGGTGAAGGAGCTGCAGAACTATTTTGCTTCTATGCCTATAGAAGAGATTCTTGGCGGACTTCGCTTTGCGCACAAACGCTGGACCGCTAAAAAAGGAGGTTTTCTTATGGTGGGTAGAAAGAGCAAGATAAAGCGTGAAGTTCATTTGCTTACAGCGGATCAGGCTAAATGGAGATTGAAAAACTGGAAGATGATGATCAAAAACTACCGAGAGCATGGCTATAGCTATCCTACTATATCTAGAATCAAGAAATCATTGAGAGATATCGCTAAGGCACCTAAGTGATCGTCTCTTCATTAGTATTTTCTTCTTTCTTTTCTCTCCGCATAGTATTTGGTAGATCCGGTAGTTTGTCCTTTACTTTGCCTTCTAGAATTGAAGCTGCTTCATCCATTATAACCTGTGCATCTGTGTTGGATGATTGTTGAGCCACATCAATACCATTACTTGGTACCCTGTCCGAGTCAATCAGTATACCGTTCAATAACTGTGATATTTCTTCCATCTGGTTATCTACCTGAGGCATCATGCCTTCTAAACCAGATCTTACGTTCTTTACAACTGCCATAGCAGGATTAAGGGTAACTACAACATCTCCCAACTCTGTTATTGTACTCAATCTGAGCTGGATCTGTTCTAATGCCAATTTTGTGTGATTTACCATCTTGCCTATTTTGCGGATCTGCGACAATTCGTTGGATAACACTGTCGAATATTCCATATCGTGCTGCTGTACCGCTGACACTATCCTTCTGAATAATGCCTGATCTTTTTCCCTTAATTTTGAAGAGACCGCATCCAGCTTAGTTATTTGTAATTGTAACTTTTTTTGTGCCTGTTCAATACGCGGTTTCAGGGCTGCAGGTGGTCTGATGGTGCGCTTCACTCTTTCAGAAAAGCCAGGCTTATCAGATTTCGTCCATTTAGATACAAAAGACACGTTAATTCTTCCATTGATAGGTTAATAATGAGTTGAGTTACCGCCCCAGCTGTCACTACGGTGACATGGATATGCGGTTACATTAGCTATCCAATGAGATAAAATCAGATGAGTGATAGTTTGCGTGCTGATTTGCTGAAGGCAAGCAGAGCATCATCAATGTAGTCTCCAAGTAAAGACGTCATCGATATCCTTATCCTCGCAGTACCCTTGCGCACGGTAGGATAACGTATCGCTTGTGCAAAGACACCATCTCTTAACAGCATTCTGGAAAATATCATCGCTGTTTTTTCATCACCTATCATGATAGGGATTATATGGCTTGATGAATTCACATTCAATCCCATATCTACCAAACCTTTCTGAAAATTTCTAACATTAGTCCAGAGTTTTTTCTGAAGTGAACCATTCACACAAATTTTCAAAGCAACAATACTAGCAGATGCAAAAATTGAAGGTAAGGCGGATGTGTAGATGAATTGTCTCGATCTGTTGATCAAATATTCTACCAGATCCTTATCACCAACAACGTACCCCCCAAAACAGCCCAAACCCTTGCTCATGCTGCTTATCATAGCATCCACGTACCTTTCTGCGTGCAAGTACTCTGCTGTTCCTCTAAAATGAGTCCCATATATGAAATCTCCATGTGCATCATCAACTACAAATAAAGCATTGTTCTCATGCGAGACTTTGCCCATCTCTTTCAATTTTGCAAAGTCACCATCCATACTGAAAACCCCTTCGGTAACTACGAGCTTATGTCTTTTGTCTCCAGTAGATAATTTAGATTGCAAATCCTCAACATTGTTGTGCTTGAACACCTTTACATCAGCTCTGCTAATGTTGCAAGCATCAACTATACTTGCATGATTTAGCTCATCACTAACTATCAGATCTTCCTTGCCTGCAAGACTGGAGATAACACCTATGTTGGTCATATACCCAGTTGGATACACTAGTGCTCCTCCACGACGCTTCTGTTTTGCTAAACTATTTTCGAGTTCTTCCAGCATATGGTCATTCCCTGAGACCAACCTCGAACTGCATTGAGATATACCATTCTTTAACGCACTATACAAGGCTCTAATCACCTGTTTATTTTGTGATATCCCCAGATAGTCATTTGAGCACATAAGTATGACATCTTTGCCCTTCACTTTAGCAATTGGTCCCTGAGTTTCTACTGTAATTAATTTCCTATGCAGACTTTGTTCACGCAAGAAATTTAGTTCATTTCTAAGATCCATAATTTCATGCTTTGAGGCCAAGTTCTCTTATCATCCTTATATCTTTCTCAGGTTGGTTACCTCCAACAGTAAGGTAACCGCCTGTGATTATTCCATTTGCACCTCCCAAAAGTGCGACGGATTGCAAGTTTCCAAGGTGAACTTCTCTGCCTCCTG
>JBHICO010000094.1:0-5226 GCA_046759645.1 Nitrososphaerales archaeon
AGGATTACGATAATCAGTGCAGATTTGTGTCTCTTAAAACCTAAAGAATCCTCAAGTGATGCTACTGGTAGTTGGAACATCGATACTGATGAGGTAAGACCAGCTATGAGCAGTAGAAAGAAGAATAGGGCACCCACAATCATACCAAACTGCATATTCGCAAATATCGAAGGCATAGCTCTAAACACTAGAGAGGTTCCTTGTGCAGGATCCATGCCAAATGCAAATACGATCGAGAATATCATCAATCCTGCCATAAGGGCGATTATTAAATCTGCAACAATTATTACCACCGAGGATTTTACAAGTGATCGTTTTTCACGAAGATAGCTTCCATAGGTAAGCAGTATCCCAGTTCCTATGGAGAGTGAAAAGAATGCCTGTCCAAATGCAATTGACCACACCGTTGGATCTGACAATTTAGAAAAATCTGGCATAAGATAGAAGTCAATACCTTTATCGGAACCAGGAAGGAGAACTCCAAGTATTGTTAGAGGTATCATTAAACCAATCAGCAGCAAAACACCGATCTTGTTCAGGCGCTCTATTCCTCTAGTTACTCCACTTCTTATTATGACATAGTTGATTCCAAGGACCGTTAAAAAGGCAAGAACTGGATATGGTGAATCGGCAAAGGTATCAAAGGCAATTGGAAGTCCAAGCAACATCAACAAGAAGTAGGATAGAATCCAGCCTAGGATGACCAAGTAATAACTCAGAATTGCAAATGCTACACCTACCATTGCAACTCCTAACCATTTGAACTTCTTTCTGATGTTAATCAAACTTGTTATCACAGATGTCTGATAATACCTACCAACAGCAAGCTCCAAGATCATAAATGACAGACCAAAAGTGAAGATGATTATCAAGTAAGTTACGAGAAATGCGCCACCGCCACTTGTTCCAACAATATATGGGAATCGCCAGATGTTTCCTATGCCTACAGCAGCACCGATGGCAGCAAAAATAAATCCAACATGAGAGCCCCACTTCTCTCTGTTGTTTGTCATTGTATCTGAAAATACTAGACGATTTAAAAACATGTCATCCTTCTATCATCAAGTTAACTTACAAAATCTGATTTTAAAAACAAGAATTGTATATTATTTCCATACATAAGAGGTATCTTTATACTTAAATAACTAGCAAAACCCAGAATTAGCGGTTGACTTACAAAACGATCCTAGTTCCAATAGATGGATCCAAGATGGCTGACAAAGCATTTAAGCATGGATTATCATTAGCTAAAATCTTACATGCTGAGCTTCTTTTGCTAACTATAATTCCAGAAAATGTGGTACCTGTAGGTGCTTCTAGAACATGGGTACATCCTTCTATGGTTAGGCGGAATGTAAGGGATATACTTACATTAGCAAGACAAGAAGCTACAGACTTCCTAGACAAAAAGATGGGAGAATGTGAAAAGAATGAGGTGAAGGCATCATATAAGATATTGGAAGGAGATACAGCATCGAAAATCAAAGAAACAGCTCATAAAAAGAAAGTGGATCTTATAATTATGGGGAGTGTAGGATTAACAGGCATAAAAAAACTGGGAGCCCTGGGAAGTGTCTCTAGGAAGGTATCAGAGAATGTATCCTGCCATGTACTTATTATTAGATAAGATACCAATATTCTTGAGGTAACTAGGATTTTAACGATAAATAAATTGTGTTTCACTTACGGTTGTGAAACGATATTTGCTTCATACATTCCCTCTTGGAATCTTACCGTAACACTGCTCCCCACTGGCAAGTCACAGTTCTTGATGGTCTTCGGAATCCCATCTGCAGTGTCTACAACACATATGCCATTGGAGCTAGAAACGATAACACCCTCCGCTGTTACGGTCTCACGAATCAGATTTGTTGCTGGAAATACAGCTGTAGCTAGCAGAATAGCTGCGCCCACTGCAACAAGGCCAAACAATATTGCCAGGTTTCTCGTGCCTGTGGTTTCAAGTGCCATGTCGCTATTGAGGAACAGTAACGGCTTTCTTCTTCCTTTCTAGAACAAACATTGCCAACAGAGGCAGTATTATAGATACAGCTACTGCAGCGAATATGATTCCAAGGATATTCACATATTCACTCAGGACTGTCAGTCTAGCAGTAGACCATTCTTGAGCATACGCTAAGGGTATTATAGACAATAGCATAATCGGAATAATTCCACCGTATATTGCTTTCCTCATCTATTTCATCTCCGCAATCTATTAAGCTTCAATTGCTAATATCTCCAGACGATAATTCCCAGATCTGATTATCAACTCTGAAAAACGTCGTACTGATCAAATACCTTATCTATCATATAGACTAGAAAAGCCTACCTATGGATCTGGACAGGTTCATCTCTCCAAAAAGTGTCGCAGTATTGGGTGCTTCTAACAAGGAAGGCAGCGTAGGTAATGCTGTCATGAGAAACATCTTGCAAGGAGGCTTTACTGGTGTAGTGTATCCTGTTAATCCTTCAAGTAAAGAAATTCTCGGTCTAAAATGTTACAATAGCATAATTGACTTGACTGATACAGTAGATCTGGCGATAATAATCACACCGAGCAAAACCATACCAAAACTGATCGAAGATTGTGGCAACAAGGCAGTAAAGAACGTACTAATAATTTCTGCTGGCTTTAAAGAAACTGGAGAAGAGGGCAAGTTACTCGAAGAACAAGTCAAAGAGAGTGCAAGAAAGCATGACATCAGAATAATAGGACCAAATTGTGTGGGCTTGATAAATGCAGATCCAGAGATTTCACTGAACGCAACTTTTACCAAAGGGATGCCAAAATATGGCAACATAGCTCTTGTTTCACAAAGTGGAGCCATCTGCAGTGCGATGCTCGAGTATGCGAGTACAAAGAACATAGGATTCTCGAAGGTATTTAGTTTGGGAAACAAGGTCGATGTTAACGAGAACGATATTCTTAATATGCTTGCCAGTGACGCATCGACCAAAGTGATACTGATGTATGTCGAAGATCTAGCAAATGGAAGGAAGTTCATAGAAATTGCATCGAATATAACTGGGGAGATAGAGGAGAGGAAACCTATACTTGCGTTAAAGGTTGGTCAGTCTCCTGTTGGTGCTAGAGCAATTGCATCACATACTGGTGCCTTGGCAGGTTCTGAAGAAGCATATAATGCGATCTTTACCCAAGCTGGAGTGCTTCGTGTAGAAACTACTGAAGAGCTCTTTGATTATGCTATTGCTTTTGCAAATCAACCTATTCCATTAGAAGGCACAGCAATAATTACGAACGCAGGGGGTCCTGGAATTATTGTTGCCGATGCTGCGGCAAGATATAAGCTAAAATTGGCTAAGCTTAATGAGGATACTATCGAAGAGCTCGCAAAGACACTCCCCAATACAGCATCTCTCATAAACCCAATTGACATAATCGGTGATGCAGATCATCTAAGGTATCAAAATGCGTTAAATATTGTTCTACGTGATAACAACGTGAATTCCTGCATAGTTATAGCTACGCCACAGCTAATGCTAAACATGAAGGCCTTAGCAGAGACTATCGTAAAGATCAACAAGGAATTCAGGGAAAAGACAATACTATCTAGCTTAATGGGTATCGCTTGGACCGCGGACGCCTTGACTATACTTGAAGAAAATAAGATACCTCAGTATGCATTTCCTGAATCCGCAGTAAGGACACTAGCGACGATGCATAGCTATAGGTCTTGGGTCATGAGACCAAGGACACAGGTTCGGATATTCAATGTGGAAAAAGAAGAGGTTAGAAATGTGTTTGCTAATGTTAAGAAACAAGGGAAAAATTATGTGCATGAGAGTGAAGCGATGCGTGTGCTGAAAGCCTATGGTTTTCCAGTTCCAAGATCTGCAGTAGCACCCAGTGAAGCTGAATGTGCAAGAATATCAGAAGAAATAGGGTACCCAGTAGTGCTCAAGATAGCATCTCCTGATATAGTGCATAAGGTTGACGTTGGTGGTGTTGAGCTTAACTTGAGAAATGCACAGGAAGTAAAGGAAGCATACAAAAGAATAATGCAAAATGTTAGGCTAAAGAAACCTGATGCAAAGATAGTTGGTATCAACGTTCAGGAATTTATGAAAATAGGAAAAGAGACTATCATAGGCATGAAACGTGACAAACATTTTGGTCCTTTACTGATGTTTGGATTGGGAGGTATATACGTTGAAATATTCAAAGATGTTTCGTTTAGACTTGCACCCATAAAGGAATTAGGTGCAGATAGGATGATCGAATGGACAAAAGCAAGCAGACTTCTGTCAGGGGTTAGAGGGGAGAGACCGTCAGACACAAAATCTGTAGTTGAATGCTTGGAAAGGCTGTCGCAGTTGGTGACAGATTTTCCAGAAATAGAAGAATTGGATGTTAATCCCTTACTAGTATTTGAGGAGGGAATGGGCTGCAAAGCTGTTGACGCAAGAATAGTTATTTCATAGTTGCATTTATTCCACTCTTCTGATTATTTTAGAATCAAGCGTACTAGTGGAAGAATATAAGTGCATAAGATGTTGCTATACTGTTCATGGAGACTGGAGACAGTGTAACCGATGCTACCTTCAAGGATACGGTCTTGAAAGCCTTAGCGGACGAGTACTCCAGAGCCATAATTGCCTGTACTATGGACAAATCAAAGTCTGTTATTGATATAAGTACAGAGTGCAATATTCCAATCAGTACTGCATATAGAAGGGTTCATGAACTGGAAGAGGCTGGATTGCTTCGCGTTCATGGTTCTATAGTGAGTAGTGATGGCAAGCGATACTATCTTTACAGGAGTAAGATAAAGGCTGTAAGGATGATCTTCGGTCTAGACTCTTTGAATATGGAAGTAATGCGTAATGATGAGATGGGAAGAAGTGCTTATTGGTAGTAAATCGTTTATCCTAGTGCTAATCCATTGACGTACTTAAGCAGCTATTAGCTGCTCTAGCTCCAATTCCTCTACTGTTGATAAGTACCCTTTGATTTCTTTGTTACCTGCAAAGCGTGCCAGCAAGTGTAACACTTTGTTCAACTGTGTTTCCTTCACGAAAACTTCTAACCAAACACGGTTTGTGTAATGTTGTACCATTGGTACTGCACCCCTCCACCACACAGTTTCTCCTTTAGGAGAATAGGATTTGTGCTCGAAGTAAGATAGGTCAGTGATACCTGCTTTCTCTAGGATCAGTTTAAGTGATTCTAATCTTTCGGGCTTCACGAATAGTGTTATCTTC
>JBHICO010000095.1:0-5178 GCA_046759645.1 Nitrososphaerales archaeon
AAGGCCGCTCTAACCAGATTACTTGCTGTGAAACCTGAGTCTCTTTTCAATATGGCTATAAGAAATGGATCTTTAACAATATTAAGACATGGTAGCAGTGACTATACTTTATTAGCATTCAATGTAATGGATATGAGCAGATATTTCTTAACAGAATGATGATAATCAACCTACAGAATCTTTAAATATCCTGTAAAGGTGCAATTTATTCGGTGTGGGCTTGATCTCAACCAAGTTCTATAGTTTGGTTCTGGTTCCGTTATTATTTACTGGCTTAATTTCAATTCTTGTCCCTGCTTTCGCTCAAGAAGAGGGGCAATATCTTAACCGAAGGGTCGAGATCTGGGGCCTCTTTTATAAGCTCATGGTAGCTGCATTTATTGTGGGAGCAGCGGTACAGGGTGCAATGCTTTTCATTGCCATAAGATTTAGAGAGGGTAAGGTAAAGACGGAGGAGGTAAAGAGGGAGGAAATGGTAACGAGGGAGGAGTTGGCAAAGTAATGGGTCACGGAATGTATGAATGGGTATACATTGCGGTCGTAACTGGGTTACTAGTTTGGATTGGTGCTGATTCTTGGGAAGTTGAAAGGCAAATCGATGAAATACCTGAAGACGCAGAAACGATCAAGGTACTTGCACAACAATGGTTCTGGACATTCGAACATGAAGATGGAACTAAGGAAGTTGGGCAAGTACATGTTAAAGCTGGCAAAGCCTATCATTTCGAAATAATGTCTAAGGATGTTATTCATTCTTTCAATGTGCCATTTTATGTTGCTACGATAGATGCTGTACCCGGTAGGGTAAATCATATCTGGTTTTCACCAGATGTACCTGGAGAGTTCCTTATTCAATGCAGGGAGTATTGTGGACTACTGCACAATCAGATGCGTGCAACATTGATAGTGGAAGCGTGATAGAATGGTACTGGAGGTTAGGAAACCAAGGCCACTGTGGGAAGTATTATTCTCAACTCACCACACCGATGTGGGTCATCTCTACATAGTCTCGTCCTTTATCTTCCTATTCATGGGCGGTGTCCTTGCAATGGTCATCAGGGCAGAATTACTGTTACCTGGTCCTACGGTGATAGATGATCCAGCATTCTTCAACAGGATATTCACCGTGCATGGAACCGATATGCTGTTCCTGTGGTTGCTCCCATTTGCTGCTGGTGTTGGTAACTATCTGATACCAATTATGGTTAAATACAAAGATATGGCCTATCCAAGGCTTAACGCCGTTGCTTTCTGGATGATCCCACCTGGTGCTGCACTTATCTGGCTTGGGTGGGCTGATATTGCATGGACTGCGTATCCACCCTATTCCATCATGAGCGCACCTGGACCGGCCGCTGACATGTGGATATTCGGTCTTAAGATAGTGGGTTTGTCGTCAATACTAAGTGCGATCAACTTTGTAGTTACGATTCTGAAATGCAAGCACCCTGACATACCTTTAATGAAGACTTCTGTATTCGTCTGGGGGACTCTTATAACTTCGTTTATGATACTAGCGGCTCTTCCAACATTCACAGCAGCACTGATAATGTTATACACAGACAGGCTCGGGCTTTCAGGCTTCTTCAATCCTGCAATGGGAGGGGACCCTATTGCGTACCAGCATCTATTCTGGTTCACATTCCACCCTGAGGTCTACATATTCTTCATACCAGCGATTGGAATGGCCTATGTACTTATTCCAAAGTTTGCAAGAAAACCGTTATACAGCTATCAATCTGCTGTAATAGCGCTGATCTTGCTGAGCCTGATAGGATTCGCATCATGGGCCCACCATATGTTGGCAACGGGAATGAGCTTCATTGTAAAGACCGTATTTATGGTTGGTACATTGGCAGCTGTGCCCATGTCAGCAATGCATGTCTTCAATTGGCTTGCTACGTCCTGGGGAGGAAGAATCAAATTTGCAGCGCCGATGAAGTGGACTTTCGGAGGAATAGCGCTATTCTTTGCGGCTGGTGCAGGAGGAGTAGTTAATACAGCATTACCACTAGACTTCATCACACATGATAGTTATTGGGTAGTAGGGCACTTCCATCTGTTCGTCATGGGTACTATATCATTCATTTTCTTTGGCTTTACTTACTACATATTCCCACTGATAACGGGAAGAATGTACAACGAAAGATTAGCCTCTGTCCACTTCTGGCTTATGTTCATAGGAGCTATACTCGCTTTCATAACTCAACATATTCTAGGACTGTTTGGAATGCCCAGGAGAGTATACGATTATGTCAATGATCCTGAAATCATAATGATGAACCAGATAGCAACCCTAGGTGGATTTATGATGGGTGCAGCAATGGCTGTATTCCTATACAACATGATCAAGAGCTCTGTAAAAGGCAAGCCAGCAAAAATGGAAGATCCGTTCGAGATCGGTGAACAATATTATGACTACAAACGAAGAGAGCCCCATTAGAACTTCCGGTAACAGAATGGCCAAAGGATTGGCTGTAATATTTGTAGTTATTGCAGTTGGTGCTGGCATTAACTTGGCCTTCTCAGATGTGTGGCACGCCTCTCCACCAGCAATTTCGCTGAAGGCTCAAGAGACAAATGGAGAAGGGGCTGTACCTTCCACAGGAGTCACTCAAGAATTTCAGTTGAGATTTGTGGAAAGTGCGGACTTTCGAACCCTGGGGTTCAATAGCATAGAAGGTGAAGAGGGAGCAAATCCAGAAATTGTAGTCAACGTAGGAGATAGAGTAGTAATTGAACTTGAAAACGCAGGCAAGATGCCACATGCCTTTGGCGTGGTGTCGGATCCCGATGATCCGAATTCAACTCTTTTCGATTCTGCATTCAAGTCAGCATCTAACCCCTTGAAATCTGGTGAAAGCGGTGAGGTTACATTCACTCCTTCGAAAGAGGGTGAATACTTCTACATATGCACTGTTCCTGGCCATCCAGCACTTGGAATGATGGGTAAGTTCATAGTAAAGAGCGCAGAAGGAGGAGCAGCTGCTGAGCCAGCAGAACCCACTGGGATATCACATACCTTTGATCTTGAATTCGCGGAAAGTGATGATTTCAGAACACTGGGATTTAATGCTATAAAGGGAGAGCCTGATGCGAACCCTGAGATCAGGGTAAAGGCTGGTGATACTGTTATTATCAACGTTGCTAACAATGGAAAGATGCCCCATGCCTTTGGCGTGGTGTCGGATCCCGATGAACTGGGTTCAATTGTCTTCGATTCAAAGATCCAGTCTGCTGATAACCCAATACTAAGGGGAAAGAGTGGTACTGTAGAATTCATGGCCGATAAGCCCGGTCACTACTTCTACATATGCACCGTACCTGGTCATTCTGCTCAAGGAATGATGGGCGATTTCATAGTAGAATAACGATGATCCTGAAGTATGTATCAGTAGCCGCACTTGTCTCTGTCTATTGTGTGATATTCATTGGTGGTTATGTGAGCGCAAGTGGTCTAGGACTTTCCTGCCCTGACTGGCCTTTATGCAATGGTCAGTTGTTGCCAACTCAGGATTATTTGATTGAATGGATCCACAGGTTTATCGCAGCCTTGACCGGTGCATTGATAATATCTACGGCGATTCTGGCATGGACCCACAAAAAGACTGAAACTAGGATCCGACTTGCCTCAATCTTGGCTACTATTTTTGTAGTCACGCAGATAACCTTAGGTCTAGTTGTCATAGAAGCAAAGCTCCATGCCATGCTTGTTGCAATACACTTGGGAATCGGTGTGCTCTTATTCGCATCAGTGCTTCTTACAGTAATTTTCGCTCATAGTATAGACAAACAATCAAAACTCAAAGCAAACAAGATAATCTGATCAAGTACGTGCCTGTTTTGCTTTCCTCCTCTTCGACAAGAGGATGATGCCAATTACTGTAGGAGGAAAAGTAGCTCCTATAACCACCATTGTGAAGAAGATGTAGCCAAAGGTTTGGATTATTCCTATGTTAAATTTACTTGAGATCACCTTTCCAAATGGGTTTATTACGTTAACTTCGACTATGTAGACTCCAGATTCTGGGAATGCGTACTCTATATCAATATGGCCTACACGGTATATCCTCGGCGTTACTTCATGGATCAGAATATCATCCTTGAATATCTTTAGTCCAGCTTGGACATCGATAAGATCATTGCCATCATAGTCGCTTATAACAACAAGCAAGTGACTAGGATTTCCAGGCCCTGGTATTTCAGGGTCTGTGGCTATCTGAATCATGTAACCACCAGTCTTCATCTCTTCTGAGTTAAAGAGCTGATGCGCCGCTGCATCTTGAATAAGAGTAGTTGCAATCAACAGCACAAATACATAAGACGATTTATGCATTACAGCTTTCAAACCCAAACTGCTGTTACCCTCTTTAGACATTAATATCTTATTGCGGGGAAAAGCTTTAAATTCAGTTATCAATTGAGGCTTTTCATGACATCCATAAGCAAGAGCATGGAGATAAACTCTCCAATAAATGAAGTCTTCACATATTTTGCAAGACCTGAACACATGGCAGATCAGTTTCCAGAAGATATTGGATTGCAGGTTTTACCGATAGAGGTCAAGAACAACTTTGGGGTTGGCACAATCTTCAGGATAAATGGTGACTTTAACGGTAAGAAGTTGGAGTGGGACTGTGAAACTGTTGAATACATACCCCACAAAAAGATAGTGGCAAAGCAGATCAGAGGGCCATTCAAAAAGTGGGAGATCACTGTAGAATTTGAGGAAGTTGGCGAGAGGAAGAGCAAAACTGGTATAACCGTAGAATATGACATGCCATTTGGTCCATTTGGAAGTTTGATGGATAAGGTAAAGCTGAAAAAGTCTGCAGAGAGGGGCATAGAGAATGGATTGTACAGGGTAAAGGCATTGCTTGAAGGCACTGGCTCGATTCCAGTTTACATAACTCTGGATGCTTACAGAGCATTACTGCAGGAAAAGGAAAGAACAAGGTGCAATGTTTCTGAAACGATAGTGAAGCTGATCAACTCAAAGACAGCAATTGCAAAACAATAAAGAAATCTTTCTTTCAACCTTTAAATATCTAAGATTTTTGCTTTGGTAATGGGCCTGTAGCTCAGCCAGGCAGAGGTAGTTTTAATGTCCGCTTAAAGCGGCTGGCTCTTAACCAGTAGGTCGTGGGTCCAAATCCCACCAGGCCCGCTACGTTAGCG
>JBHICO010000096.1:0-4883 GCA_046759645.1 Nitrososphaerales archaeon
ATGCTATTGCAATATAATAATTTGTCCTGCCATATTCTTCTACTGGTTGAATAGTAGCAAGTAAGAGCCAAAAAGCACCGGTTAAAGATGCACCGAGCAAGTTTCCAAGGCCTATGTAGATTAAGCCTTTCTGAGATGTTAGGAAGCCAAACAAGTTTACAAACACTCATCCATTTTATTGTTAATAACCAATTTGAGACCGGCTATCAATATAGTTTGGTCGTATGAACAAATTTTCGTTAATCGAATGGCTAAGTGTATATAATCATGCTGGCTCTCATTAGGGCACCAAGATATACATAATTTATGACTTGGAGCACCAAGATATACATAATTTATTATATTCCAATGTGAATTATGAATCTGTGTTAATGCTCCACAAGATATAAGAATTTTTATATGGCAATATCTGCTCGAGTGATCGCTTCATGTACCAATATAATGTTCACGACATAGCAAAACTTAGATCTGCTGTTAGATTGCATGAGTTAGAGTATTTCTTGTGTAATTCAGTTTCAAATCCCGACGTTGTAATCGATGTGGCAGATTCTTTTGGTTCAGGACTCTCCGTCTCAAGATCGCTAATTGCAGATGATGTTCCCAAAAAAAATAAGGTAAAATACACAGAGCACCTTGGGCCTCTTGGTGCCCAATTCGCAATCGATTTCTCGTATCCTTTAACCATAACTGTGAATAATTTGATATCAAGATCTAGGCATGTTCTATACGTAAACTTGGTAGAACCTATCATGAGATTTATTATGATATCCAAAGGATACGTACTCCTTCATTCGGCTTGCATGTCTCTTGACGGACAGGGTATTCTGCTTTCCGCCCCTCCGGACACTGGTAAAACCACCACCGTCTTGAAATGTGTCAATGATGGGTTTTCATTTTTGTCAGATGATATGACGATAATACGCCTGCCAGACACTGCCATGTGTTTCCCCAAGCCTATGACGGTCAGTGCACACACCTTGAGAACAGCTGTTAATGTATCTAATAACAAACTTGATGGAGTCGGACTCAAGTTGCGTAGCCTAGTTCATTCGAAAGGAGGAAGAGGATTAATGCGTAAACTTGGAAAATTTAACATGCCAATTTTTACGATTAACACGGTTGGGCAGTCTATAGTCAAACCTCCGAAATTCAGTATTGAAAATCTTCTAAAAAATGTAAGCATTTTAGATAAAACCAAGGTCACAGGGTTGTATTTCTTGCAAAGAGGGGGCGAAGAAACTATAAATCTTTATAATGGTATCGCAACGAAAAGAGCCATAGAAAATAGTGATGACGCGTTTCTATTTCCACCTTACAAGGAGATGCTTCAATATATCAATATAAATGGCAAGTCCGCACATGATCTACTTGAAGAAGAGAGAGAAATCTTGGAAAAGTTTTTGTGCAATATAAATTGCGCTATCTTAAAGAGCGAAAGTAGATCCTGGGATCAGATGGTGAATAGAATTGCTTACGGTAACTTGGCTTAAGCAGAAGATCAAATTTTCGAAAAGCGAAGTACTTATCCTTGCAGGTGTACTAGCAGTTGCTTCCATTTTCAGATTCTGGGATCTTACTAGTATCGGTATCAGGGGAGACGAGGCTGTCTATGCTGGCCAAGCCCTAATTATAGCTGGTGACGAAGAGATGACTCGATTCTTCGTATTGGCTTCACGTGGTACCAGTAACTTCCTTTTCCATCAGGGATTACAAGCCATAGTATACGCGCTTGCAGGATTTTCCGATTTCACAACACGTCTTCTTCCAGCACTTTTGAGTGTGTTAACAGTTGGTGTAGTGTTTTTGCTGGGCCGAGAAATGTTCAACAAGTGGACAGGATTACTTGCTGCTTTTCTATTAGCTATAAATGGTTATGCAGTGTCGTTGGGACGTTTAGCACTTCTAGATTCAACTATGGTTTTTTTCTTCACACTATCCATGCTATTTCTAGCAAAGTGGATAAAGACGGGAGAATCTAAATGGGCATACGTCCTGGCTGCATGTACAGGTATCGCTATTATGGCGAAGGTTCCAGCATTCATTATTATTCCCATTGTCATTTTCACTGTACTTGCCACCGGACAGTTTAGAAATCTGAATCGTAACACTATTGCGTTATCTGTTTTAGTATTTGCAGGATCACTAACTCCTGCAGTTTTCCAGATCGTATCAAACCCAGACCTTTACATGTCATTCCTTTCTGAAGGAACTTCTCGCGTAAGCAATGTTCCTGCAACTTACTACTATGACAAGCTTACCACTTATGCAGGCACATTCTTCATAGGTATAACTATCCTTGGAACAGCAGTTGCTTTGTTGTATAGGAAGAAGGGAGATATGCTATGCCTCATCTGGCTCGCCGTAGTAGTAGTCTTCTTCCAGATGTACTCTCTTAAAGGCTGGAACTATATTCTACCACTAATACCGGTTGCAACGATCTTGGCTGGAAGGGGTCTCATTTCGATTATTACATTCCTGAAACCATTAATCTCCAGAAACGCAAATATACAATTGCTCTACTCGAGGAAAGTAATTGCAGGTATGCTAGGTATACTAATTCTTACAACAGCATCATATTCCCAGGCTTATGCAAGTCTATATAACATGGCTTATGACCGACCGTTCGTTGGTCTTAGGGAAGCCGCATACTGGCTGGAGGAAAATGTGCCACCAGGTGCTGGTGTTATGACCATCTCCCATGGTTCTGCACAATATGTTTTGAGCTTATACGCTAAGATCGATTCCTATCCTTTCGGGACTTTCAAGCTGCATACTGTTCTACCCGGTGGTGGAACTGTACCGGGCGCTCCACCTCCTGAACCTCTTATTCAGGATGGAACTGTCACTTATCTAGTTCACTACATATCCACCGGAGGGGACGACCCTATCCATATTCCTATAAAGACACCAACGGAGGACAATTTCATAAGCCTGATAAAAAAGTATGATTCTGAGACCCTATACACATTCATTGACGAGTATGAAGCTCTTGATGGAACCGTATTCCAAGAACCCAGGTTATGGATATACGAGGTGGGAAAGCGCCTGCCTGAGCCTCACCTCGAGGTACAAGCAAATGATGGTCTGATACAATTAACAGGATCAGGATTCCTTATCGATTCATACGTAAACATCTATCAAGGTCGTACATTCATAGAAAAGGTCCCTACTGACGAAGTGGGTTCCTTTACTGGCGAGATTAAAGTTTCCGAGACATCGTTACCTGGAGAACAGCTGATAGTGTTTGACGAAGCCGGAAACCGTGTAACTACTTCTTTGAAAGTGGATCAGTTAGCTCCTGCAGCACAAGAGATGGAGTAAGTTGGGGCAGTTGCTGCAACTTTTAATTGCGATACTTGCAATTATCATTCTTAGTCCTGCCTATTTTTATGTTCAAGCGGGCAACGATCAGGCATTAGTAAATGATAAGCAGAAGATACCCAAAGGTTATAGAACCATAACACATCTGCACACTTCCTTCAGTCATGACGCAAAGTTTGCATCAGAACCAAACATTCAATTGGAAAACCTTAAAGATCAAGGTTATCAAGCAGTGCTTGTTACAGAACATGATCACAGCACTCATAGTTCAGCACAGACTGATTTCTTCATACCAAACTTCAAGAATGGAGGATTCGAGATGGGTGAACTCTACCCCAAACAATGGGTCTCATTTCATGTACCCAGAGCGTCTGCAGAATATTTGAATGTAACCGATTCAAACTTATCATTTGAAGGACAAAAGAGTTTTCATCTTAGCTTGAAGGGCAATGAAGACGATTTCGATCTTCTTTCTTTTGCGTACAAGGAGAAGGGGGAAGATCGTGTTCGGGAACGTCCAATGGGCTATGACTTGTGGTTGAGATTCAGTTTGTATTATCCGGAAGAGCTGGATTATTCTGACTCAATTGCATACATTTGTTCTGTTTTCGGGAGGCGTGATGATCCGGCATTTCCTCAGCTAACCAATAGACTCTGTTTTTACTTTTCTGAAGAAGCATTGGAAGATGCAGGTTTCTTCGATCTAACGAACAGTACAAGCCAGATATCTGTAAGGTTGGAAGCACCATCCCCAGGGAAATGGGAGAGTTATAGTATCAATTTGAGTGATTACGCTTTCCAGTTATTCGATGGTTTGGATGATATACCGACAAAGTATCTCTTCCTTAGACAGGTGACGCTTAACATAGCATCCAAGAATGGAGCTATGGCGGAGATGTATGTGGATGACTTTCAGGTTTTCTCCAAACTGACTAGTGAGGAGATGTATAAATGGTGGAGGAATGATATTGAAAGCTATTCTGACGACAATTTCTTGGTTATAGCTGGCTTGGAGACAACCCACAAGCCAGCAGACATAGCAGCCTATGGGCTTGAAGAGTGGCATGATTTCTCCACCTACGATGTGGAGAGTAGGATCGAGACGATTGAGGGGTTGGGGGCAATAAGTTCCATCACTAGTCCCAGGGCTCACAACTTCACCAACGTGAAAGAAGGTGGAGGCTGGGGAGCAGAATTTTTTGAGATATTCAATACGGTTCATGACAGCCATCCCTCAATTCAAGTTCTCAAGGGTTGGGATCACTTTCTCACACAAGGTGCTACTATATTTGGGCTAACGGGCTTTGATAGCCATGGGCTAAAAGGAACACCGGGAAAGAGAAATCCAACAGTCGTGCAAGAGCCTTTATATGAAAACATCGTCCTGGCTGAATCTTTAAGCAGGGATGACATATTTTCAGCGTTCCATCAAGGGCATCTCTACGTTGTTCGTTCTGATCACGCAATACGTATGGCATTTTCTCCAGGGCAGGAAATATTGAAGCAGGCGGGAGGAGTCGTTTACACCGCACCCAATGCGGAAGCAGTTATGAATGTGTATA
>JBHICO010000097.1:0-4845 GCA_046759645.1 Nitrososphaerales archaeon
GCCATTTGCTTTTCATAGTTAAAATAGATGCATGTACTAGAAAGTTACCTTCAACAAAGCACTTAGGCCTATGAATTCTGCAATGTTTATGGTGAGCATATACGGCAATATGCTTTCTGTGAAGAACGGAGCCATCGCTATATATGAATATACTCCAATCACATTTTGCATAAGCAAAAAGGATGCGAACAGGATAAGGCCAAAAGTGAATTGAGCTTTGGAACTGCTATAGGTTCTCCAGTATAGAATCAGCAAAGCTATCAGTACAACAACATTAGCAGCACTTACAAATGCTGTAGTATCCATCAAAATAGACATCATGAATCAAACTTCAAAATATCTTAATTACTTTTTTCCAATTTTATTCCAAATCTCGTCAAAAGCATCCATCTTGGCTTCGAAGTATGGTGATATGAAGAATAATATACTATAATGTGTTTGTTCATCCTGTTTCGTAATCAAATTATTTTTTTCAAGTACATCTAAATGGTGTTGAATAGCCTTATAATCTAGCCCCATTACCTTGGCAAGTTGATTTCTGTTGTAAGGTCTGTCCATTAAGGAAGCAATAATCCTAAGCCTAGTGTTACCGCCTCTAGATCCAGCAAATAAAGACCAGAACAGTCTCCTAGCGTTAGGATCTGGTGGGCGCTTTAGCTCCAGTTGTGCCTTGCCATCTTCGATCATTAATGCGGTGTTTTGATTTATCTCCATCATACCATGCTCATCAGATATCATGATATCACCATATATATCCTTTTATCCAAATGATATCGCGATATCAATACTTATATAGCACCCGTTGCATACTATTGCATCAATGAAAAAAGATCTGTTCGTCAGAGGTATTGATAGCGAAGTACATAGGGAGATGACTGAAGTGTCAGGCAGAGAGGGTGTGCCTTTAGCCTCTATAGTAGAAGATGCTGTTGACAAGTGGCTTCAGCATAAGAAGGAAACCTCAACGAGGCATCTCCTGCTTATGTATGATGATGAAGAATCTCTGAAAAATGTGTTGAGTGAAGTAGATAGGACTACTGATGACAAGCTGTTCAAGACATGTATTGGACCTCCTTCACACGCTGGAATGAAGTTTCTAAGGAAGCACGGCTGGTTCGATGCAACACTGTCACCATACACAAGACTTTTCGATCGGCCCAAACAGTATTTCGGCCAAGTCAGGCAAAATATTGTGTCCGAAGCAGGAGCAACACAAGCTTCCATAATGGGCTTTGTAACTGGTGATATGTGTCATGAACGATCCCTGCCTGAAGCCAATAAATTAGAAACTTTATACGATAACAACAGAGTCGTTGGAACAATGTGCTGCCCATTTCTGATCAAAGACGTACTTGGAGCTGACATGGAAGACATTTTAGCTCTCGTAAGCCTTCATGATGAAAGCTATATTCTGCAAAAAGATAAACTGTATAAGTTTAAGCTGACAGAGGAAAGGTTGCATAAGCTGGTCAACTAAGACTCATTTTTTTGCAAGTATATTCTTCACTTATATTGTTAGGTAGGATTAGGTAAAGATTTGGATATGAGTTGGAAAAATACTTTTAATTTATTGACTAAAGAAATGTGATATGAAATGCCAAAATTGTGGAGAAGAAATGAGCAACGTATATTCGAAAGTTCACGCAAAATACTGCAAAGAAGTTTCTCTTCGTTCCTTCTTCAAATGGAAGTGGACTACCGTAACTTTTGTTGGCTTAACAGCATGGACTCTTTTCTGGTTGTTTAATGCAAGTTTATGATTTCATTTCGTGAGATTGATTATGTAAACAGCCATTGTGAGTTACAATTAATTCCTTTGATTTGGAAAACATTTGGATATGAGTTAGAGAAATGTTGGATATTAATTGGAAAAATTGATTTAAAGTTTTGACGGAATATGCATTACTATGAAGTCAACAAAAACTCTAGCAGCAATGTCAAGCATGCTGTTAGTGCTGTCGGCAACAATCGCAACAAGCGCATTTGCCTTCTCAGAATTGAGAGAGCAAGTTGCAGTAGATACACCAACACTCCCAGTGCAGCCAAATAGAGGATCCTTCCTGGAACTACCTAGACAAGGCACAGAGGTAACGGCTTTAGATCTTGATGCAGTTTCAAAGGAACTATGGAAAGGACAAGCTCTAACTATTACTGGCAAGCTAATCACTGAAAATGGTGAAGCAGTAGCAAATGCAGCAGTACGCATCATTGATCACAGTGCAGATTCAGTGAGCAGCTCACATGATTCAACATCCAGTGACGTCATCATATCCAGTGCAGTTACAGACTCTGAGGGATTCTTCGAGGCTACATGGATGCCTCACGAAGCCCGCACATACACAATCTACGGTCAATTCAATGGCACACACGACCTTCTATCGTCAAAGAGCGATAGAATGACTGTGAGCGTACTGTAGGAGTAAACGAAACAGCACTAACGCCCTCCTTTTTTTGTATCTGTAACAAGGCATTCCTCCATTCGATAATCGTACGATCTTGATAGTTATATTGTCTAGATTCTTGAATTAAGTATTTTGATCTGGAAAACATTTGGATATTTGTTGGAAAAATCTATTTAATTCATTATACATTACTTTATCTATTAACGACCGAACCCAGACCCAAACCCCCCGCATCTGTGGAGAGGCATACTTTACCTCTCCACATTGAATATCCTTATCTCTTTTGTTAATTCAGTGTGAACCGTTAATCGAGACTGATCTGGAAAAGATCTGGACATTTATTGGAAAAATCGTTTTAAATTAAGTGCCATTGTTCATTACTAATGAACAAAACAACATTCATTGGAATCACCATAGCAGCAACAATACTTGTGCTGATCTCTTCGCCGATAGCACAATATCAAGCAGACGCAGCAATCAAAGATAACATGATGGGAAGATCTCTCGCCGTAAGGGGTGACTTGACCTCTCCTGCAGATGAGAAGCCATTTGGTGGATCTGAAGTAGGTAATTTCCTGGTGAGAGCAAAGGACAGCAACCTTCTAAGGGTCATTGGCAAAGTGAACAATGGTCCTTCTGATAGCAAAGTGCTAGAAGGCTGGTTAGTTGATGTGCAGACTGGATACAAGTTAAGCATCGGACAACTTAGCGAGCGCAATACAATAGTCTTCACACAAAAGATGGTAAATCCATGGATCTACGACCTGGTTGTCATAACGGAAGAACCTGTGAATGACATAGATCCAGCCCCACACACGCCTATTGGTGGAGCGCAGCTAACAACAGGTACTTCAATGCCAGAAAAGCAACCAGCTATGACTAATGATGAAATGACAAAATTAATGGAAGATCAAGAGCCAAGAACAATACTGACTGGAAACTTTGTCGACGCTGACTTTATCCACAAAACTGAAGGCACAGCGGAGGTAATTACCGTCAATGATAGCCAAACAAAGCATGCGATACTAAACTTGGAGAACTTCAAAGCGACAAATGGACCAGACCTTCATGTCTACTTGTCTAAGGATCCAAGAAACATAAGCCAAGGCTACGTTGATCTAGGAAAGCTGAAGAACAACATCGGAAACCAGAACTACCACATATCACATGACGTCAACTTGGACGAATACAAGTATGTGCTGATATGGTGTGAACCATTCTCTGTACTGTTTGGCTATGCAGAATTAAATGTCGCATAGCAACCCTCAATTTTTTCTTCAAGGAGTTATGATTTGAGTCATGATTTGCTTAACATTTGGAAAAGAATTGGATAAGAGTTGGAAAAATCATTAAATCCACAAGTGATGCCTATATGCGCTAATGAAAGGTTCGTGGTGTGTCGTCTCAATAGACGGTAAACAAACAAAAGTGAAGATCTTGCACAAGCATAACGGCAAATTCGAGATTGTTGAAACTGAAGACGGTAAACATATCGGTAAGGTAATTGATGCATCAGAAGTCGATAATTGCAGACCATAAAATACACCCATTTTTTATTTATGCAAGTTCTAGATTAGTTTGAACTCTGCTTAATCAAGCGTGTTGGTATGAGTACCAAAACAACATACGCTACGGTACAACAGCCAGAATATACGATGTCGTTATGCCCAATTGTTGACTTAACCTTTCCTTAAGTTACGGACAATTTCAATTATCTTTGCATGGTCAACATCTATCTCCGTCGATACTAAGAGCAAGTGATTTTCATCCACCGGCACAGTCATGCGTTTAACCTTTTCATACTTTGTCAGAGAATACTCTCCTTTACCAAATTTAGGCTCAAATGAACCACGGAATTCCCATCTGGACAAAGCCTGCTTCAATGATTGCTCACTCTCTTCGGGACTCAATATACTCTTTACACCTTCTTGCTGACCACCATGCTTGATCTTTCCAGTCTTATCGCATACACCTGCAAAGCGTATCTTTTTGTCACTGTTTAAAATCTCCTTACAAAGATCATCGTAGTCCATGCCATCGCCATACGAGAATGTAGTAATTAAACATTGCAAGTGCTATTCTCTTACTTCATAATCATGGTGTATTACTACCCATACACACCGTGATAAAGCGTATTGGTATTGATTCAACCAGTTCAAATCTGACCGTCCACCATTTTAATGGGATAATATACGGCGTACCGATCTGGGTGACGAATTTATCGCTTTAACAGCAAAATCGGAATTAATGCAAGAAGATTTACATAAGAGTTCATTGAGAATCGTAGATGCCCCATGGTAAATGAAAGTCTAGATGACAGTTTCAAAGCAAAGGTGGTACATCTCATTTTAGAAAAGGAACCAGAACAAGCCTTGGAGCTCTTAGCTACTTTGTACAAAGTCAAAAATCCAAAATTGCGTGTTGGTACAGTAAAAAAGCGCAG
>JBHICO010000098.1:0-4839 GCA_046759645.1 Nitrososphaerales archaeon
CTGATCGGTCCATACAAGCTGATCGCCTGTACGAAAGACACTAAAGGTTCCAAATGACGTGTTGGGTGCCCCCGTATCTATTGTGTTTTGGTTCTCGGTTAGTCTGTTGATCTGTCGAATTTCGCTATTCTGTCCAGGACCGCCTTCTTTGTTAAGAGCTACAAAGATGTCAAGATCATCATTAGCAATATGATTTGCGTTACTCCCTGCAGGCAACGAAATGGTTTGAACTACCCTCAGAGTGTTGGTATCGAACTTGTATATCTTATCGCCAGTAAAATCAGCTATCCAGATCAAAGAAGGATCAAGAAAGTCAACATCCATATCCGCTATAAAGCCCGCCCCTGGAATAGGAATCTGTGTTGCTTCCAATGTATCTGGATCCAGCCTCACTATGCCGCTAAAGCTGACGTCACTGACCCCAACAGCCTCTGCAAATTCATCAAAGTCAAAATTAACTGTCGCGCCTATCCAGGCAAAGTTGTTGGTAAAGACAACTCCTCCTCGACTAGGTAAGTTGAACTCGTAGGTGTGCAAGCCATGCGGAGGACCTTCATTGACCCTTATCTCATTGGGCCTTACATTAAAGCCGAATGGGTAGTCAACATTGGGATGCACTATCTCTGGCACGATCGGGGTCACGTTCCACATTGAAGTTGATGGATCGAAACGCCACGCCCTGCCGCTGTCCCTCTCATTTATGAACAGTTCGCCAGGGTTTGGGCTTCTTGCTATGCTGTAGAAATTCTGGCCTCCTCCTGATCCTTCAGGGTCATCGATAAGTTCTTCCACAACTTTCGTACTCTTGTTGATCTTCGCAAGCAAACCTTGACTAAATATGGTAACGTATACAAAATCTGGATCTCCACATTCTATTCCAAATGGAAAGTCAGCTGGATTGGGTGTTCCGCTGAGGTCTATATCTATGAAGTCCAGTTCTAGTGCCTTAACTTCCTGAGTGTATGTTACACTGGCTATCATCGAAAGTCCTAACATTACCGCAAGCAGTTTCTTCGTTATCTTCAACCTACGTCTCTCCATAGAAAGTTGAGTTTACAACCTCCAACCGAAGATATTTCTTCATAAGGCAGGTGCGGCCTCAGCCCGGTAAGATCTGACTCCTTTGCGTAATCATCTGATGTATGAAATCCAGCATCCCGGTTTTTACCAAATACAGTTATACTACGTGTTATGCAGACCCACAACGACCATATGCCCCCACATATACCTATAAGAGTACTGATTATTAAAAATAGTTATAATTGGATGTAGGGATACGCATTAATCTTGTATATATTTAAAGGATAAATTCGATTGTAGCGAAGGACAGAGCCTACCAGTAGTAAATCCTTTAAAAGTGTAAATACTATTGTTCCCAACCTCGAAGTCCTGGAGATGTGGCGCCAAACAAGTCTGCTATTTCACTATCATATAGAGCCCTATCGAACAAACGAGTTTCATCGATCTCACCATTCCAGAACTGTGAGTCGTTAGGTTTGCCAAGGGTATTGATTGTAAATGTTCCAGGCAATACACCAAGAGAAGTAAACGCACCGTTGTTAAGAGATGCCTCTATTAGATTGTTATGCCGCTTGACCACTAGGAACTGATAACTATCATTATCACTATCTGTATAGCCTACATCTGCACGAACAGAAGCAGAGCCTCCTACCATTCTAGCAAATAATTTATTCTTGTCTGGATTACCTCCTCCATCGGGAAAGTTCCTGCCGAGAAATACAATCTTTTGACTCTGCCCAGCAGCATCAAATCCTAAAAGTGCATCAACAGGATCAGTTGAACCTGCTCGCTTGAACCAGGTTACAAAAGTAAAGTCGTCTTCAAAGTCTAGTGCTGGACCACCTGAATTTAGGGTTACAGTATCATCTGTATTATCAAACGTTAAAGCATCTCCAACTCTGCCAGTGTCCTCTAGCGTAAATATGGCGCCACCATTAACACCGCCATCATTGCCGTTATTGCTGTTATCAATTACATTACCCTCATAATCATAGTAAAGAACTGGCTTGTGAATGTTGAATATTTTGTCTACATCAGCCTGGCTTAATGCTCTCTTATACAGGCGAACTTCATCGAGCTCACCATTCCAGAACTGGTTGCTAACAGTCTTGCCTATTGTATTGATTGTGAAGGTTCCAGGTAATGGGTCACCATGTGCAACAAACGGGCCGTTGTTGAAAGATATATAAATTTGATTACTAACAGGAGGAATTTCATTACTGTCTCGCTTTAGCACAAACAATCTATACTGATCAAGATCACCAACTGTAAAGCCGAAATCTGCCTTAACGTTAGGACCGCCGGGTGTCATTCTGATAAAGGCCTTGAATTCATCCAACCCAGCATTCGCACCACGCAACATGATCTTCTGAGTCTGCCCACTTGTTGTGTGACCCAGAAGTTCATCGTCGTCAGCTGAAGCTGCTCGCTTTAACCAGGTTACAAAAGTAAAGTCTCCATCGAAACTAATTGGGGATATGGTAAGATAATCATCTGTATTATCAAACGTTAAAGCTTTTCCAACCTTGCCATCAGTCAAGGTTGTAAAGACAGCTCCACCATTGACGGTGGCATGGTTTCCTGCAAAACTGCTATCCAATGTGATAGGTGATGCAGCACTCTCTAATCCCCAGTGACCAACAAGATTAGGTGTGAACGCTACTTCGAGTGTCGGTGGATTTCCAGATGCATTTTCTTCCGGCCTCAAATCAACCTGCTTTGTTACAGCTCCTCTAGCTTCAGGGTCTCCCTCGAACCTCATTCCAAATCCCCAGTAGTCAAATAGAAGCTTGTCCTCGAAATCCGTCCTTGCGCCAGGGCCAAATGTGAAGGTCTTAACACCTGATGTTAGGCAGTCATCGGTTTCAGACGCAGCTAAGGGTAGAACGGAACCACCGACGATCAGTGCCCGGAGCGAAGATGCACTAGCAGTATCTGGATTCCCAGCAGCGGTGTCCGGCAGCTCTACAAACTTGCAATCGCTTGAAGTGCTTGCAAACGGAATGTCCAGAGTTACATCCAAGCTATCTATCGTTGCATCGTCAAGAATGGGCGCAGTGTTCCATGCGAAGAAAGACCAATTGCATAGATCCCTAACGTTACTGGCGGGCAGCTTCATATCTAAAATCCCAGATATCCCCTGCCCAGTTGTCTTACTAGCTCCGCTTTTACAGGGATCGCCCTTAGACTTTGGTGAGGAAATAATTCCATCGACAGTCGGATCGTCACTTGAACGGAAGTCATCAACGAGCGTAAGGTCGGAGGGTCCGTTAAACGGACCAAACTTGGTTATGACAAGAAGATCGTCTCCTGCAGGTATCTTGTCTTGGCTGATTAATTTGTCGGATACCTTCGCGTAGATCAATTCAAGCACGGTGAGACCTTCAGTGTTGATTTCTTGTGAATCCAGTTCGTCTCCGCCAAAGATAACACGCTCAATGTCACACTGTCCAGGTTCGATGCCATCAGTTGGCAAGTCTAGACATATCCTTAATAGTTGAGAGAGTAGCAGCTCCACACCCGTGCCAGATACAACTGTTGCGTCGCCAGCACCTATCAGCGTGAGAGTTTGTTCATAATTGTATGGACCAGTAGGAGCTGATGCTTCCAGCTGGAGTGTTACTATATTCGTTATTGGCACGTCAGGTTCGAAGACGTGCTGTACAACCAACGTACCTATTGTTGTGGGATTACTTTGAACTGTTGATGATTCTTCTACGATAACCTTAGTTACAGCATTAATATCAACACTTCCAGTAAAGCTCGTACCTACTTTATCTAATACCTGGCTCCCAAATATAACATTCCACTCATTAGTTAACTCAGACTCTCCGCAACTTGGGTCACTAAATTCAGCCCCTGCGTTGAATAAACCACATGCGGCGCTGTTCTGAGCCTTTATTTCCTCGCACGGACCAAAAGGCCCAGCGACCGATAAATCGACAGGAACGAAGACGCCTGAATTACCACAAAATGCAGCTAGCGGTTCAAATCCTGCCGGAGTAGCAGTATTTGTTTGGGCTCCAATTGTGATCGTGAAAGATCCTGTGCAGACAGTTGTATTATCCTGTCCTATTTCTAAATAGCAGTTAGCCGCTAATAAAGAACTATTACCTGCGCCATCGGTTGCAATACAATTTACACTGTTGTCACCTAAAGCAAATAGATCACCGGAATCTAGGTCATCGACCGCATCTATTTCAAAGTCATCCCCACAGTCGATTTTGTGAGTAGCAACCAATTCATCACTTACAGCAGGACCATCAGGATTATCAAGTGAAGTAGCAGTATATGTAATGATCGCACCAGCCAAGGTAACACCATCCCCTAAGGCAAAGTCCGTCGGGGCAGTTATCACAGGTTCCGCATTATCTATACTGAATAGGTCATCGGTAAGTATTGATGCGGCAGGATCATTAGGGTTACCAGCTCTATCCTCTGCTCCGCTAACACTTAGAATATCGGCGCCCAATACAACGTCATTATTGTCGATAACGGAATAGGTTACTTTAAACTGTTGATTATTTTCCCATAGTTCATTGGAGAGTGTTAGGTTTGGAGGTAGGTCACCTTCTGTGTCTGGGATATCCTCGTCAACAGTAGCGGGTAGGTCTATTACTGGGTTTAATGAGTTATCATCGATCATGATTTCGCTGAAGGTAAATCTAATCATGACTGCTCCAGCAACAGCATCAGCATCGTCTACAAAAACATTAGCATTAGAATCGATAAATTCTATATTTGTGACTGTTGGTGCCGTTTTGTCCACAGTCACTAGGCTAATCCCTTCATCAACAACGGAATCTCTGCTGCTTGAGT
>JBHICO010000099.1:0-4802 GCA_046759645.1 Nitrososphaerales archaeon
CCACATTGCAATTTTCCTGCGCAGCTCCTCAAGCTCATTTTCATCCATACCTTCAATTATCGCATGAAATTCTTCATGGTCTTTGGCCCCAACCATGTCTTGAAGCTCACTAGGTGTAGGAACTGTTTCTCCTACTGGTAGTCTGAGCACCTTTCTTAGAATAATATCACATACCATGCTTTGATAAAAGAGTTGCACATATTTAACTGCGTTCATCACTAATAATTCATGAAATAAAGGTAAAAGTGAAATAATTTTCCGTGTCTGATACATCAGCAACATATCAGCTTCCAGTATCTTTGATGTGTATAAGATATGTCTAAGTAAAGACGGCAGACGGATAAAGATTATAGACATAAATCGGAGAACAGTTGCGTTACAGTATTGTGATAGAATCCATACACCCAAGGAGTGGATAAATTGAAGGCATTGATATTAGCAGCGGGACATGGAATGAGACAAAGAGCTAATGGTGGTTCTAAACCACTAATACCTGTCCTCGGTATAAGCCTGCTCGAAAGAGCAATTATGAGTGCCAAGAAAGCAGGAATCACAACATTCTGTATTGTAACAGGATACAATGGAGACAAAATTAGAAACCGTTTGGAAGATGGCAAAAAATATGGTGTAGAAATCGTGTATGTTCAAAATGACGCATGGGATAGAGGTAATGGGATCTCTGCTCTCAAGGCCCAAAATTATTTCAGGGAACCATTTATACTTTTGATGAGTGACCACATCTATGACTGCAGAATACTAGACAGTCTTCTGACAACAAATGTGGCAAAAGATGAATGCATCCTTTGTATTGACAGAAATTTTCCACGATACTTGAGTATGGATGATGCCACAAAGGTCTTGACTGACGACAGCAAAATCAAAGAGATTGGAAAGAACTTAAAGAATTACAATGGCATAGATTCTGGCATCTTCCTGTGCAACCCGATTATTTTTGGTGCGCTAGAAGAAAGCATTCGCAAAGGAGATGATACACTTACTGGAGGAATCCGAATTTTAGCAGAAAGCAATAAAATGAGATGTAAGATAATTGACGGTAATTTCTGGACTGACGTTGATGATGATAAAGATCTAAAAACTGCAGAGCGGCTTTTGTGTCAGAATTGTAAAAAAGACACGGATGGTCCGGTATCAAAAATAATCAACAGACCAATATCTCTCAGGCTCTCCAAGATTCTTCTAAAAACAGGGATAACTCCAAACCAGATTTCATTGCTGAGTTTTATTATTGGGATTTCTGGGGCATCATTATTTTTCCTCGGGGAGTATTTTTATTTGATTCTAGGAGGAATTTTGGTTCAAATCCATTCAATCATCGATGGTTGTGATGGAGAGGTAGCGCGATTAAAGCTAAGGGAGACAAAATACGGTGCATGGTTTGATGCAGTTTTGGATAGATATGTGGATGCAGCCATAATCTTGGGGTTGACCTATGGATACTGGAGTATAAACAATGGCAGTTTGATATGGGTAATAGGATTCGTAGCCCTCATTGGAAGCTTCCTCAACAGTTACACTGGTGATAAGTACGACTCCATTTTTAGAAATGAGAACAGAGCCAATAGACCTAAAATTAGAATTGGAAGGGATGTGAGGTTGCTGCTAATAACAATAGGTGCGCTAACCAATCAAATTCCAATCCTCCTAGTTATCGTGGCGGTTTTGGCTAACTTTGAAGCTTTGCGGAGATTGATAGTGTTCAGGGGTAAACTAGACAACAATCCTCTCTCAACGCAAATCATCAATTAAGATCAAGATTGCCCTACTTGGAAAAGATGTGCCGCTTAAGGAGCGATTCGGTTCCTTGTTCATTATACAATTTTGAAAGAAAAATGCTTTGACAGGAACCTCTATCGTTTTCCCCTCAGCAGGTATATTCCGACCTACTTGTTCTATCTTCTTCTTGACTTCTTCTTACTGGCTTTTTTCTTCGCCATCGCATCTGCTAGGATCTAATCCTTTTTAAAGCTGCCCTTTTTAGATCGATTACAAATCAACTAGGTATTATTACCAATTTCAATTGCAATGTGGACTTCAAAAGAGTTTTATTACCTTATCCAGGTAAAGATGTTGAAGTACCAAACCAGTGTTAGTTTGTGGGCAGGACAATTGGTATGGGGAGCATACCATTCGCAAACGTCTTGCCTGCGTACTAACGTCAATTTTAAAAAACAGATCACTTAGTCAACATATTTTATGACTTCTCCTGTATTAACAAGTTTAATCTGATTTATTTCAGTAATATCTTCCAAATCATTCATCTTCATTAACTGGTTTGTAACAGTGTACAGCACATCTCCGATGTAGAAGGATCTGCTTCCATACCCACCATATCCATGATACGGAACTGCATCATGATCATTAGAATGGTTAACCTTTCCTTTCAATGTAAATCCATCTTTAGCATCAACTCCGAGCACGTAGAAGCCAAACCATGAACTTGGCGCAATATACTCATGCTCCATAGGAGTTATTCTATACTCGTTTGATAGGATTGGAATAGACAGTATATTCTTCTTTTTATCGAATAGGAAGGCCTTGTGGTCGTACAAAGCCTCCGAATTTGTTTGTTGATCTCCGACTATGAAGACATCTACTTCAACTGGGTTAGATACGTCGGAGACGTCAAAGAGAGCAATCTTGACGCCTAATGTACTAACTCCTCCCCATTTGTTCTCCTTCGTATCCCTTCCTATTCCAATGATATGATTCTCGTCATAAGGATGAAGGTAGTTTGAGAACCCTGGTATCTTGAGATATCCAAGTATCTCTGGATTGTCTTTGGAGAGATCGATTACGAAGAAGGGATCGATCTGCCTGAAGGTTACCATATACAGCTTATTGGCCATGAATCTTGCAGAGTAAATGCTCTCGTCTGGAGCTATGCCTTCAAGCTTACCTACAATCTCTAGATCATCGTCAAGAACATAGACGTTGTTATGCATAGTTCTACCTTTTGATGTGTAGAATTCTGATGTGGTTGCAATCCTGAACTTATTATCAAATTCGTCCATGGAGAACTGATTAAGAACGTTTCCCGGTACCTCTGCAGTAAAAACATCATTCAGAACAAGCCTGTCAAATCCGATCTTATGGATAACTGTTTTTTGTGTTTCCTGTAAAAGTCTCACTTCATACTCTTCCAATGCTTTCTGAATCTTGCTGAACAACGTACGTTTCTCATTTTCAGGCATTTCGTTGTAAGTCTCCTGTAGAAGATCTGATACTTTGCTCCACTTTTCATCAGGATCTAGGTCGCTGTTGTCTATTGCTAATATCTTATCCTGCAGATCGTTTGGTAGCAAGGGGACTACAACCTTGAAGAACTTCTCCTTACTCCATGTATTGTGGAAAGCGTATGGGAGATACTTTGAGTAAGTGATGAAGATGCTATCTTCTGAAACGTATATGGTACCAGCAGAATCCATCATGAATGTTTCTGCATTTATTTTATCACCAAAGATGTCAATAGCTGTTACGGTGTTGAATGCATAATAAAGATCAGGATTATCAAAGTAGTATACGTCAGGAACCATGACAGTCCTTGATGATTCCATTATACCTGGTACTATAGGCCTGTGATAATCGATATCACTTCTGGTAACAAAGTACACATGATCGCCAATCATTCTTGCTTCACGATAATACCCTCTCACCTCATAGTTCTTGACCGTCTTTGGATCTTCTCTATCAGAGATATCGAGCACCAATGCATGGGTCTTGGGCGAATAGACAGGAACTGGTTGATAGCCATACCTTTCTATAATATAGTCGGGCTCATTGCTCTGGTAAAAGATAATCAATCTATCATTGTTCAAGAACATATTCTGAAGATTCTGCCTTTGGACATCAAGTGCAACCTTTGCAATTATAGTGGCATTCTCTGGAGGATATGCATCTATTATTGTCAATTTATCGTTAGATAGAATGTAGACATACTTACCATCATTTTTGAGAAAGTCTGGCTCATCTACATCTTTAACCTGCACATTGGTAGTGGAAAAGTCTATCAGGCCTGAACCATATTCTCCTGTAGTATCTGACATAGGTATCTTTTCAAGTGGTGGAGATTGTATCACACTGGGAAGTGCTAGCTCTTCTCTAAAGTCAAACCTACCAGCATCAATAATTTGTCTGTCAGCGACTTTGAGCAAAAATGCTCTTAATTCCTCGTGGGAGGAGAACTTCTTCAAAGACTGTGTTGAATCAAATGAAAATGAAAGCGTATCATTTGAAAATATATCCTTATCAAGTGTAAAGGGAACATCGTCTTCTACGTTAATGGCTGCTATCCAACCAACTATCAAGCCAATGACAGCAGCGGTTGCAACAGCGGCATACACGGAATATTTTCGTGCTTGCGACTCCATCTTGCTCGCTACTATATACGATAGCGGTCTGGTTAAGCCTAGGCTTTAGAACGAGCAAATTAAGCACGTTCTACAATTTAGAACAGATATTTCGTTCCTACTTTATAGAGTCAGAACATATGCTTGACATCAATTGACATCAGTTGGCTTAAATTAAGCAAGATTGGAGGAGAGCAGAATGGGAGCATCTGAGAGGGAAGATGCTGGCAGGGTAGAGCAGGAACTGAAGGGGAAGACCCTTGAGGTCTACATTTTCATGTTGAAGAAGAACGAGGGTGTTGGTGTGAGAGAGGTACAGCGAGAACTCAACTTTTCAAGTCCGAGTGTTGCTAACTATCACATAGAGAAGCTTCTTTCCTTGAAGTTGGCCAGTCAAGATCAATATGGAAGATATTACATAGCGCAGAAGGCCCA
>JBHICO010000100.1:0-4778 GCA_046759645.1 Nitrososphaerales archaeon
GGCATATCGCAACGTGATATACAAGCATTGAACTGGTATTATCTAGGGTTCTTTGATCAGGGGATGAGGGTCAGGACCGATAAGATGAACTACGAAACTGGGGATATTGTGCGTATCTCGGGCAATGTTGGTAATGTAATAACTGATAAAATGGTATCAATAGACGTCTTTGCGGATAAGAAGCTCTACACGTCAGACAATATTAGGGTGGGTTCGTCTGGCGCCTTTGCCTACGAGCTGAAGCTACCCCATGAGATGAAGGACGGTTCATACACGGTGAAGACATCCTATAATGGTGCTATTGCAGATACTTCGTTTGAAATTGAAAATAACCGAACCGAAGCAGATGAGAACGTGACAGAAGTAAAGTATAGTGATATGCACTTTGCAACAGATAAGAAGATAACTGTACTTAATACTCAGATCGTCGATTACTTGGGTTCAGAGGTCCTATCTGTACACCCATACGAACAGGTCTTCATACGCTCATCAATATCCAGTAACATTGCTGAAGAAACAGAAGCAACATACATAATACAAGTACAGAACTCAGAGGGCTACACAGTGGAAATCTCATCCGCGACTTACAAAGCAGCCAGCTTATCAAAAATTTCCCACTCTTGGTTGCCAGACGCACAAGATGTGTATGACATTCAAATATTCCTGTGGAACTCCTCGGTTTCGGAACCACTGATTCCTAATCCTATAACAATGGAGGTCAATGTTCATGTCTGATCTATACTCATACAGCACGAATGGACGAAAGACACCATGGGAACTAGAGAAAATTCTAGTTAAGATTGGGCTACCTCCAAAAGAAGCCAAGATCTACGTCTACCTTCTTACGAATGGAGAAAAAAAAGCCAGTGAAATATCCATGGCAACACAAACTTCGAAGAAGGGAACTTACCTTCTACTAGCAAGTCTTCACAACAAGGGTTTGATCACTGCAGCATTCCTTCACCCCATCAGGTTTCGTGCTGTACAATTTCACATCGCACTCGGGTTCCTTGTAAGTGCAATTACAGGCCCTCTCAGAAATTATTCTTCTTACCAGCTGATGAGCCAAGGAAACGATTCAAGAGCTTATGCATGCGTGAACTGTGGTCTTCCCTATCAAGTATATCCTCCTGATGATCAACATACCGTTGCATCTGATAAAATCTCCGAGTATGGAGATAGTCGTAACGTTAGACATGAGTGTTCTAACTGTTATTATACCAATGAGCTACATTGGCATTTGGAACAATTGCATGGATGCAAGCAATAGATATGCTGACTTTACCTCAACTAAATCATTGCAAACAGCATCAGAGACGAGACAAAATAGTAATTAATAGATATTACAGAATAAGGACTATTAGATTGTTCCAGTTTGAAATTATCTCACTAGGAGTATTAGATTAAACCATGATCAAATCGTTGGCTTACCATCTATTAGGAATGATACAAAATGAGAAGAATAAGTATTAAAAATAAAAGCGGTTTACTTATTCCATCTCTACTCGGTGTTCTTGTTGTATTTGCTATACTTAACTCAACGATCCTTTATTCATTCCAAGTCAATCAAGAAATGGAGATAATTGAGCTATCAAAGCAACAGGTAATAACTAATCTGTCGCGAGAATCTCTTCAAGTTTCCCAAATTGCCGAACTCGAAGTAGAACATATTGTGGATAGGATCGATCTTTTAACAAGAGATCCGATAGTTAAGCAACAGGATTATGATGGGGTTCCGTTTCTTCTTCAATCTACACAATCGACAACATCAGACCTTACTAGCTCATATTTCATTCTTGACGCAGATGGCAGTATAATTTATGCTACCGATGACCAGATGGACACCAATTCAATTAGAGAAAATATTTCAGAGTACCAGAAAGCAACCAAGGAGAATCTAGAGCCAAAAGTGTATACGGTTAATTCTATACAGAACACAGTGCCAGTGGGGGGGATATATGTGACTTTACCAATGATAAATGAAGGAACAGGCATATTTGATGGTGTTATAGGTGCAACATTGAGGGCAGACATTCTTGTCCGTAAAATATCAAGCGACCTTGGCCTTATAGGAGAAAGCCATCTAGACCTTACAGACAGTAATGGTAACCTAATTTATTCCTCAAGAGTGCCAGAGTCTGTTGGGGAACATATAGCTTCAAGCGCTTATTTACAGTCAAACAGTCGGGATTTTGAAATAGAGCATTACATCAATTCGATCGATAAAGCCAACTCTGGATGGACCGGATTCTTTGAGTTGAATAACATGGATGAAAGTGGGCCAGAACAGGGCACAATAGTTTCATACTCGCCCGTAAATATTGATGAAGAAATTGTATTATTGGCTTTTGTATCAAGTCCAACAAATGTGGAAGGTGTTATTACAGATGTGTTAGTTGCTGAAAGATCATATGCCGTATTTGTTGTGTTTAGCATCCTCACAGTTCTAGGATTCTTTGCAGTAGTCATCATAATAATTAACAAGAAATTAAGGAATCTGGTAAAGATTCGAACGAACGAACTTGAAAAAGTGAATGAGGAACTTAAACACAAAGATCGATTGAAAGATGAGTTCCTTAGTATTGCATCACATGAACTAAGAAGTCCTATTCAACCAATACTTGGTTTTGCTGGTCTCGCAAAAAAAAGGAATATTGATGATGATGAAGCTTGGGATGGTGTTCTCCGACATTCTCGAAGGCTACAAGAGGTGGCAAACGATATCTTAGATTCAAGTCGAATTGAAAGTGGCGAGCTAACCTACGTAATGGAGAAATTTGAAATAAATGAGGTTATTCTCGATGCTATTAATTCCGCAAAAGTCAATCTCAATGGTTCCGCATCAATTGAGTCAAAGCTCTGCAAGGATGTAGAAATTGAGGGAGACAGGGCTCGCATCATCCAGGTGCTATCAAACATAATTGGTAATGCGGTGAAATTTACAAGGAAGGGCAGCATAAAGGTAGAGAGCCATGCCTTTCCAGAAAGAAATAGGGTTGAAATCAAGATCAGCGATACCGGAGGTGGTATTCCAAATGATATTCTTCCCCATCTATTCGGTAAATTCATAACAAAAAGTGTAGGTGGCGAAAACCAGCATGGTACGGGTTTAGGTCTTTTCATTAGTAAGGCAATTGTAATTGCTCACAAGGGAGAGATTTTTGCATATAATAACGATGAGGGTGGTGCTACGTTTACCATTTTATTGCCTATGGTAAGCAGCTACCAAACTATGAAGATTTCAAAACACGATATATAAGGAGCTAAAAAGTTCTTCCCTTTTGAATTTGCCTAAGCCCTTCAAGTAGGTCTCTTACTTCTTCATGTGTAGGACCAGAATTTTTTATTTGAAGCACATTCGCATTGAGCTTTTCCAGTTCTTTGTATATTTCTATGTCTTCGATCGTATCTACAAGAGCGTCTAATTCAAAAGGCTTTTGCATCAATTCTACTATCTGATTCAGCTGCTTCACTGAATCTACAAGAGTCTCCCTTACGTAGGCTGATGCAAATATTATCCTCTGGCGTGGACTTATTGTAATAACCTCCTTTGCAACTTCCATCCCGTCCTTCTTTGGCATTCTATAATCAAGAACCACTGCATCAAATGGTGAGCAATTCTTAGGATCTGACTGGCTTAACTCATTATAATAGGCATTCAGACAATCCTCCCCATTCTCAGTAATTGTCACATGGTGATCCCTCGATTCTAATATAGCCTTGTATTGCATTGCAGTGTCGTGATCGTCTTCAGCTATGAGTATCTTCATGACTAAGTTATTTCATCTCAGCATTAATTAAGAGGGTTATGTAACGCCTCTATATTACAAATGTATATCTTCAATTAATGAATCTTCCATGATATGTTAGCGGATAGCATCTGGAAGAGATTTACCGAAATGGGATTAGATGTAGATGAAGCTAGGATCCTCGCAAGCTTATACGTAATGGGTGCTTCAAAGGCAAGTTCTATTGCAAAGTCAGCTGGTCTTTCTAGGGTCCATGTCTATAGGGGCTTGAAGAAACTCCAGGAGAAGAACATAGTGGAGTCTAGTTTGGGAAGGCCAGTGCTATTTTCTGCAATACCAGCAGACAGTGTGATGGAGAACCTGATAACATTCGCTTCAAAGAGGATCGAGGCTATGCAAGGAGTGAAGAAGGAAATCATCGAAGAGCTCTCAAAATTCAAACCTCCAAGCGAACCGTTGATTGAAGCTAAATATAGATTGGTAGATGGGAGAGGACAGATTTACTCCACACTCATCAAGATGATCAATTGTGCAAAATCAGAGATATGGTTCTTCACAATTAAAGAGGACTTGATGCGGATGTATTATGCAGGCGTATCAGATGCACTAGAGCAGGCTAAAACGAGGGGTGTCAAGATAATGGGATTAACAGAAATAGATCATTCTAGCATAGAGATGATAGAAAACTACTCAAAGTATGTTGATATTCATCATATGAATATTCCAGGAATAAGCGCCTTCTTTGTGGTGGATGACTCTGATGTATTACTATCTGCGATGACTAAAGAGACAGAAGGATTTTCTGGTGAAGGTAATGTTGCGCTCTGGACAAATGCTCGGAACTTCGTTATGGGGATAAAGGGATTGCTGAAAGAGTCATGGGATAATGCTGTTGGTGCGGAAACTAGAATTAGTGCAATGAAGAGTGGTGGTAACTCCTATCAAGATATCATTATCCTCAAAGGTTGGAAGAACGTAAGCAGCTTCTATGCAAATATGTTATCTAATGCGAAATTCAAAGTATCCTTT
>JBHICO010000101.1:0-4739 GCA_046759645.1 Nitrososphaerales archaeon
CCCGGAGGGCTTCGATCCCTCGACCTCTGGCTTAGAAGGCAAGCGCTCTATCCAACCTGCGATATGTTTCATGCATAACATATCACTTCAGGGCTTTTTTTAGGCCAAGCCATACTGAGCTACGGGCCCAAAACTTGATTGAGCTACTATAATTATAACCTTATCCACTTTCCTTTAGCTCCCATTATTTCTAGCATAACAGTAGAGGTACTGTTGCGCGTAACCTGCATATGCACCAAAATACCCACGCATCTTTGATGAAATCATTCTATATACTTTGGGTGTAATTTTTTCACTCTCCAACTTTTTCTCAAACATTTGCGAGTAATACTTTCTTATAGCTCTTGCTATCCATACATCTATAGGAAATGATTCAAGCTTTTGCAGAGAAAATAAAAGGATGCAATCTGCAACCTTCTCACCTACTCCCAAAACATCCATCAAATCCTTCTTCGCTCTATCATAATTTACATGCTTAAGATAATCAAAATCTACTTCTTTAGTTAGCATGGTTTTTGCAGCCTTTCGTATGAAGGGCGCTCTATAACCAACACTGCACCTGCAGAGCTCATTTATGCTTGCTTCAGCTAATTCTTTTGGTTCTGGGAAGGCATGAAAACTGACACCATTATATTCTATTTTCTTTCCAAATTTCATGCTCATACTCGTAAGCATTCGCTTTATCATAGATATGCTAGTATTGGTAGCGCATATGAAGGAGATCAAACACTGATAAGGATCCTGTCTCATTATACGCAAACCTCTCATCTTTGCCAGAGCATCTTCCATAACAGTATCCTTTGATACTTCCCTGTATATGTGATTCAGATCATCTTCAAGCCCAAAAATTCTCTTGCAGTCAACGCTTTCTGGATAAGAGGAGTATTCGAGATCTTTTCTGTTCTTTGATACCTTGATTATATTATTCCGATCTACTCCATACCAATAGTCATTTATTTTATTCCATAGAAAGACCTGGCCACTCTCTATTGTAAGATCAAGGTTCAGGTAAGGAATAGTGTTTGTCACCACCAATATCATATTAAAGTTGTTTTTAAACAGACTGCATTTCCTTAAAATTAAGATAGCAATAGATATTAAGAGCACAGTAAGTTAGGGCATTTATGCCAAAGCAGATCTTCAACAAGGACGATTTCATAAAGCTGGCAGATGGCGCATGGGAATGCTTGGTTGTAAGAAGAGAGGATAAAGTGAAGATCAAGCTGCGAAGATCGAGGCTGATGTACATTTACGTAACAAACTCATCCGAGGCAGATGAGGTACTTAAGGAAATAAAAGTTGATAAAGTCGAGCTTTAAACAGTTATAGTTTCTCCAGTATTTGGCGCATATGAATCTAGACCAAGCTTTTCGTGAATCTCTTGGGCAAATTTTACACATACTTCATCATCACCGTGCACTGTCCAAACTCTTGGGTTGCCCTTTATTCGTGATAGCATCTCAAACAGATCAGTCTTCCCGCTGTGACCAGAAAACTCGAACTTCTGAAGCTCCGCCTTTACCTTCCTTACTTTACCCTCAATTGTTGCAACACGTCTCTCCAGCAGGGCTCTTCCTGGTGTGCCTTCGCCCTGATATGAAACCATCGCTATACCATTCTTCCCATTTCTCGCTATCTGCTGAAGATAGAAGACACCAGCACCACCAACTAGCATGCCAGCTGGTGAAATAACAACGCACGGTTCCTTCACAGCGTTCCTTCTATCCTTCCAGCCGCTAACCCATTCCGTCTCTCTTATCGCATCAGAAAATAGTTCAGGATCCCTAAGAAAATCTGGATGTTTGGACATTATCCTATTTACTTTAAGGGCCATTCCGTCCATCACAATTCTATGCTTGAAGTTAGCCTCCTTGAAAACACAGGCAATCTCCTGTGCCCTTTCTACAGAAAATGCCGGTACGAAAAGGACACCTTTTCGATCAATAACTTGATTAGCAAAATGCACAAGTTCTCTTTCCGATTCTTCCCTTGGCTGGTGATCGCTCATGGAGTAAGTGCTTTCTGTTATAACCAGATCAATATCACCAATATCCAAATCTGCGGTTCTCAGCATTTTTGATCCTCTAGTGTTGATATCTCCAGTATAGAATATTCTCTTACCCTCATGCTCAACAACTATTGTAGAGCCACCAACTACATGACCCGATTCATGCAAAGTTACTCTTGCACCGTTTACTGAAAACGGTTCTCTGTAACCAATAGCTCTTGAACCCTTCTGCATTGCTAGCAGATCGATGTATTCAAATGGTAAGTAGAAACCTGAGATTCTTATCATGTCTTCTATAAGGAGGCTTGAAAGTTCAAACGTGGGCTGTGTCGCATAGGCGGTTATGCCTTTAGAAAGAAATAGCGATGGTACGAAACCGGAATGATCCAAGTGCGCATGTGTTATTACAACAGCATTAACATCCTTTGGCTTTACATGCATGGGAAATAGAGGCTCTTGACGCCGGAGCAATACACCATAGTCTAACAAAATTCTAACATTGTTGGCATCAATGAGAAATGCAGATCTGCCTACCTCTTTGGCTGCACCTAGTACTGTCGCTTTCAACCTTCTCTAGCTACCAATATTAGTGCACCTTTAAACATTTGCAATCATATCTTTTGATACTTGAGTGTAACCATGCACAATCATATCTTTTGATACTTGAGTGTAACCATGCACAATCAACAAAATACTAGAGCGTAGTATTTACAACGGTGTTTTATTGGCATTTGACAAAAACCTTAATAAGTTCTGCAAACAACAAAAGAGCATGGGCAGAAGTTTTAAAGACTGGTGGGCAACTGTGCCGGAAGATCTAAGGAAAAAGGCGCAGGGTAATGACGATTGGAATGCCAACAAGCCGATCCTTAACGAGCTAAACTTTGTCTGGGTAATGTTGAATCAGACGAAGAAGCACAACTTGATGCCATCCGGTGAAGAGGTATTGAGCTGGGTGGGTAATGGCGAGATAGACGCAATGAGACAGATAAAGAAGTAAAGAATCGTAAATGCTAAAACAATTTTTTCTTTTTTTTGTTCACCTTAATTTTGTGTTAAAACGGTGTTATGCAAAATGCATAGTGTTTAAATAATATGATGAAGAAAAGATTTTTGAGTGACATAGATGCCAATAGCAATACTTCCGGAAGTGGACGAACAGACATGTATTGGCTGTGCTCTTTGTGTAGAAATTTGCACTTCTCTGGGGCCAGACGTACTTAGAGTAAAACCAGTTGAGGGTTGGAAGAGAGGTAAGGCTTTCATATTCTACCCAGAAAGATGTATTTCTGACGGCGCATGCATTGGTGTTTGCCCAACAAAGGCAATATTCTGGATGAGACCAATGGAATTCACTCCAGGTCAACCAACACCATTACGCAAATTCGGCAGATTCACAAAGGGCTGGGCAGAAGGATAAACACAGTTCAGACATCACTCCTTTTTATTTTCTTTTTGTTTTCAGTGCATTTACAGCACTGGCTATATCTTCCATTTTTGCACTAGGTGGCAAGAGAGTTAGATGGGTTTCATGTAGCCGGTTCAGGAAACCTTCTAGGAAATCATCTGCAACTGCAACAACTAGTTTGAATTCATTCTTTTTGACATATGATGTTAATGCATTTCCAAAGGTTTCAAAATCAGACGGCTCAGACTTTCCTCGGGCGGCAAAGTGTTGGGCAGCAGGAAACACATCAGAAATTTCATCAGGTACGACGCCCAGAAATGGAGAATAATAAGCAAACTGAACATTGCTATCGAGAATCCTTCTCAATTCAATATGCTGCCTATAAAATGGATGTTCCTCCGGTTCAGGTAATAACAGTAATACCCTTTTACTACTCCTTGTATTCTGCACCATCTTCCTGAAGCGTATCACCTCAGTTCTATATTGATCCAGCTTCGAAAATAGAAAAATAGCCTTCTCCTTGGAGACAGCAGTTCCTTCCTCCAGATAATCTGAATGCTCCTTAAATACCTCCAAGGTTTCAAATAGTCTTGGGTGCGACATAGCCTTCCGCATTATATACTCCCACAAACGGCCTTCCATTATGGCCTCTTTTACGGCATCTACTTCACTCTTTATAACACGGAGATTGTGTATAGCTAGTTCATAGAAACGCCTTTCCTCTTCAAGTTTCTGCAGTTCTCTAGCTTTGTACTTTGTACATACTTCACAGCTGCATGGTAGATAATTTAACTCCTCCAGTCTCACCGTTGCATTAGGAAGCATATACCTGTTATCTCTTGCATATAGCATGTATGATGCGGAATCAAATGTATCACAACCAAGTGCTACTGCCAAAGGTATGGTCAAAGGATGACCTGCACCAAAAAGGTGTAGTGGTTTACTGCTCGGTATAGATTTTTTTGCAGATATTATCATCATAGCCAGAAGTTTAAATTCATACGATTCCATCACTTCTGTGGGACTTCCCAAAGCAAACATGTTGTACCCTAGCTTATCAAGGGATTTTGCTGATGAAGAAACCAAGTCCAGATGCTCCCCTCCCTGTATAGGACCAAGCCAGATAGTCCTGCTGTTGTTTACGGTATCAATGGTTTCTTTAGCAGCGTCCAGAGTTTGAATCACATATGATTCAGCAACACGGCGATCAAGTTTAAAACCGGTTGGCTTGTCTAACGGTATAGCAAGATCGCTGCCTATCCTCTCTTCAAAGAGTGCTATATCTTTTGGGCTGACATCTATAGCTCCATACTCTAGAACCTG
>JBHICO010000102.1:0-4733 GCA_046759645.1 Nitrososphaerales archaeon
GTGAGTGATTCAAATGAAGTTATTGAAGTATCTAATTGGATAACTGATCTTGAAAACAGCCGTTTGATTAAGGAAGGTACAGTAGAGATGATGCCTTCGATAGAAAGTTCCAAAGGTGTGGTAAACGCCTATATGATTGCAAATGCAAGTCCAAGGGTATCAGCTCTGGTTTTTGGGGTCTTCGACTTTCTTTTTGATATGGGTCTAGATTATGGTGAAGATGGTGTAGAACATAATTACGCAAGAATGAAGGTGCCTGTAGATGCAAGGGCTGCAGGAGTTTATGCAATAGACTCTATATGGCAGAAGATCGATGAAGTTAATGGATTCATTAAGGATGCGACTGCCGGCATGAAACTTGGTTACAAAGGAAAGAGCATAATACATCCCTCGCAAATTGAACCGGTGCATAAAATCTTTGTTCCAAACAAGGAAGAGGTCGAATGGGCAAAGAAAGTAGTAGATGCCCTGACCGACTCAATTAGAAGAGGGAAGGGTGCGGTTACACTCGAGGGGAAGATGATCGATGCTGTGCATTACAAAAGGGCAAAAGCAGTGCTAGAAGCAGTGAATGGTTAGATCGTTTTTATACAGCATACAGCACTAAATGCACGATGTTTACGGGAATAATTCATGGTCTCGGGAAAGTGGAAAATATTTTGAAAATCAAAGGCAGAGGCAGAGCTGCTGAACTAATTGTAGATCTTGGAAAACTCTCAAATGGACTTAAAGTTGGTTACAGCGTATGTGTAAATGGTGCCTGTCTTACAGTTGTTAAGATACGAAAAAACAAGGTAAGTTTTGAAATGATCGGTGAAACTATGAAAAAGACATCATTAGGTTCGTTGGCACCAGGAGATGTGGTAAACATTGAGCGCAGTCTGAAGATTGGTGACACAATGGATGGTCATTTCGTTCTTGGGCATATAGATGGCGTGGGCAAAATAATTGAAAAGGCGAAAAGGAAAGACCAAATGAATTTATGGATTTCAACAGATAAAAAATTGCTGAAGCATATAGTACCAAAAGGATCAATCGCAATTGATGGTGTGAGTTTAACAGTTATAGATGTTAAAAGTAACAGATTCTCCGTGGCACTAATTCCCCACACTATTGTAGTGACAACCCTTGGCACTAAGAAAAGAGGTGACAAAGTGAATATTGAAATAGACGTCTTGGCAAGGTATATCAGAAGGGTTTTAACTGGTAAAGATTAACTTCTACTAATATATTGGTACTTAACAATTCTTTAGTAAGACTTATAATCACTTATGAATGAATGCTTCCTAAATGTCTAATCTTACAGAAGCCATAGATTCACTGCGTAAAGGTGAGTTCGTTCTCCTGCACGACAGCCAAAGGAGGGAGAACGAAATAGACATGATAATACCTGCCGAATTTGTTACACCCTTACGTGTAGCAAGACTGAGAAGAGATGCTGGTGGTCTGCTCTGCTTGGCGGTAAGGCATGACATAGCGAAGAGGCTAGGATTGCTGTATATGCACGATATCTTGCATAAACTTAGAGATGCTAGCCCTACTCTAGCAAACCTTGCAAACGGCAAGTCACCTTACGGCGACAAACCAGCGTTTTCTATAGCGATAAATCACAAAGAGACCTATACTGGTATAACAGATTCTGATAGGGCTCTTACCATAGCGCAGATGGCAAGAATATGTTCGAACTCGCTCAACGGCTTTGATGTGCGCCAAGACTTCATATCCACATTCAGAGCACCAGGACACGTTCCTATTCTTATAGCGTCAGAAGGTCTGCTCAATGAAAGGCTCGGCCACACGGAACTTGCAGTATATCTTACACAACTTGCTGGCCTGACCCCAGCGACCGTAATATGTGAGATGCTTGACGGATTAACGTACAAGGCGCTGTCCGTAGATCGAGCTCTAGACTATTGTAGGGAAAATCACTTTGTTGTCGTAGAAGGCAGTGATCTTGAAGTACATTTTGCAAAGGTGCACTAAATGAAGATTAGAATTGGTTTTGTAGTATCAGAATTCAATGATGATATTACATCAAAGATGTTAGAGTGCGCGAGGAAGCGTGCAGAATCGCTTGGAGCTGATGTAAAATACATATGCTACGTTCCTGGCACTTTTGACATGCCCCTAATGATCGAAAACCTATTGAAAAGGAAGGACATCGATGCTGTCGTCACATTGGGAGCTATCATAAAAGGGGAAACAAAGCATGATGAGATCATTGCAGAGAATGCTGCTAGATTGGTTGCAGACCTTTCCCTAAGATATGGGAAGCCAGTTACGCTTGGCATCTCTGGTCCCGGCATGAACAAGTCACAGGCGATAGACAGAATAAATGCCATTCCAATTCGGGCTGTTACAGCAGCTGTAAGGATGGCTACTAGGATAAAAGCCCTGCAAGTAGCTAAGAGTAAGAGTGTTATGGTGATAAGGTGATGGTTCAGATCTCTATCGTGAGAATAGATGGTTACGGTCAGTGGACGCTTACAAAGGGCACCGATAGAGAGCATAAATTACAGATTTTGCAATCAAAACTTTACAGTGACATGCAAAAATTATTCTCCCAAAAAAATGGGCTTGCTTTTTTCAATCGGTTTGATGAAGTGTTTGCCGTCACTAACGGTCTTACTGTAGAAGAACATATAGAAATTCTACAGGAATTGCTGAAGTTATACGCGCTGGATATCAGCATAAGTATAGGCAATGGATCGACACCATATGCTGCACATTTGGATGCATGTAGAGCAAGGGAGAGTAACATCATCAACAACAACAACAACATCAAGTTCAAAGTATACGGTAGCACAAAAAAAATTGATTATGTTCAGATCATGCATGTAGATGTTGACGGTTCAACTTCCAACATTAGTGCTAAGCTTACACCATATGAAATATCATCACTGATAGCCACTCTTCATGCCAAACTTGCGCATAAGTTTATGGAAAAAGATGCTCTGACCTTCTTCCTAGGTGGTGACAACTTCATGGTGATAGCGAATGGTGTTGATAAGGCCGAAACGGTTACTATTCTGGATGAAGTTGCTAAGGGTATGAACATAAAACTCAAGTGTGGCATAGGCAAAGCAAGAACAGCTCGAGAAGCAGCCGAAATGGCAACCAAGGCGCTAGATAAAATCAGAGACATGAGAAGGAAAGGAAAGGCAGATCAAGTTTTCGAGATAAGTTGCTTATAAAAAATATCAGTATGCTCTATGGGCAAGACCTAGAATTCATACAAAATGTAAATATCGTTATTGAAAATAATATTTTTACAAAAATCAGCAAAAGCCCCATCGAATTTGATGGAGATGTTTATGAAGCTGAAGGACTACTAATAATTCCAGGGCTAATAAATGCACATACGCATATTGCAGATTCTATAGCCAAGGACATAGCATCAGATCGTGGGTTGGATATTCGTGTAAATCCTATATCTGGCATAAAACGATCTGTTCTGAACAAAAGTGAGAAAGAACATTTGGTTACATATATGAAAGCAAGTTCCTTATCGATGTTGAAAAGAGGTATTACATCTTTCGCAGACTTTAGGGAGGGGGGGATCGATGGTATCGACCTACTGAAGAAAGCTATGTGGGAGATTGACATCAGATGTGTGGCCTTGGGCCGGGTAGAACATTACTTTAGCACAGAATCAGTAAAAAATAATGATGAACTGCCAGAGAATGTTCTAGAAAATGCGGAACTGGTGATAAGAGCATGTGACGGTTTTGGTATCAGTGGTGCAAATGAGTATAGTGATAAAGCGCTGACATATTTCAGAAGAATGGCAAGGAAACAAGGTAAACTGCTTGCAATACATGCGGCAGAGACTGCAGAGACATACGACCATTCGTTAAAAAACAGTGGTAAAAGTGAGATAGCCAGAATAGTCGAACATCTTATGCCCGACTTCATTGTCCATATGACTAATGCAACTGAAAAGGATATGCGGATGGTAGCAGACAAAAATATAGGGATAGTGGTGTGTCCAAGGGCAAATGGTGTACTAGGCGCTGGGATACCAAAGGTTGCAAGCATGATAAAGCATGGATGCAGGGTTGCGATAGGAACAGATAACGTGATGCTCAATTCTCCTGATCTCTTCAGGGAGTTGGATTATTTGTGGAAGGTGACGAGGGCTCTAGAAAGAAATTTCATGAATGCCAAGGAACTTCTTAGGATGGTGACAGTTAACGCTGCCCATATGTTGAGACTAGATAGACTAGGTTGTATAGCGGAAAACATGATTGCAGACGCAATAATCTTAGACATGCATTCCATCGATATAGAACCAATGCACGATCCTTATGCAGCGATAGTCCAAAGGACAACCGAAAGTAGCATCAGAGCTGTGATTAGTGGAGGTAAGTTCCTGAGTGGTTCGATATAGACCTTATGTAGTACTGAATGCAGCAATGACACTTGATGGAAGGATCGCTACTCGTAAAGGTGATTCTGCGATATCATCTCAGGTCGATCTGGAAAGAGTTCATAGATTGAGGGCAAAAGTTGACGCAATATTAGTTGGTATCAACACAGTGTTGACCGACGATCCCTTACTTACAGCAAATTACGCGCGTAAACATCCCACACGTATTATCGTTGACAGCAAAGCTAGGATTAGTTTTGCAACAAATATCATACGCTCCTCCAACTCCATACCAACTGTTATCGCTGTATCAGACAAGGCACCCAAGTCAAAGGTGGAGAAAATAAAATCTAGTGGGGCCACT
>JBHICO010000103.1:0-4691 GCA_046759645.1 Nitrososphaerales archaeon
GAGTGGCGGAAGCCCTTAGGGCCCACGGACAGAAAAGGACACCATTATCCATGCTTTCTAGAGGAGTGGCTGGGGTTAGGGGAAATACGGTAATAGTAAACCTCCCAGGCAGTGCTAAAGCGGTTTCCGAATCTCTAGACTCTCTCTTCCCTGGAATACTGCATATCTATAGAATGCTAGGAGGATATGGACATTAGTGAGCTCGTATTTGTGCTCGCTCCCTTGTTCTTTGCAATAAGTTTCGTGTACTCCAGTGTAGGCTTTGGAGGTGGAAGCAGTTACATCGCCATTCTGGTTCTTGCTGGCGTAAGTCTATACACTGTACCCTCAGTAGCCTTGCTCTTGAACATAATTGTAGCCGGTATGGCGTTTATTAATTATGCAAAGGCTCGACATTTGTCACTAAAATTTTCTCTTCCATTTCTGTCTTCAATACCTTTCGCATTTTTTACTGGACTGCTTGTACTTCCACAAGAGACTCTTGTCTTGATCTTCATAATAGCACTTTTTGCTGCATCGGCGGCACTCCTGACCTCTGGGGGTAGAATAAAAATTCAACATGCTAAAATCAAAAAATTAAATCTTGGTCAGATCAAACTCGTGATGATCGGGATTCCAGTAGGAGCTGTCCTGGGTAGTGTGGCTGGTCTCGTAGGAATAGGAGGCGGAATATGGTTATCGCCCTTGCTTATACTTACAGGTCTCGCTGATCCGAAACAAGCAGCAGCTACGGCCAGCATCTTTATACTAACAAACTCTATCAGTGGCTTCCTCGCACATTCAATAAGCAAGCCAATAGATCTTTCACTTTTACTACCATTAGCTTTCGTCGTCTTGGCAGGTGGATTGATAGGATCGAGGCTTGGTGCATTCAAGTTTGATCATGACAAAATAAGGATGATAGTTGGCGCAATAGTAGCCGTCGCAGGGATCGCTCTCACGCTTCGGCTACTAGTTTGATGCTGTGAATACACCAATTTATCATTAAAGGCTCCCTCAGGCAATATCTACGTCGCTAATAAAAAATAATCACATCCAAGTTTTTAGAACTACGGATATCGACACTCCTGCACTTGATACAACTAGATACAACTAAACTATAATTTCTGCAAAAGATAATTTTGCCTGTTATTCCTTTGGTTCATCAGTTATACCTGCTGGCCCGGGGGTTGACACTGAAGCCCTAAAAGCTTGAATACGATGATTACCTGGATCGGTAACGTAAATATTATCGGAAGAATCTATCGCGATACCTTTTGGAAACTTAAACTGGCCATCACCGGAGCCCCTGGAACCCCATCTTGTAATGAACTTACCATCACTGGTAAACTTCTGGATACAATGGTTGCTTATATCAACAACATAAACATTATCAAACGAATCTATGGCGATACCGCTTGGAAAGTTGAATTCACCATCACCAATTCCTTTGGAACCCCACTTCGTAATGAACTTACCATCATTGGTGAACTTTTGTATGCGATGATTACTTGAGTCGGCAACGTAAACGTTGCCAGAAGGATCAACAGCAATACCACCTGGAGATAAGAATTCACCATCACCACTACCATTAGAACCCCACTTTGTGATTAACTTACCATCATTGGTGAACTTCTTGATGCGACCATCGCTTGGCTCACTAATGTAAACATTATTAGCAGAATCAACGGCAATGCTGTGTGGGTCGTTCAATTCATTGTCACCTCTCAGATAACCCCACTTCGCGATTAACTTACCATCACTGGTAAACTTCTGGATACGACCATTGCCTGTATCGGCAAGATAAACATTATCAAACGAATCTATGGCGATACCGCTTGGAAAGTTGAATTCACCATCACCTCTGCCAATCGAACCCCACTTTGTGATTAACTTACCATCATTAGTGAATTTCTGGATGCGACCATATACTGTATCTGCAACGTAAACATTACCTAAAGAATCAAGAGCAATACCAATCGGTTCATTCAATTCACCACTGCCAGTGATAGAAGGACCCAAAAACCATTTTTCCTTCATGAGACCACCTCTTCATGATAACGCCCCTGATTTTTCACGTGCAGCTTACATCGCCTTCTTATATTTGTCCCATGCGGCCTGATAGACTTTATCGTATTCTGCCTGTGCAGCCTGCACCACCTTGTAGTATTCATCCTGTATAGCATGCATCGTCTTCTCATATTCGTCTGGCACAGGCTCCCCCGGCTTTACGTACTTGGCCCGTGCAGCCTCACGCGCCTTATTGTACTCCTCCTCTGCGACCTGCCGCACCTTTCTGAATTTGTCCTGAGCAGTTTCTAATGCCTTCTTGTATTCGTCCTTTACAGCCTCCATAAAGGAAATAAACAGATAATCAATTTAAGGTTTGATGAGTCATCGTACATGAGTACCAAAAATTTCGAGTGCCTATCAATTTAACTATCTACAATCTTTTTATGATGGAGTAAGATAGCATATATTTTAGATGACGAGTGCGCAGATGGGCTCACGCAAATTCGGCACCGTTGGCTCTGGTGATGGCCAGTTCGGTCAACCATTTGGAATAGCAGTGGACAGCTCAGACAACATCTATGTCGCTGATACAAACAATAATCGCATTCAAAAATTCGACGCAAAAGGCAATTTACTGCTGAAATTCGGGACCGCTGGGTCTGGTGACGGTCAATTTAACACTCCACACGATGTAGCAGTGGATAGTGCTGGTAACATCTATGTTGCTGATACAAAAAATACTCGTATTCAGAAATTCGATCCAACTGGTAAGTTCCTACTCAAATTCGGTGGCTCTGGTGAGGTCGAGTTTAGTCCTCCAAATGCAGTAGCAGTGGACAGCAAAGGCAACATTTATGTCAATGATATAAACAATCACTGCATTAGAAAATTTGATCCATCTGGCAAATTCCTAATGAAATTCGGCAGTGGTGGCTTCCAAGATGGTCAGTTTAGTTCTCCAGTTGGTATAGCTTTAGATAACGCTGTTAATATTTACGCTGTTGATGCAAATAACAATAACGTTCAAAAGTTTGATTCAACAGGAAAATTCCTACTAGCATTAGGTACAATTGGTTCGGAAGACGGTCAGCTTAATTTTCCACGTGGTGTAGCTGTAGATAAAGATGGTAATATCTACGTGGCTGACACATACAATAGTCGCATTCAAAAATTTGATCCATCAGGAAAATTCCTGCTCAAAGTTGGCATCGATACTTCTGGGCAAGAGCAGCTTAATTTTCCACGTGGTGTAGCTGTAGGTAAGGATGGTAACATCTATGTTGCCGATACAAAAAATTGTTGCGTTAGAGTTTTTGGAACGGCACTACCGGAAACTCTCGCATCCGATACTACAGAGGAACGGTCACAAGGTGATGAATCTGAACTTTGTTCAAAGTGCAAGCAAAATAAACCCGAACTCAACTGCGAGTACTGTCAAGTACCACTTTGCAGTGCCGATTACTATGGTCACTTAGCATTTGAGCATGGTGTTCAGCCGGGGTGATTAGTATGAAGCTTTCAGATAAAACGAAACAGACTGTTATCTGCCTTTACATAAATGACCCTGCGTTTTTGTAAAGTTAGATATATTATAGTAATTTTATTTTCTGAATTGAAATTAGATATTTTAAACTGCTTAGCGTAAAAAATTGTATGTTAAATCAAATTTATGTTCAAAACAGCTATACATATATACAACTAACTCAAAAACAGTAAATCATGTCAAAGATCGTCGGTCTGGCCCTAAGTATTTCAACACTTGGTTTGCTAGCCTTTTCTCCATTCCTGGTTCCAGTACAGGCCGAATCGATTTATGCGTATATAACTGCAAGTCCGGTAGTAGTTGAAATGGGACAGAGCTCGACTTTAACTGTTACGGGATACATATATGGTTCTGGAACCTATGGAGTTAATGTTGAATTCTGGGATTCTGATCAGTTCGAAGATATCGCTTCCCCTGATGATCGTGTTGGCGACTGCAAAACGTCCGTTACTGTGAGCGAGGTTGGTACGTTCACATGCTCATTGGACGTGATACCAAGCGAGTTTATGACCGGAAATATGGAAGATGAAGCCGATTGGGTAGAATTTTATGGAATAATAACAGCAGAGGGCATCGATGGTTATAATACTGGTAGAGTTCTCGTATACTGCAGCTGGTGTAATGCTGCCGCACTCGGTCCTGGTCCACAGACGTAGAACCTTTATCCATATCTTAGCTGACGGTTCGTGAAAGAAACTAGAGACTTGTTCACAAGCTGTTTTGTTAAATAAGATAATTAACATTATTTGCGATTAAAAACATCAAAAACGCATTTATTTCTTCCCTATGCATTTGTTTCTTGTTTGGATAATGCTTTGTTTATAGCTTCCTTTAATTCCTCGTTAGTCAATCCTTCTGCATCTATCCCCAACGATTCTGCAGCCTTCGAAAGTTTCACTCGGTCATCAGGGGAAGTGCTCATCATCTTCTTAATCTCTTTGGCTCCTTCGATCTTTCCCTTTTCAAACTCACCTTGAGCTTTTCCCAAAGACTTAGCAATTTCTGGTATCTTCTTCGCTCCGAAGATTACTATTCCACCTATTAATATCAGCCATAACCACTCGTATCCCATTACGAAAAGTGCGATCATATTCGTGACCATACTAATAATTCTACGTGGAGTTGTTACTTATATCCATTACGATCTTCAAATTCA
>JBHICO010000104.1:0-4680 GCA_046759645.1 Nitrososphaerales archaeon
ATCATTCTATTCCAGGAAAAGAGCTGGAGCCAACTATCACCTCAATAGTTAACCAAGGGGGAATTCTTACGGTGAAGGTAGATTTTACTCCACAAGTAAGCTGGGGAGGGTTCGAGTCCCCTCAACTATTCGTAATACAAAAGAACGTTAACCTAATTGAGGAAATCAAAAAGAGAATTTGAACCTCAATTGCAGTGCTGCCAAATTCTATCTATTGATTATCAATAATTTAATATTGTAATTGTAGCGAAATCATCATCTGTATGTACCTTTCTACCATGAATTTTTAGTGCGTCAATCTGACAACAGTGCTCATGATAGAAGACTGTTCACCGTGACCTTTCACAGTGACTTTTTATAGCTTCTGCCCGTAGATAGTCAAGGGAATAGCTTGAATAAAGCTAAACGGCAAGAGGTTACTCGATCTGATCAAACGGAACGTATTTGTTACGTATGTAGGAGTCCCTTGAAAAAGGTAAAACTAGAAGGAGAGGCTGCGGAAAAATATGGGTCTAAAGCTAAAGGAAAGCAGCATGACGTTTATGTGTGTGAGAAAGGTCATACCTTTTCTCACAAAGGCTTAACAGAACTGGAGCATAATGAATTTCCGTAAAGTTTTTGTATTTTTTAGTTAGTTAGTTAGTTAATTAGTTAGATATAGCAACTCCCTACCCTACTTTGATTTGGTTAATTCTCCAGATTCAATATCGCTAAAGGCCCTGCTCCTTCGCTAGCGGAAGGATCTTTTTAGAAACTATAGAGTCAGGGTTAGCGTCCATGTCGAAAGATACCATCAGAACAGTCTGATTGCTCAAAGGAATGGTAGCTCTCTTTACTTTTTCATATACTGAAAATGTGTAAAGTAGTCTGCCGAGTTTTGGCATCATCGGCTTTCTACTACCCATTCTAATTGCACCCTGCAGAACAGATAAACCCTCCTCCTCCTTTGATAATAAATGGGATGATCCCTCTCTATACTCTTCCGCAATAATCTTTCCATATCTGTCTGCAACAGCAGCAAACCTAACAGTTTTGTCCAACTTCAGGATCCCGTGGCAAAAATCATCTGTAACTAGTTTTCCCATGATCATCAACATTCTACATTAGTATATAAGAATCCAGTTCAACTAAAGCTTCACTGGAATAGACATGCCCATTTTCACATGCATAAACGTCTTCGCCCCTTCCAAGGGTTCTAGGCTTTTCTGTGCCAGGGACAGTTTTTACCCTTTTCAACATATTTTTGCATACGTAACACATAGTTTCTCCACCGTATCCCAAACCCTTTCCTCCTTCTCCTATCATACTAACATTAGACATGAACGATAATTCGCATGCAGCATATAAAAAACAGTAGCACTCATTTGTAGCTGCTATATGTGTTCATATGTGCTCAAATGTGTTCATCTCCTATGCCTAGAAGAATAAGCCTTATTCTTGGTCGAGTTGAAAGGCATAGATAATGGGACTAACAATGACAACAATAATAATCAAAATAAAAAGAATGATACAAACAATAATGCCACTATTCTGGTTCTATCTTCACTGATAAAATCCTAGAGTCTGCATTTATAACCTTATAGCTGAATGATAGATCCTCGGCCATCGATCTTCCAACCTCAGATAGGAAAGTAGAGAATTTTTTGCTTACACCGTGATGAACTATCATTTCATGAACATCTCCCTTGATGTTGTGCTGAACCATTCCGTACCTCGATGAAGTGATCTCTAGGAATGCCATTATGCTATCGAAATCAATCTTGTTAAACATGAGAAGGGTCATTTCTCTTGGGATAGTTCTTCCAACCCTAGCAGCAACAGTCTGCAGAGTCTTCTCATCTAAATTATCAAAGACCAGTCTTACAGTCTCCCTTGCAAGGGGAATGTAGCCTATCTCCTCAGCAAATTTTTCCCAATTTATGTATCTCTTCATAATGCTAGTGATCAGTGAATTAAGACTGATACCCCTCTTCTTGGAGTCCTTCTGGAGCAGGTCGTATAACGATTTGTCAAGCCTACATGATACTGTGATAGAGCCCTTCTTTGGCAGAGATCCATGGCTCAGGTCAGACATGCAGATCCACCAACCTGAAAATTCTGCACCTGTACAAGTAATAGTCATCTAGTTTCATGGTTTCTGCTTAGAAGTTTCATGTATTTCACTTTTTATGATGTGAAATGAAGAACTAATCAAAATCTAAAGGTTGTGACAAGCATTTTTTGGATATTGAGCTTGGAATAGCATTGTGGGCAGTTTCTTTCATTACTCTTTAGATAGGTTGATAGCCAGAAACACTTTGGGCAGAGGGCTAATCTAACCTCCCTTCCAGTTCTATTTGTTCTCCTCATAAAACAAGAATAATGGGGAGAGTATTTATCGAGCATGTATACACTGCAATACCTTCACACTTTGATCAGCTTAAGTTAGGCGCTTTAGATTTACCATTATGTCCACATCCTGAGCATTTGCATGACTTGCCACAGCATGATCTGCAGTGTTCACAGCAAAAGCACCAGTCGTAGACCTTCCATATGTGCCAACAGTATTGCTTGTTCCTTTGATACATTGCGCTGACCTAATCTATAGGCCCTCTCTTCTTAGCTTGTGTAAGTATCATTTTTGACATACATCTTGATAAATCGATCAGAGAGACATAGAATGTTAGCCAAATCCAGACCATGGCAAAAAACCCAGCCCCGGTGGAGAGGCATCGTTTTCGCCTCCCCACCTTCTACTATAAATCGTGTTAATTTGTATCATTGAGCTTTTTTGCCCTGAACCCCCTCTAAGCAAGACAGATGGATCCGCTAAATAACCATAAGAGAAAAAATTGGAAATTTTGTATCGTAAGAGACATGTACGAATCCGTTAAAAATATATTTATGCTTTGACAGGAGAGCGTAACTTGATTCTGGGTTACAAGGTTTATGCCATAAGCTTGGTGGCTCTTCTGATTCTTTCTGTAGCATCATCAAGTGCCTTTGCATCGTATCACATGGAAAGCAGGGCAAGCATCAACATTAACACAGCTAGCACATCATACAACCCAGGTGACAGCGTAGTTGTTAATATCTCTGTGGAACCAGTAACAGAAAACCAAATTGCTATCTCCATTTTCGATCCAGAGAAACCGTTTGCTACGGTAAGCCTTCTCCCAGACAGAACTGGAATGGCTACTCATGCATTTGCTTTGCCAGAAGAAGCACTTGCAGGTGAGTGGAGAGTAAGTGCGACATACATGGATGCAGAAGCAGAGACAACATTTTCGGTTACAAAGGTAGAGACAGCAATAACCCCAGCTCCTGTACCAGGTACTGCTGCTGCTGATGAAAAGGCGTCTTGTTGGATAAGAGTGGCTCAGATTTCATACGATATTGGAGAATCTGCTATGATCAACGTAGGAGTAAGCCCAGTTACTGATGAACCCATAATAGTTACAGTAAATGGACCCGATGGCATTACATACTTTGAAGAAAGGTTTGTTCCAACTGCTGAAGGGACGGTGCAGTTTTGGTTCAAACTCGGTGAAGACTATCCTGCAGGGCAATGGACCATTTTTGCCAGTTATCTTGATGCTAGTGCTAGAGAATCATTCAACGTTGAATTAGTTGAAGAGGAACCAACTCCTATTCCTATAGAAGTATTTACTGATAAGGAATCGTACACTGCTGGAGAGACCATAATAATCACAGTAGCAGTTGATGAACCTGTTACAGGTACTGATCCAGGTGTAGGAATTCTAAAAGCGGGAATCACAATAGTAGGGCCAGATGGAGAGACTTACTTCGTGGGTAGTCCTGGGGAAGAAATAGGGGTTGACGAATATGGAAGAGTTAAGGTCCAATTTCATTGGGATACAGATGGTGATATACCCACTGGAGACTGGATCGTTATTGCTAGCTATGGTGACAGCAAGGCTAGAAGGGGATTCTTCATTATCGACCGTTCTATTCCGGCAGCGATGGATACAAGTAAAGACTTGCAATTCTATGCCGACAAAGTGCGGTATATTCCTGGAGATACAGTATCCCTGAGAGGAGAGTTCACTCCCTCATCAAAGTTAACCATACTTGTGCTAGATCCTGACGAACGTGTTTATCTTCAAGAAGATATTGAAGTTGGGAGAGATGGTGCCTTTTCCTTCGCATTTGAAATTGTTGATGATGCTAAATTAGGGAAATGGTCTATTCAAGTACTGAGTGGTAGTGACATAATAGGATTGGAGTTTGATGTGGAGGAGTCTGCCTTTGATGTTCCGGCGCAAATTACTTTTCCTAATATAGAGGGCACGGCTGTAATCAAGAATCTAAAGAAGCTTACATTGATGTCTGTGAAGAATTCTGGAGAGGCTCCTTTATCTTCGCTGCTCATTAAGGTCGATGACGGCATGATTAGGTTTGTGAAGGCAAGGCATTGGGACAGGGAGAGGATAAGTGATAATATTGTCATGCTGACTCCTACTGTAAGAGGTTGGGACCCAGAAAAGAAGGAAGAAATCGTTGGGAAAGCACAAGTCCCAAGTGGGCTAGAGCCAGGCAATCACCTGATAGTTCTTCTAGTGTGGAAGGACAGACCAGAAATTGAAGGAAAAATGAGAATCGAGCTGCAAAGTGTGCAAGACTATTTGAAGGAACTTGAAGAGAGCATAGAGCAACTAGAGGAGGAGCTAGCTAGTTTAG
>JBHICO010000105.1:0-4674 GCA_046759645.1 Nitrososphaerales archaeon
CTTCGGTGGCTGATAGCAAGTGAACAAAAAGACGGAGTAGGTGTAGGAAGATTTGCTATAGTACAAATCGGTGACGGTGCTGCTGATGCTAATGGGGAGGCAAGGGGCTCGTTTGTAGTTGGAGAAAATATATCTGGTCCATTCACATTCGAGCTTAAGCTCTTATCAGATGCTGATGGATTTGGTGAGGTTTCAATAGACCTAATACCTAGGGGGACAATTCTCAATCCGCTTCCTTACACTCTAGATATTAGAACTGAAACTGTCATAGACGGTTTAGGAGAATGTGGTACAAGCTTTGTATTTGTTCCTGATGGGAGAATCTTTTGTACGGAATTGAAGAGCGGTAAAGTACGTGTCATAGAAAACTTTCAATTATTGCCAGAGCCCCTGATACAGCTTGAGGTTTATCACACCTCTGATTTCCCACCTGATGAAAGAGGTCTCACGGGTATAACTATAGACCCAGAGTTCGAAAAGAACCATTATGTATACTTGCATTGGACATACTGGGATTCGGAGGATAACGAACAATATAACCGCGTTGCAAGATTCACCGAGTCAAATAACAAGCTCAACGATATGAAGATATTGCTGGGTAAAATTCCTGCTGCAGCACACCATAATGGTGGACCTCTTGAATTTGGCTACGATGGGAAGCTATACGTCACTGGAGGTGACGCTCAGGGGCTCTTCAGCCCGGCTGGAGAGCAAGCGCAAAACATGAACACCTCTGCTGGGAAGATATTTAGAATCAACTCTGATGGCACAATTCCAGAAGATAACCCCTTTCCAGGTCTTCCATATTATACCTTGGGCCACCGCAATGTCTTCGGTATAGGGTTTCACCCTGAAACTGGGATTGCATATGTAACGGAGAATGGTCCGGAATGCTGTGATGAATTAAATAAGCTGACTCCAAGCAAAAATTATGGTTGGCCGTATTTTGCAGGCAGAGAAAGATGGTACATGAACGTAGCTGAAGACTTTCTAATCGGCAAGGAATATCATGGACCCCTGATGCAATTCTTTAGCATTATTGCCCCTACGGAACTGACGTTTTATTCTGGTGACAGATACATTGGTGAAAATAATAATATGTTCTTTCTTTCATTCATGCATACTCAGTTGTATCGCGTCATTCTGAAACCACCTAATTATGATGAAGTTGAGTCGGCTAGCGTTTACAGCATTAGTCTTGAAAGTGACAAGGAAGGGATATTTGATTCACTTTTCGACATAGAACAGGGACCTGATGGATATCTGTATGTATCTTCCTTCCGGAGCATTATGCGACTTGATTTCATTTATTCTGACCTACCAACTACAATTTTGTTAGAGTCCAAATCTGCTGTAAAAACGGGAGAAACCGTTGGTCTCAAAGCAGCGATTTCAGATTACTTCGGTAACCCAGTCGCGGGTCTGCCTATCGAGTTCTTTGATTCAGATAAACTGATTGGTTCCGCTATATCGAATCAAGATGGTATAGCTGAGATTGAATACAGTTTAGAAGGAATGGGCCAACATATCATTACGGCCAAATATGCAGGGGGAGAGAAGTACTTAGAAAGCTCTAGTGCCGAACGAATACTGCCTATTTAGGAATAGTGTTCTATAAATATATCAACATGTGAGCAGCTACGTTTTGTTGGGCATCTTGTAACTATTACCATCATACCATAAATAAGTAACATCGTAGATTTTGAAATCTTTCCAACTTTATATGATGGTTAATACATGAATCTTTTTAGGATGGTTAACAACAAAAACTTATTTCAAGTTTTTATTCAAAGGTACATTCAATACTTCATTTTGGCAGGAATAATTTCAATAGCGATAGCCTTGAGATGGATCTCTGCAGATTTTGTGGTCCTTTTTGATGCAGATCCTTGGTGGCATTATAGACATGCTCAAGAAATTTACAATAATTCTTTTCAGCCTCCAGAATGGGATTTGCTTTCTCATTACCCAGCGGGTAGGCCAGTTGTTTATCCTCTGGGCTGGTCTTACACGTTAGCGATCTTTTACGGAATAACTCATCCATTTGTAGAAGGTTTAACCTTGATGAAATTCTCTGGCTTGTTTGTGCCTTTTTTTGCATCCTTGTCAGCAATCCCAGCATATTTTGTTGGGACAATGATAACCAACAGATGGGGTGGTCTGATAACGGCATTGTTCGCCGTCACATCACCGATATTCATACAGGTCTCATTGGCAGGCTATCCAGATCATGATTCGGTTGTCATTTTCTATACCTTTCTTGCAGTTTTAACGACACTCTATGCTATCAAGAAAGCTGAAAAATTAAAACTTGAAAACTTCAGAAGCTCTTACAACGAACTGATAAGATATCTTCCCTATATTCTGCCAGCCCTGCTTGCATATTCGTTATTTGCTTTAAGTTGGACACGCAGTTTCTACATCTACTTCATCTTTCTATTATTCATACCGCTTTTTATTTTGTTCAGATTTGCCGAAGCGAAGTTGGTCTATCGCCAGCAAGGTTATGCTAGCCTACTGTACCAAAAGGTAAGGGAGAACAGAAACATGATTATACCGATCGTTCTGATAGGATCCTTTGGCCAACTAATTTCTTCATTTACTAATACTTGGCCCTATAACTCAACCCCTCTGCATATACAACTGCTCGATGGTCTAGCCTTTCTAGGGGATACATCGGCTACGTTTTCGATATTGATAGCTATATTGGTATCAGTAGGGGCCATTCTGGGTGCTTCATTTGGCAGGTTAAAGGGTTTGTTAGTAGGGGTAGCAGCTAGTTCAATAGTTACGATTATTTTATTCTCATCTCGGACGCCAGTAAAGCCCTCAATAATACAGTACTCTGTTGCAGAACTGCAGCCAATAAACCTCTTTTCACTTGACGGATTCATGCAGATTCTAACAGGAGTAGGTAGTGCACCAGTTCTGTTAGGTCTGATAGGTATAATAGCTATCATTATTTTCAATTTAAGTAAAAAAAGAGAGATCAGAACAGCAGAGTACTTTGTGTTGATATGGATCATAATATCACTATCGCTAACCAGTTCTGGAGAGAGGTTTTTGCTTCTATTCGCTGTAGCTTCGGCAACAGCGGCAGGATTCGTTTTAGGGAATTTGATTGAATCCATTAAGGGTAGGGATAGGATAATCTTATATGCCTTCATCATAATCGCAATGGTTTTGCAGACAAACTATGCTTTGGAGTCTAGTGGGATTGGGGTTGAACTTTTAGAAATATCTACAAATGTTTTAAACGCGCTAACATGGCTAAAGGAAAACTCTGAAAAAGATGCTCTGATAGTAGCATCTTGGGATTCTGGTCATTTAATAGCAGGATACACTGGGTTACGGGTTCATTCTGATGGTGCCTTTTGCAACACTGATAAGGGCTGTATCCACTACAACGCTAATGTAAGAGTAGTAGATATGGGTAGGATATTTTCCACTGATGATGAATCTGAGGCGGTAACCTTACTCACGAAGTACATTTCACTTTCCCCTGACCAATGTCAGGAACTCATAAACAGGTTTGGTAGCAGAGTTCCAATTGATGCCTGCGGAGAGGCTTCAGAGATTTATGTAATTGCAAGTAGAGATCTGCTACCCAAGTATTACTGGATAAGTTACTTTGGCTCATATGATTTTGAAGCAGGAACTGGTGAAGGACAAGAGTATTTAGTATTACAACGATCTGGAAGTGATAGCAAGGGAAATGTTGTTTATGGTCATGGCGAAGTCACAATTAAGAAAGAGGATGAGCGATCAACTCCTATAATTGATTTGCCGCATAAAGGGATCAAGAACCGCATTATTAGTGAGATGGTTTCTTATGATGAGCAAGGTAATGAAATCTGGGAGGTTTTTGCTGCACCTGGTGAAAACATTGTAGATGATCTACTATGGGTTTCGCCTGGAGAAGGTGAAGTGGTTTATATGAGTCCGCAGGTAAAAAGCAACATCCTAACTAAATTGTTCTTCTTTGATGGAAAGGGACTGCAGCAGTTCGAACTGGTTTTTGAAAACCCAGATATTAAAATCTATAAGGTCAATCTAAGATAGCTGTGCTTTCTTTCTCCGTACCAATACTGCTGCTGTAATTCCAGCTGCTAAAGCTGCTGCAACCCCAATCATAATGATAACAAAGGATAGGGGTAGCATGCTCGATACCTCTTCAGTCTCAATAACAAAAAAAGCATCAGAGCGATTAGTAACATATACCAAGTCCATATTTGTATTGACAGCTACTTCGTACGGGTTGTTTATCTCAATACTATCTAGAATGCTGTTTGTTGAACCATCTATCATGTAGAGCGAATCGGTAGCATCGCTGATCACATTTATGATATTTGTAACTTGATTCACAGCTATTCGGAGTGGACTCTTTCCTATGGTGACTGTTGTCAGAACAGTGTTTGTGGAGCCATCGATAACAGACATCGAATCAGAAGCTGAATTGGCTACGTAAATTGTGTTCGTAATTGGATTGACGGCTACTCCTCTGGGCCCTTTGCTCACTTGGATCTCATTTACAATCGTATTTGTAGACCCGTCTATAACGTATACTGAATCGTCAGATTCACTGGTAACATAGACAATATTCCTTTCTGAGTCTAAAGCTATCCCACAAGGATCGCTTATCTCGAGGGTATCTAATAACTTGTAGGCAGAACC
>JBHICO010000106.1:0-4613 GCA_046759645.1 Nitrososphaerales archaeon
ACAATTTATAATAATGTTCCTCCCGATCTAGGTTCCGCTTTACCATGCAATTCCTGAAATGCTAGATAATAAATAATTTTTGAGATTGGATAGTTGGTGGCAGTCATCCATACCCGACGAGTTGTAACCCTACAGAATTTTTACCGCTTCCACATCATCCTATTCGATTCAAGAATGATTAGATTAGAAGCTAAGCATTTCCATTTGATGCTTTAAAACACTCCATGAACTGATGTTCACTCAAGAGAGGATTGTTCGTGTCATCATAATTGATATTAAGTGCAATATGTAATTCTTCAAAAGAACAATAGAGGAAAAAGGATGAATGTCTAAAGTGCTCTGAATTGTTCCGTCCAGCGTGCATACGCCCTTAGCATTTCGACACTTACACTTGGCCTTCTTGATTTTAGACTATCTTTGAAGTCATTAGTAATAATGCTACGAGTCTTCGCATCATTCTCGTTTGCCTTCCCACTTTCAAACAACTCATTTACAACTCTTAACTGTACGGATTGGCATATATCACGTATGTCGCTTGCTGAGTATCCCTCCGCAACTTTAGCAAGATCTTCTAGCTTAAGATTTCCGTCAACATTCAACTGTGATGTGTAGAGTTTATACATCTGAAGTCTTGCGGCTGTATCTGGCAGTGAAATAAAGATCCTCTTCTGGAACCGCCTCAGAAAAGGAGGATCCAAACTCCATGGTTTGTTTGTAGCACCGATGACATACAACTGCAGATCTTTTGATTTGCTCACTATACCGTCCATCTCAGTAAGAAATTGATTCTTGACCCTTATCTCTCCTCCTACCTCATTTGCTCTTGTGCCTAGCAATGAATCTAATTCGTCTACGAATAGTATCACCGGAATGTTTTCTTTCTGAGCAGTACTTCTTGCCATTGAAAACAATTTAGCTACATTCTTCTCTGCTTCTCCAAGCCACTTGCTCATCATTGATGCCGCATCGACGTTAATAAAATATCCTGCAATTTCACTTGCAGTGGCAGCTGCTATCAATGTCTTGCCATTGCCAGGAGGTCCGTATAGTAATATTCCTTTGGGCCATCCTAGAGGAAACAAATCTGGTCTTTGAGCAGGATAGACTATAGATTCATTAAGGGCACGTTTTGCATCTTCAAGACCAACTACTTCGTCCCAGCTTATCTTAGGTTTATCCTTAATGACGAGATCATCGAAATTAGCCTTCAATGTTTCAACAGCACCATCAGAAATGCCGTTCCCGTTGCCATTGTGTCGTGATAAGGCACTGTCACTTTCGTCAAAACCCCGTGACTCTTGCAGTGCCTTGATCCTATTCTGATATGTTTTGGCTCTCTCAACATATATCTTGTTCAAGTTATAATCAGGATACAATCGAACCAGTTTTAGTAGTGATTCAACAGCACCTTGATATCGCTGGATAGCCATCCCACGAGAACCTTGTGAGTCATGTCTAATAGCTTCCTCAGCGAGTCTACTTGCGTTATTTTCCAATTCTTGAGGCGCTAATGCCAACTAAGCCATCTCCTCACTAATATCGAAAGGTTGTTTACCTATACTTGAGTGTGAACTGCTGTAGTAAAAGTGGTTAAATTTATTGCACCAATATTAGCAGGCCTCGTTTGAACAGTTGTAGGCAGCTCAAGATTAATTTGTGTCGCGGTAACAGGTAATTCGCAACCTAATTTTTCTGCAAGTTGCATGATCTTCAGCTCAGTCCTCATTTCCATTATTGAACTGCTTATCCTATCAAGTGCAGAATCAAGTATTGGAACTATTTTCGACATATCTGATCTTATTACGCGCACTGAATTCAAAGCACTATTTAATATATTGACATATTCGTACAGATAACATGCGCTATCTACCTTGATGGATAAATTCTGTAATAGCATCTCTGTAGTTTTTATCATATTAAGAAGGTTTGCAAGGTCATCATACTCATAGATATAACGTGCTGTTAGCTCTTCATTATCTGTCTTCACAGCTCCCAATAATGAATCGTTAACATTCGTCTGCAGGCTATTGCGAAGGGAATGCATTTCCTTTATTTCAATCTCGAGGTTTTTCATAGCCTGAAACGCACGTTCCTTTAAACCGAGATCCTTTTTTAATGAGAAGAAATTTGCTGCTAACAGCATAACTTGCACCATAAAAAACTGCGTTTGAAGAATAGCAAAGTTGGGAATCTCGCTACTCTTGCAAACTTTATGATTATCCTACCACTCCTTTAGCTGCTTCCTCTTCTATTGTTGTAGGCAGATCTGGAAACTTGTCTTTCATTCTGTTCTCTGCTACACTTGAAGCTTCTTCCATTATCTTAGTTGCCTCTTCATTCGCAGAATCGAAGTTTATTGTATAACCTCCGACTTGTCCAGCATCCATCAATATTCCGCCTAGCATCTGCGATATTTCACCCATTTCGCTATCTACCTCTGGCATCATTGTAGATAACCCTGCTCTTACGTTCTTGACAACTGCCATTGCTGGGCTTAATGTCACAACAACATCTCCTAATTCCGTGATTGTACTCAACCTTATCTGTATCTGTTCAAGCGCTAGTCTCGCATGACCTACCATTTTACCCATTTTCCTAATCTGGGCCAATTCATTCGACAGCACACTCGAGTATTGAGTGTCGTGTTGCTGTATGGCATTCACGATCTTCTTGAACAATGCCTGATCCTTCTCCTTCAGCTTATGCGTTATAGAATCCAACCTGGATACCTGCAACTGCAACCTTCTCTGTGCATACTCTATTCGGGGCTTTAACGGACCTGCTGGTTTGATAGCATCATGAAGCTTCTCGCCTACGCCAGGTTCGTTGGATTTTATCCATCTTGTCGCAAATGACATGTTTACACCGCTCGATCTGATCCAGATATAGCACTAATACCGCTATGTGCTTGCAAGTTGATTAACGTTGTAAACAATGTTTACTAAAAGCAACTTTTTGAGTGGATGTTCAAATGTATTTGTCTGTGATACTTACCTTGCTCTCTATTATGTAAATGTAAATGCGAAGCCACGATCAAGCTCCAAGCCTGGAGGAATTTGGCCTAAGCCGATATGAGTCCCGCGCATATCTGACCCTTTTGGGCAAAGGCCCACTCTCTGCAAGTGAGCTAGCCTATTACTCCTCACTCCCAAGAACTAAGGTCTATTCTACCCTTACAAAGCTCTCTAGGAAGGGCCTGGTAGTAGTCACTCAGGATAAACCACTAATCTGCACTGCTGTATCCCCACATGATGCCTTTGAAGCACTGCTTTCGGCGCAGGAAGGCAAGATTAATGGCATGAAAACTACTATAGAAAAGCTACAGAAGATTAGTGAAGAAAGCAAAAGACCACACAGTACAGAAGAACATAGGTATCTTACGCTTGATCCACCTTCGGTTTTGGCGACTTTAAAAGGTTTGATTCACGATGCAAAAGAGGAATTTGCGTGCATTATAGATGGTTGGGGCCTCAGAATAATATCACAATGCAAAGAAGCACTGCTAAAATCTGTTACAAACAATCTAAGTGTAAAGATACTTGTTAGCAAGGATTGTCTGGGCAGTGACATGCTGTCATCCATACCCCATGGTACAAGTATAAGGGTTGGTCATTGTGGTGTAAACCTGTTCTTAATGGACAGATCTACCACGGTTATGGTAAATAGCAGTAATGGTAGGGGTGCCCTTTTTAGGTCATCGGATATTTTGAGCAACACGCATAGCAGAATATTCGATACAGCGTGGGCAGACGGCATGGATGCTTCCTTCTTGATACCGTTGGGTAGTGAACTTGCAAAAACTACGATGAAACTTGTCAGAATAATTGGTCATACTGCCTTTAGCTACATAGCAAATTCTGTTATCAATGATGGTTCAAAGCAGCAAGATATAATTCGTGCATTGGAGTCCGATGGCATAAATTTGAGGAATATAGGGCCTTACGATATGCTTAGGGTTATTGACGCTTCTCTGGGCCTAACGTGTTCAGCCTCACTCACATACGACAGCAATAGCAATATAATCACGATGGAATCGCATGGGAATAGAAGACAAGTAATGCCATGGGCGTTGCTGTTAGCAAACCTGCTGAGGCAGAAAGACATAAGTGCGACTGCCCTTCCTGGCATTAGTAACGGTAAAGATTTGGTGCACATAAAGCTCACAAAGAAGCTAACATTAAGATAGTATTGTAAATTATTCTGTGTTTACAGAATTTATGTATGAATCAAACTTATTCATACTAACTGAATCGTTATTATGTCCGTTTGGAATTAAGACATTTGATGTGAATTTTATGAAAAAATTATAACAGTTCGCCAAGGTGAAAATGTTGGCTGATAAAACCATCTGACCAAATGAAAACATGTTTGTGTTTTTGTAAAGGATACTTTTATTTAGTTGAGTCTCATAACCAAAGGGAACTAACGCTCATAGTAATCTATTAACCGGAATTGGGTGGGACGGCAGGAATAGATAAATTCCTACTTGCCCAATTCCGCTGCCTAGTGTATACTTGGTATACACCGGTTGAATCATTGATCAAACAGCTTGTTTAAATTGTTTTTTGTTCAAAGCTATCGCTAGTGATTGCTCAAAAAAGGATCTAAATGGT
>JBHICO010000107.1:0-4550 GCA_046759645.1 Nitrososphaerales archaeon
TAATCTTGCCCTCGTCCCCTAGCTCGGACAAATAGGTTAGAGCATCGAGATAGTTGGTATCACGGTAGTCCCACCAGTGGAACTGTAAAAGGTCTAGTGTTTTAACATTCATGCGCCGTAGGGATAAGGCAATATTCTCCTCGACCAGCGGGCGTGTCATAGGCATAGGTGTTGGCACCCACTTGGTAAAAGCCTGAAGATCGGACAGTGCTTCCACACCACGTGATGCCACTAGTTGGCGCTTAAATTCGCCAATAAAGTCCTCAGCTGGGCCATAATGGTCCGCTAGGTCCCAAGTGGTGAATCCCGCATCTAGATAGCTGAACATACTCGAGACAGCTTTTTTAGGATCAATGCGGCCATGACCCCCAGAGACTTGCCACATGCCGTTCAAGACTCGGCAGATACGCAAATCGGGAGTGAAGTGCAGCTTGCTTGCTTCAGGTAGATTCATTTGAAACTTGAACTGTTATTTCGTTTCCTTTATAGCTTCCGAATACTAATATCATAAACCTCAACATGAAAAATTAAGGAGTATTCACGATAAATAGAACGGTTCATAACCTAAAAGGCGTATTTCATAAGTACGTTTAGTTCAATATGAAACAAGATGCTTATTCCTCCTCAGAATTAATCTTTTTTATTTTATCCGTGTACATAATGTTTGAACGATGATAACTTTTACGAACGTTTTTCGAATGATGAAAATAAATTAACAAAATAAAATGAGCAATGATGTTTAAGAACGTTACGAAGGGATGCTTTAAATTGCACTCAATAGACAACCACTCGGTGCTCCGGTGGTGTAGCCCGGTTAAGCATAGCGGCCTCTCGAGTCGCTGATCGCGGGTTCAAATCCCTTTGGTGAAAATCCCGCCCGGAGCACTATTCTACAACTATATGTTTCAGAACAACAGGTGAAAGGGGTCGTGGGTTTTCAAAACTCTCCCATACAAATATCTCCACCGCGTAAATGCCTGATGCCTCGGGCATCCACGATTGTTCTACATTCTTCTTTTGACTTGGAGGGAGCTTCCCACTTGCCCACGACAAAGATACTGTAAAACCTTCAGAATCCTTTATCAGTACTATATATGTAAATTCCTTTTCTTCTGTCCCGTTATTCTCTATTTCAGACTGTATAACAGCTTCTTTTGCAACAGCAACCGCAGATGTAGATTCACTCTCCTTCGCCTCCACATTAACTTCAGAGGGTGTGCTTGTTTGTGAATTCGAGTTGGATTGAGAACTCGATTCCGTGTTAGACTCTGAGGAGGCATCCACAGATTCGGAACCGACGGCGAAGGTAGTTGTACCCAACGCCGTAGACGCTGCATATGACGCCTTTACCGTGTAAACACCTAGCAAACTTAGTTCTCCATCCAGTTTACCAAGTTGAATAGAAAATTGTCCATTAGCCGTTATCATATTTTCTGATATTGATTTGAATACCCATGCATTGTTTTTTGGATTGAATACCTGTATAAGGACTTGGTCACCAGGCAGAATTGGCGAAACTGTGCCACTTAAAACTACATCATCCCCAAGTTTGTACTCAGTCTTGTTTGTATGCACAGTCACAGAGGCTTTATCCATCACCTCGAAACTCATAGCGCCCCTTATTTCGCCTTGAATGTTTTCATGCATGACCTCCAAAGTGCTCATCCCTATACTAGCATCATCGCCTATAACAAACTGGTATGTGAATCTACCTGTGTCATCTAGTTGGATGCTGATCGTATGGTATGTATTTCCATCTTCTCCACTAACACTTATCAATACTGGGTTAGCAGGGTCAAACGAACCCAGAACCTGTCCCACAATATTTACCTGCATTGCTATGGTATACGCTTCTTTATCCATAGTTAGCACAATCCTCGAAGAATCATTTTGAGCAAATGTGATATTTGGTACAAATAGAATCAACGGAATGAATATTATCATGACTTGTTTAAACAATATACTACGCATATACCATGCCGCAATGCTCAACTACTTATTGTTTGCTAATACTTATACTTCAATCATAATAAGGACAAAGGACTATTGTCCATAAGGTGTATTTCAGATTATTTTGCGATATTGAAGATGGAACAAGTGAAGAATCCTGATGATTTCATTTCTCTCAGTATTACATCTCAAAATAGAAAATGCTCGACGGATACCATGTCTATTTCTCTCTTATAGAAGCAATATCAAAAGAACTCTTGTTGTTATCAAAACGTAGCTTCGATACTTTATAATATATTACTTCGCCTCGCCTTTCTATTACAGCTATAACAGGTTCTTTACCCATATGAGCTATCTGCTCGATCGCATCGTTGATCTTTTCAACCTGCATCTTCGTACCTTCGTTTATTCCAAACACTACATATTTGGCAGGTTTGTTCCTATAATCGCCACGCTCGTAAACCCTGAAATCAACACCAAAACCAAATCCCTCTTTTGTGACATATCCCCTGCTCCTCAGATCCCTATAAATCAGAAATTGAGTCCATGCCTCCTTATTATTCTTCATTGCTACATCAACCATTTGATCGAAGTCTACGCTCTGTCTTTTGTGTTTGATCATCAACTTGTTGGCGTACAAGAGGTAAAGACCCTCGTAAATCTTCAGGACATACATGTTACCTTCTTTATTGCCGTAACCTTTTTTTGCGAGCTCATCAATGTCCTTTTCGTCATTCACTAACACATTGCCATTTACAAGCTCACCATGTACAACATATTCTATTTCTTCAGTCATAACGATTAAATCACACTAGATTTTAGCTTCAATTTAGGTGTATACGTAGTGAAAGGACGAAATTACCGAGAGCATAGAGGTATGCCTTATGTTAGACGTGAATACATTGCTGGTAGCCCACAGTCTAAGATTGCAAAATTCACGGCCGGAGCTACTGGAGATTACGATTTCAAAGTCGAGTTGATCGGTAATGAGAAAGTTCAGGTGAGGCATAATGCGCTCGAGGCTGCTAGGTTGGCTGCAAATAAGGTAATGTCGGAGATAGGTGAAACTGCGTTTTACAGTTTGCTAAGGATCTACCCGCATGTGCTACTTAGAGAGAACAAAATGATTGCCACTGCAGGTGCAGACAGACTGCAAGAGGGTATGCGAAGAGCTTTTGGTAAAGCTGTTGGTCTGGCAGCAAGGATCAGGCCCGGACAGGTGATACTTGAATTACAGATAAAGGCCAGTGATCTGAACAAGGCCAAGGAGGCGATGCAGATCGCTTCTAGCAAACTACCAATGACTACAACAATAAATATAATCCCACTCAAGGAAGAAGCTGCAAAACTCCTAAAGTAGAGTATCATTGTTATATCTCAGATGATCAATTGATCAGTGTTTTTTCACATACAAAATGAACAAATATTCGTCTTACACAATATAGAGCGTGAAGTTCGCTTGGTCAAATGTAGATAAGTTTGAAGAGGCAGATATAATCATAGTTGGAGTCCCCGATGAATCCGGTTCACATTCCACTAGAAAAAGCACTTCAAAGGCACCAAACAGAATAAGACAGATGTCTAATGAGAGAGACGTTTTCATTAGACAGGGCATGAAGACATTGGCAATGCCAGAACTTGATACCTCAACCAAAAAAGTGTTTGATTTTGGTAATATTAGCAAGGACGAAATTGGCGATGTTATGAAACAGATAGTTTATGCTGGAAAGATACCACTATTGATTGGTGGAGATCATTCCATTACCACAAAAGCTGTAAATGCTACAAGTGAAGTGATTAATGATATTGGTGTCGTTTACTTTGATGCTCACCCTGATTTCATATGTTCATCTAAAGAATATTATGGTTCGGTATTTTGCGATATAAGCGAAAGTATCAATGCAAGCAATAGTATGCAGATAGGCATAAGGGCTCCAGAACCTGAAGAAATACAGAACCTGAAACGAATGAATATCACTGTGTTTACACCCTTGGATGTTCTCGACATAGGTCTTAGGAACGTTGCTGATCTAGTTGTTAAAAAAATGAGCAAGAACGTTTACATCTCCTTAGATATGGATTGTATCGATCCAGCATTCGCGCCTGGTGTTTCTGCACCAGTACCTGCAGGTCTCTCAAGCAATGAAATCATCTATTTGTTGAAAGCGATAGCGAATAATGGCATTATAGGAATGGATCTAATGGAAGTTTGTCCAGATTATGATGTTAATGATTCAACTTCTCATTTGGCTGCTAGAGTAATTGCCGAAGTGATCTCATCTATAATGATGAAGAAAGATCTTAGAGCGAGAACGTAAAAACATTTATTCACTCATAATTTGATAGTGCAGTAAGCGGTGGTCGTCTAGCTTGGTCTAGGACGGCAGCCTGCCACGCTGTCGACGCGGGTTCAAAAAGTGGTATACTACTTGAGAGTCCCGCCCACCGCATTCTTACAGGATTTCAAACACTGTATTATCTAATCAATTATAACTTCTTGGAGGATTTGCGAACCTGTTGTTTGGGTCCAGATGGTACTTTACACAAACTTTCGGATCTTTTTGCCTTCCAGTGAGAACTCCAACGATAACATCGTCATT
>JBHICO010000108.1:0-4317 GCA_046759645.1 Nitrososphaerales archaeon
ATCGTCAGTTGCCATGTGATATTGATCGTACTCTCTGCCTTGAATATGCGTGTAGATAAAGTGACAGTCTACTCCGCTTCCCCGTCATAACCTATTCGCTGCTGTATCTACTCTTGCTAACGTCACTTCACTCATCTAATTTCAATATGCGCCGTTTTCTATTCAGTAATGTCTCACTAGATGTCTAGATTTCATATTCTCTCTTTATTCCAAGGCCCCTATCTAGGTTGTTAGTAAAACTTACCCACTCATCTTGATTCAATTTCACCCTCAATAACTGTCCTGAGAACACATTCACCCATTTTACAAGTAAGACTTACATTCTCACTAAATTAACCCACTGTATGACTGGAAACAAAGCAACCTATGCCATTGCAGTGGCTATATTTGCGGGTCTATCGACAATAGCTGTAGCAAGCATCCCTTCAAACAGCACTGAAACCAACTTCATAAATAATGATTTGGAAGCATACGGTCAGTATGCTCCCATAGTGGGAATCAGACAAAACGTAATAACAGTAGCGGGCTCCGCCTCAACTAGTAGCGATCCAAACCTCTTGGTCGTAAGTTTTGGACTGGAGACACAGGGATCAACTGCATCTCAAGCAACTCAAGAGAATGCACAAAGGATGAATGCGGTCATAGGCGCTGTAATGGATCTGGGGATAGATGAGAAAGATATCAGTACATCCGGGTTCTCCGTATCGCCAATCTATGACAAGACTAGACAATTCGTTACTGGCTATAGAACATCAAACATAGTTACTGTCAAGACAGACAAGTTAGAGATGGCAGGTGAGATAATAGATACTGCTGTGGATGCTGGAGCGAACAGGGTAAACAACATATTCTTCACACTCTCAGATGAACTTAGAAAGAAACTAAGTGACCAGCTGATCGGTGAAGCTGTCAAGGATGCGAAGATGAAGGCAGACCTGGCTTTACAACCATTGGGGCAGCAGATTATAGGGGTCAAGAACGTTGCCTTGGAGCATTTTGCGGTTCCACAACCAGTTGTCTTCGAAAGATTTGCAGCAGAAGCGGGTGCACCAACTCCGATATTCGAATCTGAACAGCAAGTGAGTTTAAGCGTTACAGTCACGTTTCTTATCTCGCAGTGAAGAACAACTGCGATATCCCTACTTTTTTATTTCAATTAAAGTTTAGAAAATAATTTAGGCCTTTTTTTGAACTCTACAGACTAAGGGATTGTTATTATGTTAGACCTAAGACGTGGTTGAAATTAAACCAATGATACTGAAGTTAGTGATCTGTGAAGTATTGACTAAAACAACTAAACCTTACTGCTTATTGGTAACAATAATATACGTTACCTAAAATTGGTCAAATCATGAATTTAGAATTCTACAAAATTTTGCTAGAAGAAGGGGCCGTCGTAAAGCTCCTGATGGTTATTGGGAATAAGAGATATCATAATAGGGAACTTCTGAAGGTTATGAATGAGCGGGGTTATGCACACACACTTTTGCTCAGAGCTCATAAGCTACGATTGGTAGAGAGGAAAAATGTTCGATCAAAGGATAAAGGGAATCGGAGAGTATACAACAGACTTACAAAAAAGGGCAAGGGCCTTGTTAATCTTGCAATAAAAATAGGTATATAGATAAAGCAATCTCAATTTCTCAGAATTGTCAAAGATTAATAACGTTCTTCCATATACGACCGCCTCATTGAGAGAACTTGTAGAAAGCATATCCCATATTATCTGATAAAGAATGAGAACTGCGAAGAAGTAAATAACCTATTGAAGAGCTTCGGACCAAAAGGATCTGAACTGGACCAGTTTTATCCTACTTACCTTTAAGTTCTTGTCTGAGGGATGCTATCTCACGTTTGAATTGTTCAAGTTGTTGTTTTAGGTGTGGTATTTCATCGTATACCTTCATGTTCATGTAGTACGAGACGTGATAATTGTATAAATTCGGGGGGGTTAATGTTATTTGGTAACATAAGTAATCTGAAATACTGAACCAATGAAAGACAGAGAAATTGTAGAGACGTACCTAATTAACTCACTACTTTATTGGCTCCAGCATTGATCTGTTTCCCATGAAGGTCGTAAGCGTTCCAAACTACCATGCTAGCCTTTCCATTGATAATGAGCTTTATGGTCTGCCTTTCGTCAGGTGCTATTGAACCATTTATAGACTTTAGATCTATACCCATATGGTTTTGTACTTTGATCCATGAGGCAGATGTTATCGAATCCACGCTAGCACCAACAATAATTACTCTCACCTTGAATATCTCTTTCTTGCTCAGCATATCGTTACTTAACCTGAACTTGAGAAGATCACCCTGTTGAACAGCTGTGGCCTTCACTTCGTCACTTATTTTTTGTGTCACAACTGGTCTAATAGTTGAGGATTGCTGTACAAAGTTGAAGCCATCCCTCTCCCCATAAATTCCGAGTTGATGGTTTCGAAGGGTTAACTTCCCTGTTACATAAATGTAGATACCATCACTGATCCTTTCCAATTGTATGAACTGAGAATTGTAAGTAGCTCTAATTATGTCTGGATCTAAAGGTCTTCCTTGGGAATCTTTGAATGTAATTTTGTATACGGCAGTATCTCCTGCATAATATACTCTCTTATCAGTGCTTATAGAGAGGTACATCTGATCAAATGAGAATAGTCTCTCTGCATTGGCTATTACAGGTAGCAATAGGAGAATGCCAGAGCATATAGCTATGTACCTCTTATATTGAATCATCGATTTACCTCCTTTCCAAGAAATAAGGATGCAAATGACAAATAGTTTCGAGTCAAAGGATTAAACTTGTTCACATGCACTTATTTTGATTACCTTATAATTCCTATAAGTATTATGTCTCTAAAATTCATGTTAGAAATATGTATTCAAAATTCTGTCCGGAGAAAGATCTGAAATATAGAATTCATTAGATCTAAGGATAAGTGTGATTTTCCAGCCCAGAAATGATATTTTCTAATTATACAATTTGTATTTTAGAAGGTTTGTTTGAATAACATTATCTGCTTGTACAAAAGGATGGAAAGCACTATTGTAAAAAAAATATGTAAAAGTAATCAAAAGCTTAGCGTTCATCCGGTAAGAGTTTACCAGCGCATCGTTTAGCTATATAGGTGCAATTCCCGTCTTGAAGCTTTCTTGACAACCTCTAACCATCTGTTACCCCTCTAGCGTTGCTCTATACAATATGGTAGTGCTATGGATTTACCTTAAAAGTCATATAGTATACATTGAATGATGCATCTGTAGCTTGTACTACGTAATAACCAGGATCTACATCTGGTACTGTGAAGGTATAACTATTGCCAGTTGAAAATTCACCAAGGGACGTATAGGTTCTATTACTGTCAACCCAATCAAGGCTATAGGGATAAGAGCCAGCAGACTCGAATATCGCCTTTACTTGTTCACCTGCGCTTCCTTGATACTTATCAAATCCACCTTCACAAATATCTGGTGACGTATCGGTCTTCAGGCAAGCTTTCCAAGACTGCCCACCTGATACCGCTTTGGTGGCCATTAGGGCCTGGTAGGGTATTGTCTGTGAATATGGCTGATTATCCACGAAATCAGCACGAATGATCATGAAAAAGTAAGTCATATCTTTTAGCGGGGTGGAGAAATCCGTAACGAATGTGTTACCTCCACTAACGTCCCTCTCCGTATCACAGAAGTAGAGATTTGTCCATCCTAGCTCACCAGTGGTACCAAATACATTTGGCAAAACTATCGGATTGGAGTCATTGTACTGTCCCGGAGAAAAAGTTGCACCACTCTCATCTACAGCACAAATGTATGCAGTGGTTTGACTGAAACTTGCACCCTCCTGGATGCTCAAGACCATACCTGATGGGGATAAAAGTTCCAAGTCCTTTCCAGACCAGTCCTTATTTTTTACCCTTACAACTACTGTCATATCTTCATTTGCTGGCAGACGCCATGCCGGATAGCCAGGCACACCTTTTATTACAGTTTTCCAGCCGGTCTGATCAATACCATCTAATGTGTCAAAATTTTGAAAAATTACCGCGAAGGCAGTATAATTTAGTATTATCGATCCAGTTTGTTGTGCAAGTGCTGCTTCTCCTGCGGCCCCAGCAAAGCCAGCAAATGCAGATGTGCAATCTTCACAATCATTCAATGCATCTGCTAGGCAGCCCTCACAGTCGCTCAATGCATCACCAAGTGCACCTGGAGGCAGTATAGGTGGAGGTGGCCATGTAGTACTCTCCATGTTACCCCTTTCACTAATTAGATCTATCCTGTAAGTAGTTGCTCCAGTTGGGTCATAGGTAGGAGGAG
>JBHICO010000109.1:0-4314 GCA_046759645.1 Nitrososphaerales archaeon
TGGTGATGCTTGGTTATAGTTCAACAACACCTGTAACTATGGATGAGATGATGCTCTTCTGCAAAGCAGTTGCAAAAGGACGCAGCTATGCAATGGTAGTCGCCGATATGCCATTCATGTCATACCAAGTTGATGTTACCGAAGCTGTTAGAAATGCATGCAGGTTTGTTAAAGAAGCTGCGGTTGATGCTGTCAAGATCGAAGGCGGGGAAGAGATGTTTGATACAATAAGAGCAATCGTGAAAGCAGGTGTGCCTGTGATGGGCCATATAGGATTGAAACCACAGACGGCTATGCTTTGGCAGGGGTACAAGGTGCAAGGAAAAGATAAGGAGTCAGGCCTTCAACTGATACGTGATGCTAAAGCACTTGAAAAGGCAGGTGTTTACTGCATCGTCCTCGAAAAAGTAGTAAGCGAAGTTGCAAAGATAATTACTGATATGGTGAAGGTACCAACCATAGGAATTGGCGCAGGCAATGATTGCGATGGGCAAGTTCTCGTCATTCATGATCTCCTTGGCCTCTATGAGCAGATGAAACCAAGGTTTGTCAAAAGGTATGCAGAATTGTCACATGCAATTACAAAAGCACTGATTTCATTCAAGAACGAGGTTATGAGTGAAAAATTTCCTTCTGATGAAAATACTTTCCATATGGATCGTGATGAATTTGAAAAGTTACTGAAAGAGTTAGGTGCTATAAAAGTTGAGTGAACATAGTTCAAAAGATATTGTAGGTTCAGACGGAGAAGAGTTAAAAGGCAAAAAAATTATTTTGTGTATTAGCGGCAGTGTTGCGGCGTATAAAGCAGTTGATCTAGCGAGATTGATCATGCGTCATGGGGCAGATGTTCACGCTATCATGAGCAAATCATCCAAGAAACTTATAATGCCTGATCTCATGAAGTGGGCTACTGGAAATGATGTGGTAGACAAACTGACATGGAAATTAGAACACATACAGCTCGCAAATTACGGAATGTCCGATTTGATTCTATTCTATCCTTGCACTGGTAATACTCTAAGCAAAATAGCTAACGGAATTGACGACACACCAGTTACATCAATGGCAAGTGTTGCATTGGGTTCAAGAATTCCTATAATGATAGCACCTGCAATGCATGAGGCTATGTATGAGAATCCAGTTCTAAAAGAGAATATAAAAAAACTGAAGGACCTAGTTGAATTCATAGAGCCCAATATTATAGAAGGGAAGGCAAAGGTTGCCGAACCAGGGTTTGTTCTGAATGCTATTTTAGCCAAATTCCAGAGAAATTCAAAGCTGAGGGGGAAGAACATTCTCATCACTGCCGGCCCCACGATTGAATACATAGACCCCATAAGAGTGATAACAAACCCTGCTTCAGGTAAGCTTGGTGCTGCAATTGCCGAAGAAGCGATGAGACTTGGTGCAAAGGTTATGATGATCTACGGTCAGGGCTCTGTTGTTATGCCAATAAACATGCATTTGATTAAAGTTAGGACCAGTGATGAGATGATGACGGCTGTTATGAATGAATTGCAAAAGAATACTTACGATATTACAATTATGACAGCAGCAGTTTCAGACTTCAAACCTGAAAGTCCTAGCTATGATAAAATAGATACGGAAAGTAAACAACAAATCACTATTACGATGAAAACTACAAGCAAAATAATAGATCAGATCAAGAAGGTGAGTCCCCAGACATTCTTGATCGGCTTCAAGGCTGACAACAATGTTACCAATGAGCAACTGGTACAAGTAGCGTATACCAGAATGAAGGAATGTAACGCTGACCTCATCATTGCTAATGATGTTGGAAGGAAAGGATCTGAAATGGGTTCGAACACTAGTGAAGTTTTCCTTATCTCAAAGGACAAAAGAATTTTGCATATACCACTACAAAACAAGAAGGATATAGCAAGAAGGCTATTCCAGGAAGTATCTCGATATTTCTAAATATCATTTGGAACCTAACAATCATAGTTTACAAAAATTGATCGAATCCTCTTGCCAGTGCTTCAGAGATATGGATTATAGAGAAAGATGCGAGGCGGATACTTATAGGCATTGAGAGTACTGAATCTAAGGTATAATATTACGAATTAAGGGAGAGATCCAATAACCTAAATAAGTACATTAAAATCAAAAAATAGGATGAGGTTGTTACCTCAGCTAAACGATATTGCTGGAACCTGTTCTGAAGAGGGTGAAGAATCCGTTGCAGCAGGCTTCGGAACGCTTTCGGAATCAACACATACTAGTGTATGACTGACGGAGACGCCTCTCACGGACGAGATCCTCTGCAACGCAATGTCTGATACCTGCTTCAAGTCTCTTCCTTCTACTGTAACTAGTATATCCGCACGACCGACTACTCTACATGCCTCTTTGACACCTTCAGACTTCCTTATGTTCTCAGCAATCTTCTCAACATCACTTCCTGGGTCTATATGAATCTCTACGTATGCTTTCAATGCTTATCACTATCCACGATTGTAATACTTGTTTAAATTGCAGTGTTGAAAAAAGACTATTCGTCTGCTCAATAAATTTTCAGCATAATTACTGTATAAGATAAGCAAGTTCAGGCTTCCAAGCAGGCATTGCAGGTGCATGTGTGGGTCAAGTGGTATGGTTATCTAGGATACGAATGTTAGAGGCAGGAATAACTGTAGGATTATGTCTTCGCAGTTGGTGTGATCTAAACTCCCTTAGGTGTAAAAGAGAAGCACAAGCAAGTAACAACTAGCGAATAATGTTTTTCAAAGTACAAGCATTTCTTTGGTGTATTTATTCAGTACCTTTGCTTTTTTATCTACTATAACGCTGTCTTCTATTCTTACGCCAAATTTGTTTGGAATGTATACTCCTGGCTCAACTGTAATTGCCATATTTTTAACCAACGTCTCTTCATTTTTCATCCTTATCCATGGCGGTTCATGCAGTTCCAGACCAATGCCATGACCTGTAGAGTGTATAAAATACTTCCCATACTCTCTTCCCTCTATAAGGGAACGGCATGCATTATCAACAGCACCACATTCTGCTCCAACATTTGCAGCGTCCAGGCCAGCTTCCTGCGCCTCTTTAACTACGTCATATATTTTCTCCATATCAGCACTTACCCTTCCTACGGCAAATGTTCTTGTTGCATCTGCAATGTATCCTTTGTACCTTAATGTTAGGTCTACTGTTACAAGATCTCCATTCCCGATCTTCCTTTCAGTGGGTTCCGCGTGTGGCAGTGCAGAGTTTTTACCCGAAGCTACTATCAACGGCGACAAGGCGTACTTGTACGATGGAGGATAGGCTCCCATTTTCATTGCTTCGTAAAGCAATGTAGCTTGTAAGTGCTTTTCCGTAACATCGATCTTAATTGCCTTTTCACATGTAGTAAACAACTTATCGAGAATTTTAGCTGCGTCAGCTATAATCTTTACTTCAGCGTTGTCCTTCACCTTTCTAGACTGATAAAATGGATCTGTTGAAGACACAAGTTTGCTGATTTTTTCCTTGATCACTCCAAATACCCCAACATCATTGCAATCAGTGCATACTGGATCATCATTTAAGTTGGATAGCAGCATCTGAATCATGTTTTTCCCTCGTTCTGTTGGTATTACCTCACAATTTTTACAATCTTTTCTAGCTCTTTCCACCTCAAGCTTTGGTGTTATTAGTTTTATGCTGTCCCGCTTTACAACAGCTATGGCTTCCCCCCAGAAACCTGTTGCGTAGAACACATTTTCTGGTAGAAAAGCAATAAGTACACTACAGTTGATCTTTGACGCGTTATCCAACAATACTGCACTTCTAGCCATAATGGTGAATTGATATCATATGCTTTTTAGTTTTGCTTCCCTATTGCAAATTTTTCTTTCATAGTTGCTAAGATATTTTACATGTAATGCCTTTTATGCACCATAATGCTCGTCAGGATATTGAGCATAACAAGAATTCAGTACTTAAGGAGGAAACACATCCCTCTACGATCATATAAAAACAATTATGACGAAAACAGAAATAAGCTGTGTTTGAACTGCGAAAAACCGGTTATTGGAAGGAGATCAGATGCAAAGTACTGCTCCAACGATTGTTCTTGGGACTTTTACGTTAAGAACAACTGGCGATTGCTAAGACTGAAGATAATGAGAAGGGATAAATTCACATGCCAAAAATGTGGCGATAGAACAAGTAGGATCAAAATAAATGGAAAGTACCGCAGAAACTTTCAAGTAGATCACAAGGTGCCATTATTCAGAGGTGGAAAGGAATTTGAAGAATCAAATTTATGGACACTATGCATTTCCTGCCATCTAGAAAAGACAA
>JBHICO010000110.1:0-4251 GCA_046759645.1 Nitrososphaerales archaeon
TTTCCGTGAATATGCAAGGAATCTGATCGGTGATTTTGTGGAGGTGTGGGTCAAGTGTTCATTGGAGACCTGTATAAAAAGAGATTCCAAAGGTCTTTACAAAAAAGCTATTGAAGGAACGATAACTAACTTTACCGGAGTACAGGATCCTTATGAACCTCCTACTAACGCCGAAGTCATTGTAGATACAGAGCGCGAAAGTGCAGAAGAGTCTGCAGACAGAATAATAAATTGCTTAAGTGAATTGGGCTATTTGACTGTCAAGGATGCTAGAAACATATAGCCCCAAGTGCTATCTGAATTAATAAATGACAGCAAAGACCTCTTATCTGACCAACATATGGAATCGCAGATCTTTAATCCGAACTTTCGCAATAAATGATCTGAAGATAAGATACAGAAATTCTATATTGGGTTTCTTTTGGTCAGTTCTTGAGCCCTTGCTGATGCTTTCTGTGCTTTACATAATCTTTACGAATATCATAAGAACTGACATTCCATACTATGCTCTTTACCTCCTTTTGGGACTCATTATGTGGAATATGCTTAATAGAGGTACCAGTATGAGCCTGAACAGCATAATCGGCAGGAGCGGAATAATAACAAAGATATATTTCCCAAGGGAAATACCCGCAATAAGTTCGTGTATAACAGCTTTCATCATGATGTTATTCGAGCTTGGTGTCTTCTCTATGTTTTTGATAGCCTTCCAGTTTCTGCCTCCCTTAACGATATCCGTTCTTCCACTTCTTTTAATAATAGAATTCATACTAGTCTTAGGCCTCGCCCTTCCACTATCAGTTCTTAATGTATACTTCAGAGATGTGCAATACATCTGGGCTGTAATAATTCACGCTGGCTTCTTTCTTATGCCTATAATTTACAGGGTAGATGTGTTTCCAGAGAGGTTACAAACAATTCTTTCAACTATTCCAATGGCGAGAATACTTGATATGGCACACAATGTAGCACTCTACGATGTTTTACCATCTGTAGCCGACTGGACATATGTTGTTACAACTTCACTGGCGATTCTGGTTATAGGATATCTTATATTTCGAAGGTTCGAGGCTAGAGTAGGTGAGGAGTTGTAGAATGGATAGCAATGCCGTTGAATTGGAGAAAGTGACAAAAAATTTCAGAATCTATCATGAAAAACGCAACACGTTTTTTGAACATATGTCCAATATCTTCAACAGGAACAGACATTTTGAGATATTAGAAGTACTGAAGGATATATCATTCAGCGTTCAGAAGGGTGAAATGTTTGGAATTGTAGGGCGGAATGGAGCGGGAAAGAGCACCATCCTTAAGTTGATATCAGGTATCTTGAAGCCAGATACGGGTATAATCTGGACGAAAGGTAGCATCATCCCCCTACTTGAACTAGGCGCAGGCTTTCAACCTGATCTTACAGCAAGAGATAATATCATACTTTATGGTATAATTCTTGGTTTTTCACGAAGGGAGATAACAGAGAAAGTTGATGATATCTTGAAGTTTGGCGAACTGGAGAGATTTGCCGACACAAGGGTCAAGACCTTCTCCTCTGGAATGTATGCCAGACTGGCATTCTCAACAGCAATACAGGTAGATCCTGACATACTGCTTGTTGACGAAATATTGGCTGTTGGAGATCTGTCTTTCCGACAAAAGAGCTTTGAAGCATTTACATCATTCAGGGAGAGGGGAAAGACGATAATCTACGTTTCACAGAATATGGAATCTGTTAAAAAATTATGTGATAGGGCGTTGTTGCTAGATGAAGGTGTGATAAAGGTAATAGGAACTCCCGATATTGTAGTTGATTCGTATGAGAAGACCTTGTCATCCCCTCCAACTGCAGACCAAAAACTCTTTGATATTCCTATTAAATTGGAACAGAAAATAGAGAAAACTAAAGATGCTTCAAACTCTTTTAAGTTGAACGGATTGGTTGCACACTTGACCTTTGACGATGATGCTTCTGACAGCTGTAAAAATTTAAGCGATGGCTCTATTAATGGTGCGAGGTTTGTTGATGGTAAGTTCGGCCAAGCATTGTCATTTGACGGCGTTGACGATTATGTATCAATACCTAATTCGCACAGCATTAATCTAGGTCTTCACGACAAGATATCGATTTCTTTATGGTTCAAAGTTAATGACAAGAGACTTGCAAGTAAACAGGTAATATGGAGCCAAGGTGGGCTGTCGAGGGGTTTGAACATTTACGTCTTCGATAGTAGCTTGTATATTGGCGGTTGGAATACTCCTCCTACAGAAAGCGGATGGAAAGGAACCTTCTTATCGACGCCTAGCATTCAGTCTGGCAAATGGCATCATGTAGTGTTGGTTCTGGAGGGCACCGAGATGGTTCAACTTGATGCGCTGCGTGCTTATTTGGATGGACAACCTTTTGGTGGTGGAGATGGTTCTCAATTGTGGGAGCATTCAGTGGGTATTGGAATAGGAGGTGTGAACCACCATATCAAGTTCCACGATGGTATCTCTAAAGGCGGTGGTCATTTTTTTGGTGGATTAATAGACGATATATGCATCTATGCTAAAGCATTGACGACAAGCGAGGTTACGCATCTATTCAACGGAAAGCCTTACACAAAAATACATTATTGATTTGTGAAACAGCTGACTGGCCAACAGATGTAACTAATATACTTCGATTATAGAATTTTTCCTTTCTACCTAACCATTTCGCTCCAGAAGCTTGGCATAAACTTCTAGATGCTTTCGAGAGGAGTGCTTCCATGTGAAGGTCTTAGAATATTTTTGTCCCTCATTACCAAATTTCTCAGCCTTACTTTCATTTTGGAGAAGATCAAGTATAGAATTTGCGAGACTCTCTGGCACAGGCTCCGTAACAAGTCCAGTCTTGCCGTCCACTATTCGCTCAGGATGCGAGCCAAGGTTTGTAGCAACGGTAGGGACACCGCACGCCGATGCTTCTGCCAGCAAAAAACAGAAACCATCTGACAAGGCTGGGCATACAACCAGATCGCACATCTTCAGGAATCTAGGATTATTCTCGTAATGTATATTGCCTATGTATATCACATGCTCCTCAAGTTTCATTCTTCTAACGACTGCCGCCATGTCTTCGTAACCCGCACCAGCTATCACCAACTTTGCATCGTGCATCTCTTTAACAACGATCTTCGTAGCCTCTAGCAAAGTGACCAAGTTCTTTGATTGCGCTGTCTTCTTGATACGCAACCTACCCAGATAGCCGAATAACTTTTTATTTTCCAGTTTGAATTTTTTTCTAAAGTATGCACCATCTGCACTAGGATTGTATAAATGATGGTTTATACCGTGGGGAATTTCGGTTATCTTGTCTTCTGGGGCACCAGCATTGATCAATGTCGATTTGGAATATTCTGATGGACATGCATACCAATCATAAGGCGACCTAGCAATCCTTCTCTCCATCCTTGGATAGATCTTCTTCTCCAAGATATTTTGCCCAAGCTTCGCCCAAAGATCTCCGAAGAATTCATGGCAAAATAGCAATGAAGGTTTATTGTATTTTCGAGCAATCTTCCATCCAGAGTACCCAGCAACTAGAGTGTTTGCCTGAACAATGTCCATTTCCTTAACAAAATCCAGTTTTTGCAACACTGCCATGAAAGGAAATGTCTGCCTTCCTGGAAATAGAAATTTCTTGCTGAAGAGTATAGGTACCCTATGTATATGGATGCCCTGGTAATCCTCGTATTCATTGGTATTTGGAATCCTTGACGTTAACCAGTGTACCTCATGTCCGAGTTTTGTCAAATATGTTCCCAGCTGTATAACGTAAGATTCCCCACCTCCCATGTATGGGGGTGCAAGATCAGATATTATCATTATTTTCATTTTGATCACCGTAATGACCTTAAGCAATATCTATCTTTGTTTGTCTGTTAGAATGGATGTTGAAGGGTATGAAGATAAGATTTATCAAGGTATGAACATTCAGTATGTTATTTATGTATACGCAATTGTTGTCTTCAAATCTTGATTTCAAATCTTGATTTCCGGATCAATCAATAGCATAAAGCTTCGCTCATTCTCGTCATCTTTAAATAAAGCTCAAATGAAGATCAGTTTAACATATGCAGGATCCTTCAGTCGAAACTTCTGAAAAACAGAGGAAAGCGAAGGTCTTTGCTTGCATTCCTGCTTACAATCAGGAGCAGCGTATAGAAGAAGTGGTTCAAGGCACGTTAAAGCATGTTGATCATGTGATTGTTGTAGACGACGGTTCTTTTG
>JBHICO010000111.1:0-4189 GCA_046759645.1 Nitrososphaerales archaeon
GCCGCAGACATATTATGAACAAGGCCGTTCTTGCAACCTTTAACCTGCCTATTATCTGCCATGTTTTGCAATTGCGTTACTACTTCGGCTGCCTGTGCTACACCCGTAGCAGCTATAGGATGACCTGTACCAATCAGTCCTCCTCTAGTATTGACTCTAACATTTTGGCTCTCAGTCAATTCAGCAAATCTACCCCCTTCTCCCTTGGATGCAAAACCAAGATCCTCGTAAGCGAGTATTTCACAGATCGTAAATGCATCGTGCACTTCTGCAATATCAATCATCTTAGGTTCAATTTTAGCCATGGCATATGCATCCCTTGCAGCCAGTATAGTTGACTCCATTCTAGTTAATTCTTTCACTTTACTGAAACTTGCACATATTGTTTTTTGTCCTATGCCAGTTATCCATACGGGTTGATCCGTGAATTCTTTGGCTCTCTCTTCTGAGACTAGTAACAGAGACGCAGCACCATCACATGGAGCAGAACAGTCGTAAAGCTTCACGGGCTTGACAATTGGTTTAGATTTAAGAACATCTTCTACACTTACTTTTTTATGAAAGTATGCTGTTGGATTCATTGTTGCATTTTTATGGTTTTTAACTGATACCAACGCCATTTGCTCCTCTGTCGTACCGTATTCATTCATATGAGCTCTGGAGAACATAGCAGCCCAATGGGCTGGATGTTTGAATGGTCCTCTCGTAAGATCCCATTCTAATTTCGCAGAAGGACTATCAGCCTTTTCAGTGCCCACTACCAATGCAACATCACAAAGTCCTGACGCAATATATGAATAGGCAGAAATTATTGCATTGCTTCCAGAGTTGCACATATTTTCTATTCTATGTGCGATTTTTGGTTTAATACCTAGCATTTCCGATAATATGCTCGCAGTGTACTGTGCATTATCACAAGTCGATACTAGAACGGCATCAACATCACTCTGTGTAAGATTTCTAACATTATTGAAAAGATCCCTCATGCATTCTGATGCAATTGAATATAACGATTCCCTACTCTTTCTGAACTTTGTTAACCCATAACCAGCTATGGCAATCCTATGCATACAAATTACCCCAGAAATGTTTCGAGCGTTGCCTTAAATGAAGTTTCTGTTCCATCAACTGGATTGAACTGCATTACAGGTAATGAAATACCGGTATCCTTGAACTGATTCAATCTCTTTCTACATTCTTCAGGTTCGCCCGAAATGGTAATTGCATCAAGCATCTTATCTGTAATAAATTTATGGACGTTAGCAAGGCCTTCCTTCTTGTATGATTCTGCTATCTGTATAATCTCATTCTTAAAACCGTGAGACGCAAGGAACTCACTGTATATGCTACCTACGGCTGCATAGAAGGCAAGCGTCTTTCGGGCTCTCTCCTTTGCAAGCTCGCTATCCTTCGCAATAGACGTCATTATAACACAGATAATATCAAAATCCCTGTTACTTGTAATCTTTTTTAACCTGCTTATTGTTTGCTTCAACTCGTCAATTGGTCGTAGGAACAGTACTACACCATCCGCTACATCGGTAGATAAGCCGATCATTCTTTCATTTGTTGCTGCTACATAAATTGGTATTTGATTCCTTTGTGGCTTGAAACCAATCTTAAAATTCCTTACTTTAGCAACTTTTCCCTCATAGTTAACTTTCTCACCCGTTATGATCAGCCTTATTATTTCAACATATTCACGCATCCTGGCTATATGATGGGAAAATTTTGCCCCATGCCAATTTTCAACTAGCATCTTACTGCTTGCACCAAGGCCTATGAAAGCCCGACCTTTTGAAATAACGTCCAAAGTTGCTGCGGCCATACCTATAGTGGCAGAACTTCTTGAATAGATACTTATTATGCCAGTCCCAAGGCGTACATTTTGGGTAATTGCAGCTATACTACCCAATGTTACAAAAGATTCTCTTCCCCACGATTCCGGGACCCAAATAGATTCTACACCTTGTTTGTCTGCCATCGCAGCACATCGAAGAACTTCGTTATGGCTAAGAAGAGTGCCAAGGCTGAAGCCTAACCGCATAACATTGAGCTCAACAAAGAAGGTATATAGATTAATCTTTCAAAATTCGAATTTTGAAATATTCTACTTTGTAAGTGATTTTTTTTCGAATAGCATACCCATTTCCTTGGTTGCCTCTTCAATATCTTTGTGCGAATCTATAGAACGCCAAAACTTGTCTTCAAATTTCACTGCTTTTAACTTTCTATCCTTAGCAAGTGCTGGTAATGCAGTAGTTTCTATATTGCCTGACTGTGGCAGATAGTCAAATATCTTATTTGAGAGACAATATAACCCTGCATTTATCCAAAACTGACTTATCTTCGGTTTTTCGGTAAAGCCCAAAACTCTCGAAGTCTCATCGATTTGTACGATTCCATAGGGGCTGGGAAGGGGAACCACTGCCAGAGTGGCAACGAGATCATCAGCAAGTTCATCTTTCAAACATATAGCATCTATGTTAGTAAGAACATCGCCGTTAATCATGAAGAATTTCTCCTCATTTGCGAGTAATGTTTCGGCGTTTTTCAGTGCTCCGCCAGTTCCCAAAGGTTTGTCTTCGACAGTATAGTAAGCATTAACACCCAACTTCGTTCCACTCCCAATATAACCCACAACATGCTCCTTCATGTACCCGACACAGAGAATTACATCGTTGATTCCATGATTCTTCAGCCATTTTATCTGCCATTCAATTATAGGTTTATCAAGAATCTCGATCATGGGCTTTGGTCTATCATCGGTAAGTGGTTTAAGACGTTTCCCAATACCTCCTGCTAAAATGACAGCTTTCATAATCAAAGTGGCTAATACATCTTATAAAAATTCTATGATTGATGATTAGTTATCTCGTAATGCAACTGTAGATAGCAATCGACACAAAGATCAGCATCATTTGTATGTTCACAAGAATATACTCTATCAGTATCCATTTCACACTTCTTGCAGTTTTTCACAGGCAATTTTGTCGGGTCAACTATTTAAAGTGTAAAAACAATGTTCCGTACGCTTTTCTGTACTTAAGATCCTCTTCTCTTGTCTGATCGGGATTGATCCCATTTTTCTCTGCTATAAAATAGGCAAATAGTTGCAGTGGCAGAATTGATACAATAGGATTAAGATATTCTGGAGAATATCCTATCTTTATTGCATGCTTACATTCCTTTGTAATTTCTGTTGCATCATCTGTTACCACAATTGTTGATACTCCTATCTTACCTAATGCTTTCGCAGTGTCATATACTCGATGTCTCGTCTTAGCATCCTTTGGTGCTATCAAGAAAACAACATCTTCTTCATCAATGCCTGATATTGAACCGTGTAGCATCTGCTCCATCTGCACGCCTTCTGTGTCAGTGAAATTTCCTTCCTTCATTTTTAATGCCATTTCAAATGCCGTTGCGGTGTTGGGTCCCGCACCTAGAACAAAGAATCGCCTATGTTTGGAATATTTAGTTGCTAATTCCCTGATCTTATTTTCTGTGTTTAGAACATTTTTTAGAAGTAATGGTACATTCTGAATTTGCTTATTTGCCGTATTGTGTTCAGCAATTTGAGCTAATGCAGCAAGTTGTGTCGTATAACCCATTGTAACACAATCAGATTCATCATAATAAGTACTTGTTCGCAAAAGAACATCTACATCTTTCTTCGCTCTCTCATTTGCAGTAATACCTATGCATGGAATTTCATTATGGTTAATAACATCTACTGCTTTCAGAGTAGTTCTGGTCTTCCAGCTATGACTAATCACTATCACAGTAGAATTGTTCAGTTTTGGCGTATAGTGGATCATGTCTAACGCCTGAACTGCATGCACATCAAACCCAAACTTTCGCAAAACAAATTCACCATATATTGCAGCATGAAAAGAAGAGCCACATCCTGTCAGGTATACACGTCTGTTCATCATAATATTAACTGCTTTTTTTACATCTTTTGCACAGCTTTCTATTGCATCCTGAATGGTTACGGGCTGTTTCAGTATCATCTTATACATTTTGTACATATGCTATCTAGATTAGTATGACAAATTAAAACTTGTGAAATTAATGTTTTCTACACGTTTATGGCTACGCTGTCTTGACCGTCTTACTTCTGAGACTTTTTAGTATGCCTAATGCGAGTATCCATATACCCATGCCGAGAACAGCGTATCCACCA
>JBHICO010000112.1:0-4069 GCA_046759645.1 Nitrososphaerales archaeon
AAAGCATGAAGTTCAAATTGTTGCTCCACTTTGCATTCGTTGCATAGTTGAAGTTGGTTGCGTATCCATACACAGCAGTAGGAACCAAAAGAGTGAAAGCTAGGCTAACGACTATGACAAATTTTGCATATCGGAAGTTGCAGCCATTCATAGATGCTACAGCTATTCTCCTTAGCGTCTGTTGTGCTGCGTTTGACATGCGTATATTGTACTTCGCCTGCTAATAGTTTCAAGTATGTTCAAGGAAAAATTACTATTGTATTACCAATTGAACAAACACTTCTTGATACGTAAAATACTAAAATGCTGTGGAATATTCCATGATTACATAAAGTAGCGATTTGCTTTGCTAAGTTCCCATTATTGGAAACTATGTGGCACATTTCACTTTGAAAATCTCTGTAGTGACATTCTCTTACAAACACAGAGTCTAATCCCACATACAATATCATATACTTCGTATGGAAGCAGCCTCAGAGGTAGTTGCCCCTGTAATAATAGTGGCAATAGCGCTAGTAATAGCGGCACCAATCTTGGGATTAATGCCTAGTCCGTTCGGAACGGAACCAAATGTTGTAACCGCAGCTCTCAGAGATATGGTAAAGGATACTAACGCTTTACTTTTGAAGAGCTCAGTCAAGCTCAAGCATGGTTTCAACATTTACGCAGGTGAAGGGAATGCAGTGGATCTCGATCCGGATCTATCAGGAGCTCGTAGCATTATATTCGAAACTAGTTTTGGTGAAACATTCGATGTTACAGTCACCGGCAGAGGCATCAAATCTATAGAGTTTAGCGAACAGGCACGTGTCATAATGTTAGAGAGCGATGGAACTGCTGGTATGGTAAAGATAGCGGTACCAAAGGAATTGCTTGGTGATGAATTCAACGTGAAAGTCAGTGGTCAGGAGGCAGATTTTAAGACCTCTGAAAATGAAACACAATTAGAGGTACAAGTGTATCGACCTGCTGATTCAAACATCATATTCGTGCTTGGCACTCCAATGTCCATACTGCAGCTTCCTTGATACTGTTGCTTGTCATATTTGTTCATGATCTACTTGCATAATGCTATCAACCGAAAGAATTACATCTAAAGCAAGAGCATATTCTTGTTAATTAGGTATGGAGTTTACTCTCATAGGATGGAGAAGCATTGAGATTGGTAACTTCCTTCCCTCAATCCATCTTGAGAAGGTTGTTGAGTAAAGAAGGTATCGTCTCATAGCTTCCACTTTCTCATTAACGTCTGTTTTAGCATGAACGTACAATCCTTTTTAAGATAAAAGATCAAGATACGTTTGTTGCGCCCCTACGCCATTCCCCTGATGGTAGTATTGTTTGCTGGTACTTTCTTGCCTAGTACTGCCCAGGAAGGCAGTTGGCTTGGTGCCAGAGCAGGAGATAATACACGTTACCTTATTGATCTTGCTGTTGATCCATTACCAAGAACACTAGAAAGTTTTGGGCTTCAATACTTGGCTTCAGATTCAGAGGACACAATGCTAATCGAAATAAATGCAGGCCCAGTTATGGGATTATTTCTACCCCGTATCATCAATGTAGATGTTGAAACTGGCGCAGTTCTGAATGATAATGTCCCCCACAAAAGCTGGATCTACTGGCTACCTGCCAACAAGCAAGTAAGTGACAAGGTGTTGCTGGACTTTGGGGAAGTTTATAATCTGTTTGAGGTAGAATTAACCGTTAAAGAGTTTGGAGTCAGGTCCTTCCAGAATCAAGATGTTGATGTGTACTTTGCAGAGGGCATATCTGATGGTAAGACAGTTTCTTATGTTGTAGAAAAAAATAGTGGAGTAGTGCTTGACGTACTCCTAAAAGATGGAGATAGAGTATTGTTTCATGGAAAACTTGTAGAAACCAACGTAGAGATGATGGAAGCAACCAAAGCTCATGTGGAAGAACCTTTAGTGGAAGAACCTTTGGTAGAAGAGCCTCAAGTGCCTTCATCCATAGAGGAAGAGAAGCAATCAGAGATCAACATTTCAGTGGCGATGAAAGAGAAGAAGAGAATCACTTTGGTTGCGGTGAAAAATCCAGATGATGTACCTGTTTATGCAGTCAAGGTAAAGTCTACGGATGCTAACATAAAGTTCATCAAGGCGAGACACTGGGATAGAGAAAGAGTAGATCAGAATACTGTAATTGTACAAACTGCTGACAGGCCACTCGCAAAGGGGACTCTGATTCTCTTGCTAATAATTGATAAGAAGGGTTCTGGACTGGAATGGTCAGCGATTGATGACATGGGTGTACAGATAACTGCTGGATCCGTTCTTCCAAGATAACTGATTCTATTCATTTAACAAAGCCAGAGAAGAAATACCAATTTTTTGAAATGCTATGAAAGCAATTTTGCTGGCGATACCCAATTAACACAACATTTTCGACCAGATGTATCTCCTGCCATGGCCCAATATGCAGGCTACTCTTTAGTGAATAAGTCAATATGCATGTTCTTGCTTCAAGTGTAGTTTGTATGATTTCCTAGTGAAGAAGGCTATGTCATGCCTGTTACAAACACCGTAAATTTCTTGTTCATGAGCCAACTCTTCAACATAATAATCAGGTAAATTCCTGATACCACCTTTCAAATCAACTAACCTCATAGTTTTGCCTGTAGAATAAGGTCTAGAAATTTGCTCAAGACCGTGTATCTGCCTTCGAAATGGTAAATTGAAGGAATTCCCTTCCATCCGCACAGATACATCTGATTCCATATGGTTACTTGGGAATCTCTCTTACTAACTTTTTGTAACTTTATGTGCTGGATTACAGGTTAAGAACTGGATAGATTTGTTACATATTTCCCATTAATCAGAAAAAATATAGAAAGAACCGGAGTGACACGGCTCTGATCAAGTCATGAACAAAGCGAAAGAAACAGACAAGTCTATGCCTTTTTTTCTATTCGATCACCTTTTGTAACTTATTGTATGATCCCTCGTTTGGTGCTGTAATATCCTCTGTATACATACTGCTCTTTATATAATTGTCAGAGTAAAGAAGTTTAAGTTGTTCGAGCTTGACTTACTATCGAGGCTAATTGTAGCCTTTGCAATCGCAGTTGTTGGATTCGGAGTAATACTTCCTTCGTATATCATGGAAAGAAGAAGGTCCCAGATTCAAAAAACCAATAGTTTCGAACCTGGAACGGTCTAGACTCTTTACTGTTTTCCGGCGTATGAATATTCATTATTTATTTGGTTCATTAAATTGAATACAGAAGATTTGTCTTCACATCAGAGAACATTCATTTCCGGTACAAGAATCAATTTATTTCAATAAAGCACTGAGATCAGATACATACATGCTCATTATACGAAAACGATCTTTAAAAGATACAAGATGATTAGAGAATGTGGTATGATTTTCGACAAAAAATCCAAAGTAGAACAGCTGAATAAGATGGAGAGAGAGATTCAAGAGTTGAGAGAGAAAAATAGGGAAGTACTTAACAAAATTGAAAATCTACGCCATGAGCTGGCTAATGTAAGAGAACTCAGAGCGAAGATGGATCCTTCAGGGATAGGCAAGCGTGAAGAACAGCTGAAGAATGAAACTTCTGAATTGGAAAATCAACCAGAAATACGTCGCCTTCGTCAATTAGAAAGGGATGCATTTATTCTACGTGGAGAGATTCAGTTTATGAGAGCAAAGGATAAGAAGTTTTCTTGAAGGTATTAATGATATCTGGCTCCTTAAAGAATAGGCACACAAATCTTGACAATACCCTAGATTGGGATAAAAATCTCCTTAATCTCCAAAAGCACGATGTACTTGTGGGCAAACCTTTAGTTCGTAATCATAAAATATCGACCTTCTAGAATATAATATTCCTAGCTATCGTGAGTCTGTTACTAATGAAAGTAGTAATAGCTATAATGGGAGTGGTGCTCGTACTAGCAGGGATCTTGGCCTTCATACCCTTAGAGAAGGCATCAACAACACATAGTACATTGATAGCTGCATTATATAATAACACAGGAGTAGGTCTAGGTGATGATTCAATAACAGCAGACACAATTGCAGATGCTGCTATAACAGT
>JBHICO010000113.1:0-4053 GCA_046759645.1 Nitrososphaerales archaeon
TCCCACGAAATATTAAATCCCCAAGACCTCCAGCACCAATGAACGCTGCAAGGGTAGCAATGCCAATCGTGATCACAATTGCATTCCGAACACCTGCCATTATTACAGGAAGGGCCATCGGAAAGCGAATCTCAAAGAGTGTCTCTAGCTTGCTGAGCCCGAGCCCATCTGCTGCCTCAACAACAGTCGGTGCAACAGTTGTGAGACCGGTGTATGTATTGCGCAGAATCGGAAGCTGTGCGTACAGCACGAGAGCAATCACTGCAGGTATCATCCCAATGCCGAATAACGGTACCATGAACCCAAGCATGGCAATAGCTGGAATGGTGACAATAACATTCATGAGGTTCAGTATGCTCCACGAGAACACTTTGTTCCCGAAGTAGGCCATACCAATACCCAACCCCAAGCCTACGCAGAGCGCAATACCGACTGCAATAAAGCTAACCTCTAAGTGTTCGGCTACCTTCAGTGCTACATCCTCCTGCAAAAAAGATAAGAATTCTATCATAATCACAAAATGGCGACGGTATTATTTAATAAGCCCTTCTTCCTCGAGCCATTCACGGGCAACGTTCTCTGTTTTCTTTCCTAATACATCAACTTTGTAGTTCATCTCAATCATTTCCGTCGTCGAGAGTCGTGGGCCAATTTGGTTGAGAAGTTCCAACACATCAGGATACCGCTCAATCACATCTCCTGATACCACAGGAGCGGGATTGTAAATGGGGAAGAACTGTTTATTGTCTTCTAGAATGACGAACCCGAACTTCTGGATTCTGCCGTCCGTAGCAAAGCCCATGGCAACATCTACCTCGCTCTCTTCTAGGGCAAGGTAAGTAATGCCCGTGCCCATTTTCTTTACGTTCTCTTGGGGAAAGTTGAAGTCGTAGTGTTCTTCGAGGGCAGTGAAACCGTCTGGGCGCGAAAAGAACTCTGCATTTGTTGCGAAGCGAAGTTCTTCCGGATATTCGTTGACGTAAGCAGCTAAATCACTTATTGTTGTAATCCCCAATTTGTCAGCTTTCTCTTCTTTCATCATTAAGGTGTACGTGTTATCAAATTCAGCTCGGTTCAACCATATAAGATTCCACTTCTCTTTGTATTCTTGTTTCACAATGTTGTATATTTCATCAGGATCACGAATGACATCCTCCTTGTTCAAAATCACGACATAAGCAGTGCCCGAATACTCCATGTAAACGTCAATCTCGCCGTTTACGAGGGCCATGTGGTTTAACATGGTTCCGCTTAGTCCAAGGTTGTCATCAACTGTAAATCCATTTTCTTCAAGTAGTACCTTCATAATGTTGCCGAGGATGAGTTGCTCAGTAAATTCTTTCGAGCTGACTGTAATTTTTTCATTTTCCGGGGATTGTTGCATGAATGCGAATAGGATCAATACTCCTAGTATCAGAGCCACTCCGATTCCTAACGCTACTTTCATTTGGCTTGGTCTCATATCTTCATCGACTATGAAGCTGAATGATTCTTTATACTTTGTTTTACTACGCTAGGAGGGGGGTTTCAGAAGAATAATGGTTTATGAATGTGCATCCGTTTAAGTATCGAAGAACAGTAAGAGCTCTGTACCTCAGTCCATCTTCGATAAGCTCGACAATGAAATGCACTCTGGGTTTGCCTCGCTTCTGCTTATCTATCTTATCTAGCAACAGAGCAGGAAAGTTATTCCAACTGGAATTCGTCTGTCTTTTATATTTAGTGCGCCCATAACCGTTTGTGCATGCAGTTAATTTTTAAACTTCTCCAAAAAAGTACACAAATTATATCAAAATCGTTGCGGTTCCCTCCAGGCCCGCTCCTTTAGCGTCACTAAAACCTTCGGGCCCACTAGTTATCATTCGATAAATATTATTTTTTCCTGACAATTCTGCGGCTTATTACAGAATTATTTTGTTACCGTATGGGAAGTTGAACACCACGAGTTCCACCAGAAAGCACTCTCCCATCTTCCATCACAAAATTAATCATGGCAAAACCAGTTGTCTTTCCAGTAGGAGATGATTTTATCTGATCTGAAGGTATTGTGAAAATATATGATGCCTTCCCTCCCATTGGAACTCTTAGATATCTAATGGGATCATCTGTTCCACGAAAATCTGTATTCTTGGCTTTGAATACATTTGCATACAGTCTAACACCTAAAGAATCGGTAATTACAAATTCAACAGTACCTGATGCAGGAAGCGTATCTATCTGATCATTGCCCAGTGCAAATCCAACTTCATAGAAAGGATCTCCTGCATGAACAATGAGTCCCTTTATTTTGGTAATTCTTTCATCAACACCGTGCCACACAATATGCCGTTCAGACCACTGTTCTTCACAGTCAGGGCAGTAGAGGCGCATCTCCAAAGGTATTATACTTGAATCAAATGGGAAAAATTCAGTAAATAGGTCGAACTCCTTGGAACTTGATAATACCTCAAATCCATGATTTCCATGTACCCCCTCCTTTACCCATTGCTCAGCATCTGTAACCTCATCCAACACATAGCTCTCGGGAGAGAATAAGAGATAGAATGGTCTTGGTGGCCCTTCCTCAGGATACAACAGCCTAATATGCATGATATGGCCCCTACTAACCATGGGGTAATCTGTAGAATTTTCATAGGGAATGATTCTTGCAAAATCTACTTTTATTGGAAAGTTTGAAACAGACTTCTCATTTTCTGGAGGAATTGATGTAAATGCAAGCACAACACCAATTGTAACTGCAACAGCTGCCACACCACCAAAAATTGCTGCCTTTTGCATAGTGTTTTAGCAAAATTTAATTCCAATTTAAGTGTAATCACACCAAAGCTAATTCATTGGTAAAGGTCCAATCAACTAAATTATACGAATGAAAGGGGTAACGTGCAATGTATAATCAAGAGAATTCAAATACTTCTGTTCCATTACTAAAAGAGGACAGCTGATTCGTATTATTTGATGATTTGCAATTATATAATCACGTTAGTTTTCTGCCTTGAGCAAATTTGCTTCTAGCATCTGCTGAACCAGTTCAACTACTTCCTTTTCCACATCGGAACGTTGCATTTTTAGTTTTTCTGCAAAAGAATCTACCAGCTCATTTATTGTCTTTGTACCATCACACATCTTCCAGAATTCGACCAGATGGTCGTTTACCATAAAGCCTTGGCTCTGTCCATTTAGCAACGCCAGCGAACCATCTTCCTGCTGAACGACTTCACCTTGCTTTAGAGGTTTTGACTTTTCCAAATCTATAGAGAATCTCAAGCTCTTCTTGCCGTATATCTTCTCCTTGGCATTAAGAGACATGCGTTCCGGACTCCATGGCGGATCCCATACAATTTCTACATTTACGTCACCAATACTATCAACCTTGCCCAGATACCTCTTTACGTCACTTACCAGTGTGTCATGTAATGGGCAGCCACGTGTTGTCATTGTCATCTTTATATTTACATCATTCTTATCATTGATATCTACTCCATAGATCAAACCCAGATCAACAACGCTTAGAGGAACTTCTGGGTCCATGCACTGCTTTAATGCCTCTATAACTGTCTGTTCATTGACCTTCTGAGCCAAATCAATCAGGTAATTAACAAAGTAATAAAATAAATACCTTTATACTTTTTGTGGAAGCAGCGTAATTCCTTCCTGATGTCATGAATGTACTGAGATTTTTGCTAAAGCAGATCTAGAAATGGTATAATTGCGAAAACCGCCTGCACGCCCATCATTGCGAACACTAGTTTTCTTTCACTCATATTTCTGATGCGCATCATAACATGAATCCAGGAGTAAATGGATTTTCCATATTTTGATCTTATCGTTCCGTCCTCCTGCAAAACTCCCATATCACTCGCAAAGTAGCCAAGTTTAATTCGCGAATAGAATTTTAGAATCGCTTGAATGATGAATGGAATTGAAATTATAATCGCTGCTTTTTCCATGTCACCAATAATTGCGCCTACCGCAATTACTGCACCCAAGACATATGTAGTGCTGTCACCTGGAAGAATTTTTGCAGGTAGAAAATTATACCTAACCATTCCCAGC
>JBHICO010000114.1:0-4008 GCA_046759645.1 Nitrososphaerales archaeon
ATGAGTCGAAGGCAATCCTTTCTTCTTCATCATCCTCCTCTTCGTCATCATCGTCAGCTTGGGCAAAGTTATTGCTTCCAAAAGTGAAAGAATTAGCGATGCTTAGACCTAGTATGGATGCCGTTATTAGCACTAGCCCATACATGTACGTTTGTTTCTTCATTATGATATTGATCGGTTGAATATATTTAACATTTGAATGAACTCTCAAGCTTAAGATTTCAATTATCGTAAGCGATTAAGATCGAAAAGTGGTTTCTCAGTCAGCTTATTCTACGATCGTTACAGGACAACTTAAAATAATTATATCACATCTTGAAGATACTTATTCACAAAATATGGATCTTATAAGCTCGCACCAGATAATAAGTCACGTTTATGTGAATGATTAAAAAAAATAAATTGCCTTATGAGAGTTTTACAGTTCGTTCAAACTTGGCATACTCCTGCTTGATGTTGTCAGCTAGGTAATGCTTTGTTGCACAGCAAAGATTTATTCTCTGTATAAACTATGGTTAACTCTTGCAACTATACATAGGATGCTCGGGCTGGAGCTATTCATCTTGGCAGGGGCCCTTCTATCCGTCAAGTGTAACCAGTTCTTCCTTTTTACACTATTATTCAAAAGCCTTTGATTATGTTGAGATAGATTCCACATTCTACAGAATTCCTAACAGCTTCATGGTTAGAAAATGGGCAAGAACAACTCCTGAGAATTTTCGGTTCACTGCCAAATTTCCCAAAGTTATAACTCATGATAAGAGACTAGAGAATGTGGACAGAGAGCTGGATGAGTTCCTTCAGGCAATAGTACCGTTGAATGAAAAAACTTTATGTTTGCTTATACAGCTTCCTCCGTTCTTAACCATAACAAAGGGTCTGGAACTCCTACAGCAACTTGTTCCACAGCTAGACAAGCGGTTCAGATATGCAGTTGAAGTTAGGCATCCATCGTGGTTTCAAGACTTAACATACAACTATTTTGCCAAAGAAAGAATCTCCATGGTATGGAGCCAACTTGCTGATATACAGACACCTCCTATCGTTACTACCGATTTTCTGTATCTGCGGTTCATTGGAGACAGAACAATAGATCCTAAAGACTTTGGAACAATACAAAAAGATAGAATAAAAGAAATGGAATATTGGGCCAACGAGGTAAAGAAGGTACAGCAAGATGAAGAAAAGAATCTCAAGCTTGCAATAGCATCTGCGAACAATCATTATGCTGGCTTTGGTCCAATGACTGCAAACATATTCAGAAGCATGATGGGTCTGCCAGAAGCAGAATGGGAAGAGAAGAAACAGCCTACACTGTCAGATTTTTAACAAATTTACAGTATGCTCCATTTATCTTATCAGCCAGGTAGTAATTGGTAAAGTGATTCTAAGGAGATAAGACCTGCGATTTTGAACTCTTTACTATCGCTAATACTAACGTATGCATGAATGCTTATAGGTAGACTACAGAATAATGCAGTTGTCTATAGTTTTTCTTGTTCAAATAAAAAGAGGGTTTCGTTAACCTCATTTAATTATTACCCCACCGCAAAAGAATTCATGGTATGGCTCAGACATGGAGTGGATATTTGGCATCTTGACTGCCATTTGAGCGACGATAAGCATGATTTCATAGCATCGGTAACTAGGAGTAAGGAGAGTTTTGTGCTTAAGATCGGTAGTCCATCCGAACAGAAGATGGTTAAGAAAAGTTTCACTTCTATCACCAGTCTTAACGAGTACCTTCGAGTGATTGGGATAGAGCAGTTACAATTATGACTTTAGGGGCCACGTGAGTATTGTATGATTGTGTTAAAAAGATTCGAACCCTCACTCAGTCGTCAGTGCTTTAGAAGTCTTAGCTTAGGCCTTTCATATTTCACCGTGAAGAGTGAACCCCCGCATCTTGGACATGGATTATCTCTTGTAGCTCTATCAAGCATCCAGCCACAGTTCGCACACATACAGATAGACTTCAGCTCTCTCTCCAATTCCCTTCACTCTGAACAACTAATTCTAACAAAAATAAAATAAAAAACGTATTGGTCTCACTTCAGATATCAACCGAACTACCTGATCGAAACCTGCCCTTAACTGCTGCTAATACTTTCTCTGCAACATCCTCTGGATGAAGCATCTCATCCATATGGCTTCTGTACCATTGAGGATCTACTTGCTCCTGCATCCTTGTAGCAACAGCTCCAGGACAAAGAGCAACTACCCTTATGTTGTATTGATCAACTTCCTTGGCTAGGCTTTCCGTTAAACCGATCAATCCGAACTTACTCGCACAGTATGCAGATATTTCAGCAAATCCTGTCTTCCCCGCACCAGAACTTATGTTTACTATCACACCTGACCTTTGCCTAATCATTACTGGCAAAACTGCCTTGCTGCAAAGAAAAGCACCTTTTAGGTTTATATCCAAACTAGCGTCCCATTCATTTTCATCTGTATCTATCAAATTCTTCACGAAAGCTATACCTGCGTTGTTGACCAAAACATCTATTCTACCAAATTTCTCAAGTGTGTCTTGTACCAGTGCGCTAACCTCATCAGAGTTAGCAACGTTAGCCGTGATACCAATAGCATCTGCTCCTAGTCCCTCAATCTGTCTTACAGTTTCCTGTATTTCTTCTTCGGTTCTTGAGTTGACAACTATTTTCATCCCCTCTTTAGCTAGTGTTAAAGCTGTGGCTCTACCGATTCCTCTGCCACTTCCAGTAATGATAGCCACTTTATCGTTCAGACTCATACAACTAGTTGAATCTGTGAATTAATTATTTTTATTTTCTGCACAATCGAGACGAAGATATAAGTGTTCGAAAACTGAGGGTATTCGGACACTCAAATAACGGCAGAAGCCATTGGGGCGGCTAAAGAGCCCCTACCCTCTCTTTTTACTCGCAAAAATATGAAACATTACTGAAACATCTTATTAACGTTATTAACCTAGCAGCACATTGCCCAAAAGTGTAAAACATTACTAAAACATCTTATCAATCTTATCAGCATTTCTTAATAACCCACACCTAATGCTAGTCATGATCTTCTAAGACTACCAATAATGCTAGACTTTGAAAAAATGTATGACTCATTAAACGAAGAGCCAGAAGATTAGCGATCAAGCAGTTCAGAAAAATGTTACGACTAATTGTTCATAGTAGATCATGCGGGCTCTTTATAGCGACAAATTGTTTTAACTTATGTTGACACAACACGCTTGGAAAGGAGAGGTCAGTAGCATACCCCACGGCTGCGTCAACAACCGCGTCCCAGACCAGATCTCTCCTATTCCTCAACTCTATGAATTAACAGTTTGATTAAGCTGAGTTCAAACTAGAACTTGTATAAATAAAAAATGGAAGAATGAGAGTGTAAGTGGTCTTCAGCAATCCCTATCAGTCAAAATTGTTGAATATGAATACGTCTATGTTGCCGCCACCTAGGGTTCCGAAGCTAAAGTCGTTGAAGCTGCTGGCGCAATTAAAGATATTTACGGAAATATTGTCATTAGTTCCAGGTTCGCCCGCATCTACAGCGGTTACTAAAAATTCACAAGATACGTCTCTGTTGAGTATTCCATTCCCTCCAAATACCACCTGAGGGCTAGTGTCTTCAACGAATCCACAATTTCCTACAATACCATGGAACCTATACCTGGCGTCACGGTCAACGTATTGAAAGTCGCCAATACAGTCTAGGGCGTTGACTAGTCCATCAGCAGGAGGTTCAATTACTGCTACATCAAATCCGAAGTTGTTCTTGTGATTGTTATCAAGGAACCAGCCTCCACCATTAGCTTCCCCTGGAGATGGTGTTACCCAAGCCATCGTAAAATTCATGTTGCCCAGCACCAGCAAAGGAGCAAGCAGTGATACCATTAGTATCGGTATGCCCAGCTTTAAATTTGTCATTGCAACTTGATTGCTTCAGCACTACATAAGCCTACCGAGTACAGTGTACACATTTTACGTTAGTATATTCCTGTCTTATGTTATCGGCTAG
>JBHICO010000115.1:0-3965 GCA_046759645.1 Nitrososphaerales archaeon
GTGTAGCACAGGCAACTGAAGTAGTAATGCAATTGCAAAACATGGCAGGTAATAGGCAGGTTAAAGGTTGCAAGAACGGCCTTGTTCATAATATGTCTGCGGCTGCTACTTCTGCAACTGTGGTAACAATGGGGATATAGTTTGGAGAACTTTACATCTTCTCTAAAAAGAGGTAAACTGATCACCAGCGAGTGTTCTTCATGCAATAACGTCATATGGCCACCAAGCAACGTATGTCCGAAATGCCTCTCAGACAGTATCAAGTGGGTTGAGGTTAATTCTAATGGCAAACTTCTTGATTTTTCTGAATCATTGATAGCAAATAAGGTTGTGATATTTGGAATAGTAGTACTGAATGAAAACATACGTCTCCTTGGAAGAATAATTTGTGATGATAACATTGAATTAAAAAGAGGAATTAATGTCAGATTGATCAAATGTGGGATAGAAAATAACGATGTTTATTACGAATTTCAGCCTATGTAGTCCTGGCTTAAGGAACCAAATGTGTATAGTATACCATCTCGTGATCCTATGAATAGCATCTCATTAGCTATACACGGTGAGGAATCAATCATCTGCATAGTTGGAAACTTCCAAACCTGCCTACCGCTCTTCAAGTCTACGCAGTATAAATGTCCGTCTAATGAACCAAAGAATACATTGTTTTCTGTCAGTGCTGGCGATGACCATATCTCACCATTTCCTTCAAATTGCCACAGCTTTTTTCCATTGTTTGCATTCAGACAGTAGAGTTTGTGATCTGAAGAACCGAAAAGAACCATGTCACCTATTATTGCTGGTGACGAAAGTACATGTGAGTCAGCCAGCGTTTCCCAGACTATTGCACCATTAACCATATTAACTGCAGACATTGCGCCATCATAAGTACCTATGAATATTTTTTCATTAGATATACATGGTGACGATGACCTTGCCATACCACGCAGCTTCGATTTCCATTTTATGGTCCCATCGAAATTCAGCGCATATAGATTGCCATCATCAGAGCCAACAAAGATTGTATCGTCGCTCACTGCAGGGGAAGACCACACTGCGTCATCTGTCTGATATTTCCATTGCAATTCCCCATTGTTTATGTCAATTGCATAGACGTTCTTGTCGAGGGAGCCTATAGCACATATGTTCCCAAACATACATGGAGATGAGAAGATGTCTCCATCGACCTTATACTTCCACTTGGTCCTACGTTCCAAAACATCAACTGCAAATACAAAATTTGCACCTAAATAGCGTATGCCCTTTACCCATGTATCAAATGTTGCTACTATTAACGTATTTTTATGGATTAATGGTGAAGAGATTAATGGGCTCCCAATATCAAGATGCCACACCAGATTCTTCTCTTTTGCTCCTAAAGCAAAAATCATGCCCATCATCGATGGCACATATAGGAGATTGTTGCTGACCAATGGTGAAGAAACAATCTCTCCAAGTTCTGCTAGCCAAAGTAGTGAGGGTCTGCTAGCAAGGTTAGATGAAGAAACTCCAGTATGCATTTGGTTAGCTCTGAACATAAGCCAAGAATCTCTTGGAGATCGCAATAATTGTTCCTTCCTTCTCTGAACTTTATATTCCTTAATTATTAATGAATCCTGGTGGTAGACTCGCCGAAGACTTTTAACACGTATTGGACAGCTTATTCATGGATGAGCTTCAAGAGCTATACGGACGAACGTCTCATCACCAGTAGGGATGCGTTAAACAGGATGGAGATCAAACTCAAGCTTCTTGACATTTCTGAGGGTGCATACGATCCCATAGCATATAAATTTGGGCGTAGACTCCTGGTAAGAAAGATTCTTGCAGTAATAAAATACACAAAAACAGATGAAGTTGAAGAAAAAGAACTAGATCTGGAATCTATAGAAAAGGAGATGAAGACTAAAAGGATCTACAGTTCCTCGAATAGATGGGTTTATTCAAGCGATGTAAGGAATGGATATATAGCTGCTACCAGACACTTTGATTTGCTAGCAGATGCAATAGCACTAGATTATGTTGTTATTTAATAATTAATAAATTTGTGAACAAAGTATAATTTAGGATCTTTTTATACGATTTAGCATCGATTACGCACTTTTACGCAATTTAACCTTGTTTTTCATGATACTATTGTTTGGGACGTATTTTTGTTCTTTTAAATACTTGATCATATAAGATAGTAAACTTTATCGGTAGTAATTTTACATGTCTTAATATGGTAACCCAGACAGTCAAGGTTAATGGCCACAGTTATACGATAACGCTAAGTGAACAAACTACGATGCTAGTAACTCGCCTGAGAAGGTTATATAATGCCAGCTATGGTGATGTTGAGAGCTTCGATGAGATAAGTGGCGCCATTTCCACCACGATAAATGAACTTAGGAAGCACTCGGTTACTCCTGATCCCAGAGAAGACGACCTTGACGGTGTAGTACAGGCAATGCTGAAGTTATTTGAAAAGAAGGATGCAAAAAGTTGAGCTGAAACTTGGATAAGCTCAAGGCTAACTTTAAATGTATGAAACACTGAAAGTTTTCATGATCCATTGTGAATGTGGGATTTGTGGACATTCTTCCGAAAAGGACTGTATACGGAAAGAATGCCAATGTTGTATGAATTTCCATCTTCGGTCAGGACCCAAACTGAAGGCCAGCAATAACTCACAATGAATCAATCTAGGTTTAAATAACTATGGATCACTGCTTTATTGAATGAAAACTCAGGCCTACCAGCAGTGCATAAATCCTACTTGTGCCCTGAAATATGCTGTTAATGAAGCTAGGATTCATTGTGAAAGAGGACATCTCATAGACGTAAAATACAAAGGTCATTTTCCACAGCATCTTAGAGATGTTTTTTATGGTAGGCGCAATCACGGTGGTAATATATATAATGAAAGTGGAGTATGGCGTTTTAGAGAGCTGATCAATTTTGCACAGATCAACACTGAAGATCAAACCCAGTGCTCCAAGCTCCTTGTTTCTCTTGATGGCGCAGAAGGAAGATTATCACGACCCTACAGGATGACAAAGGTTGCAGATTTCGTAGGTTTAAAACCTGACTCTCTGTTCCTACAACCCGAGGGCTATAATCCTAGTGGGTCTTTCAAGGACAATGGCATGTCGACTGCACTTACACATGCCAAGATGTTAGGTGTCAAGAGAATCACATGTGCCTCAACTGGAAACACATCAGCTTCTGCAGCAATGTACGCATCCAATGAAAATATAGAATGTGATGTTTTCATTCCAAAAGGGGAAGTTGCACCTGGAAAACTAGGACAAGCATTTCAGTTCGGTGCACAGGTAGTTGAAATAGAGGGTAATTTCGATGATGCTTTGATAGCATCGATTGAGGAAGCAAAAAAGAGTGATGCTTACATTGTTAATTCCATTAATCCATTTAGACTGGAAGGCCAGAAAACAATTGTCTATAGGATTATGGAGTACCTTAAATGGGAATCACCGGACTGGCTCGTTTATCCTGGAGGCGCGCTCGGAAATACTTCAAGTGCCGGGAAATGTCTTATGGAGTTATATGAATGGGGATGGATAAAGAAAGTACCACGTTTAGCAGTGATTAACTCAGAAGGTGCCAACACCCTTTACAATCTCTACAATGGCAAGTATAATGATGTAAAATTACGATGGAATAAGGGCAATGTAAATGGAGAGTTCATTGATCATTACTATGCGTATTTAGATAAAAATCGAATCAGGCCAAAGACAGAGGCAACTGCTATTCAGATAGGAAAGCCGGCAAACATGCTGAAGGCATTACGTGCATTGGAATTCACAAAAGGTGTAGTAACCCAGGTAAGTGATCTGGAGATGTACGATGGTATGTCAATTGTTGGCCTGAACGGGTTTGACTGTGAACTTGCATCGGGATCTGTTCCAGCAGGTATAAAAAAGTTACGAGAGGAAGGAATTATAAAGAATGATGATGGTGTCGTC
>JBHICO010000116.1:0-3882 GCA_046759645.1 Nitrososphaerales archaeon
CTAACCTGAAACTGCTCATCAACATCTATTTGTACATGTTGGGGTTGTTCGCTTCGAAAAAGTCTTATCCACAGCTCTTCGTCAAAAACATTGATAAGAGGATCGAGTAGGTGTGACTTCTTATGGACCTCTTTCATTATGTTTTGCTCGATGGTTTCTACTTTATCTACTACTGCGCGGCGGATTTCAGGTTTTATAATTTGGCTAAAGTCGGCTTTGAAACCCTCCACTACTTTCCTAATCTGGTCAACCCGCCGTAACATAAATTTTGCTTTGCGTTTAAGTACCCTTTCCATCTGCGATCTCACTGGACAATACTTTCTCGAACTCCCTTGCTTTTTCTTCTATTGAGGCCCAACTTTGTATCGTATTGAAATTCTTATTTACATATTTCTGACAACCTTTGGAAGTCGCTGTTAACGCAGTAAGAACAATCCTCTTTTCACCAGCATTAACAGGATCTTCGATAAGTAAAGCCAGACTGGCGATGTAGGCATTCTTCCCTATAGCTAATTCGATCTTGTTCAATCCATCTTCCAATTTTTTTAGATCTTGGTTTAGAATATCGATATCATGTTTCTTTGAATCTCTTTCGGCTTCCAGCTCGGATATTTCTTCTTCAAGCTTCTTTTGTTCTGCCTGATAATGTTCAGTCTGTTCAGCTTTTAATTTCGCATGCTGTTGCTTTGATTCCTGGATCGCGTCTCGAATCTTTATCAATTCCGCTCTTTCTGTTATTATGCTATTCTCATAAGTCCTCTTCTCTGCATTTAATGCCGCTAATTGTCGATCTAGGTTCCTTATTTGAGCATTCAAGCTAGTAACAAACTTCTCGAGCTGCTCTTTCTTTGATCCGAGCTCACTAACTGCAGAATGAAGATCTTCGTAATCCCTCAAAAGTTCGCCCAGCAATCTTGCTGCCTGCTCTGGTGTCATATCGAATTTTGCCAATTCTGATGCTACCCTACTGGCCGTATCGAGCGTAAAGCCACCTTCTTCAAACTGCTTATGTCTCTTGATGAATGTGTTAAGAATGTTAGTGCTGATGTTGTTTTTATCGAGCGCATCTTGTATCTGCTTCAATGCTTCTAGATTTCTTATCGAATTAGACAACTCTTCCTCCCGCCTTTTCATGTTCTCTAACTGCGATTCTAATTTTGCAACGGATTTTTGTTTCTCTTCATATTCAATCAAGATCTGTTCGTATGTCTTTCCAGTCTTCCCTTCCAATTTTTGTAGTCTTGCACCTGCTTCAAGGTAGATCCCTGCCCTTTCCTTGTATTTTTTCAAGAAGCTGATCCCCTTTGGTACGTCTTCTAGTTCAATATTCAATACTTCTAAACTCTGTAACATTGTAGCTCCTCTCTGTGCTTCGACCCAGCTTACCTTGGCTTTCTTCAGTGAGTCGTTTAGTCTCCTTAGTGTATCCAGATCTGGATTCTTTTTTCTAGCTTTTTTTAGTATTTCAGACACAGTTCCGGTACCGATCCCTAATCGTTCAGCGATCTTTCTTACAGTTAAAAGATGACAAACGTATAGTTCTACAACCTTTGCTTTTGTGCGTTCTGAGATGGGTTCAGGCATCTTATATCTCTAGTGATAAGTCGCTAGCGATATAAAACCTTTTTCAATTGATACATACGGTGAATTAGGTGAGTGGCCACAATAGCAGGGCTCTTCATCCAGAATGTTCATAAAGGCTCCAGAGGCGACAGAGAAGAAGGGTGCGAAGGAGTTAAGCGACGAGACCGATTTCTGAACATCAACGTCTAATTTTTCTCTTATCTTAAGTTCGCTGTTTAGTCTTTAAAAAGTAAGTGAAGAAGCATCTACTTCGAAAGGATCCATTGATTCTGTCTCCCCACTCGTTTGCCTTTCACTAGACCTTCTGCCTGCAATTTGTACATATGCAGCTGAGCCGTGTTCCAGCTTATCTTCAGCTCATTAGCCACCATCTCAGTTGTAACTGCCCAGTCTTCTTTCTTCAGGTATGCAATTATCTTTTTGTCTATCTCATCCAACTATGATACCTCCTTAGGGAATATCATAGAGAATCATTTAAGTGATTGCATATGCTTGCTCATATGATTAGACATATGGTTGAGCACAATGAAATAATATCAAAGATCGACCAAGTATCTAATGCATTAAGTGAATTAGAGAACTCACTAAAAAGAAAGGCAAGGTCTGGTCTCAAGGAGTTCGATATTATTCCAGATAGAGAAAATTACGACGAGGTAGTGCGCAAGTTAAATATCATCCTGTCAAAACTGAAAAGAGGTATAGAGAAGAATTACGTCCTCGCATTCCCGAGCTTACCCGATACAGCTCATTGGGAAATAGCGAATGAATTCATAAACTATTTTCAGAAGAGCAATAGGATAAAATCAATAAAGCCAGAAACACCTCCAGGGTTTAGATCTAAAAAGAGAGCTGATTTATTCATTGAAACTCCAGATGACACGTGGTATTGGGTAGAGATTCAAACAACATTGCAAAACGAAGAGATTATGAAGAAGATTGATGATTCTACTACAATAAGCAAAGATGACAGATATGCGGAATATGTTCTTATCTTCCCAAAGGAATTTGAAAAGGAATCACTCTTTATGACAACAATGATGGTAGCCAAAGGAAACACTAAGACAGATAAATTGAGGGTTATGCTTTATTCCGATGGAAAGTTTGAAACTGTTTTATACCCAAAAGATCAGAGAAGCTGGTAAACGAAGATCAGAGTATCTGAGTCTATAGATAGTGATAAGCCAATTCACGTATCTCATTAGGTCTCACTTCATTCAATCACTATAACCTCCCAGAGCAAGTGGGAACAAGTACATGTATGCTCTTTATTGCTGAGACATTCAATAGATAAGAAAAATACAAGGAATATTTGATATACTTATGAATTATAATAAACCAATGTTCAATGAAGATTGGTAGAGGCTTTGCAGCCGACCTGATAGGCTCGTGCCACACTTTCAGTTACTTCTTCAAATAGTCTGTATCTAGAGACTACAGTCAGTATTTGTGAAGTGCTCAGCGATCCTCACCTTTTCTTGCAAACTTTTCCACGATTTTATAGCGCAGACTGGGTCGAGGATGACTTTCAGAACCCTTATCATTCCCTCTTACACTCGTCAAATCCACCAGAAGCTCCAGCACCGAAATGCCGTTTCGTCTTCGGGCTGCAAATTTATCAGCTCCTATCTCAAAAAACCTTGAAAAATGGTTAGCCATAAGCATGCCATAGGCAGCGGCTGCAACAACGGAAAGAACAACATCAAAACCACCAGTTTTCAAGATGGCGAGGAACCACATGGAGAGCATAAGCGAAAGAGCCATACTTACATTGTGCCACCGAAAATCCTTGAAATGTCCGAGCTCATGCCTTATGAGTACGATTTTCCGGTTCTGTGGAGCCGTCATCCAGTAGCAAGAATGTAGCGCCGACCTGGTATACACCCCCCAAACTTTACTCTATTTGAAAAACCAAAAAAATTTTTCCTACGAAGCTTTATACGCTCATTCTCCGCAAGTTCCCACACTAGGGGATCGTCCCTCCAGCTTATTTCTTCATCTGTCAGCCTAGAGAGTAACCACTCACCAAATCTGTAATAAAACAATATAGCAGTGATGATTCCTGGTACTGTCCAAGCAATGAGGGCTCCGACCTTGATCCAACCATCAGTCAACACAGCTACTGCGCTAAGTCCAATAACGAGCGAGTACATAATTTCCCTTTGGGTTGTACAAAGCTTCCTTATTCCCATAAGATCCGCTATTTTGAATTCTGACAACACCTATTCAGAACTAATTTGCTTATAAGATTTTGTACTCTAACTGTTTATGTCGATCAGTTAGATCAAAATTACTGGTGTG
>JBHICO010000117.1:0-3780 GCA_046759645.1 Nitrososphaerales archaeon
TTGCCTTGCTAGACACCCAAATGATTCTCGCAGGCGCAATTCCCGCTGCCCTATTAGCACTTGGCGCAGATCTTCTCTTTGGAATTGCAGGAAGATGCTTCCTTTTTCAGCGTGCTAATCATCGTCAAAAGTCGGGACTCAAGACCAAATGATAGCGGGCCCGGAGGGACTCGAACCCACGATCTGCGGTTCCGAAGACCGCCGCCCTGATCCTTACTAGGCTATGCATAACATACTATCGTATTTTGCATAACTTGCTAGGCTACGGGCCCAACGATTAGATTTATCTTGGTCTAATATTTGAGTAGTGGTAACCGAAATAATTACATCTTTTTGTGTGATCTTATTTTCTGGCCTACATTATATCTCCAACGGTGAGAAAACGCCCTAACCATAAAGGTTCGAAGTTGCCAAACCAGACTAATATTAAATGAGACAAGAATCAGTCAATATCTTTGGATATTGATGCATTTTTGAATCATACTATGTTTATCGTTGCTCTTTACCTTGCAGTATGATGCCATTTATGAGTACTATAATTTTAATTTGTAATTGACTTAATCTGGGCCAGGTTGCCGATTATACAAGCTGTCATACTTGCCGATTAGTTTATTGATAACTTTACATACTTCATTGTGAGTCGTAATTTCTTTCGAAGACAGTGACTTGTCACAGTACGTGCATCGGCGTGATTTCAATGTATATATTGTACGAATCGCCTATATTTTATTTTGGCACGTGGAACATGTATTACAAGTACATAGTGATGTTAGGAACTAGTATGAAAGCATCAATAGTCATAGTTCTATTGTGAGGGAGGGGGGTTAGAAATATGACAATCTATATTTTGGATACTTTATTGTTTAATAGGTTCAAGTTTTTCATTTAAGTAGAGAGGTAGAGATTACCTCTCTACTTAGATTTGCTGGGTTTTGGACGGGTGTTGTAATAAACACCGTTGTAACGCCCATGTAGCGTTCATTATGAGCTTACGATCTATAACTCTTCCCTTAGACGGTTCAATTAATTTCTAAACCGTCTTAGACTAGAAAATGATTATATTTCTAAATTATTAGGGTTTTGTCTGGTCATTCAGACCTTAGCATTAAAATAACCACTATATGGGTAAGTTAATAATTGAAAGTATCAAAACGTGTGAAAGGTGTAGAATACGCTATACGAGATATCGTCGTGTATGCAAAGGAGCTTGAGAGTAAGGGAAAAAACATCCTTTATCTTAACATAGGCGATCCTGTTGCATACGACTTTAAAACTCCTAGACATGTAAAGGATGCGCTGATAAATTCAGTTTTGAAAGACGAAACAAACTACGCACCATCCGAAGGCGTACAGGAGCTCCGTAAGATAATTTGTCAAAAGGAGAGTGAGAAGGGGCTGAAAACTGATCCTAGCGATGTTTTGATCACAAATGGAGTGTCTGAAGCTGTAGACATGGTAATGGGTTCTATCCTGGAGGATGGAGACGAAATTCTTGTACCTGGCCCTTGCTATCCACCGTATTCTTCATATGCTAAACTGCACGGTGGCAACCCTATAGAATACAGAAGTATAGAAGATAATGGATGGCTGCCAGACATAGATGATATAAGATCGAAGATTACCAGCAAGACGAGGGCTCTTACTGTCATAAGCCCCAATAACCCAACTGGCGCAGTTTATGATGAAAGGACCCTTAAGCAACTGGTACAAATTGCAGCTGAAAATAATCTATACCTCCTCTGCGACGAAATATATGATAAGATCATTTTTGATGAAGAGTTTGTAAGCATAGCAAAATATGCAAGTGATATTCCCATGATAATGCTGAACGGCTTTTCCAAGGTGTATCTCATGACGGGTTTAAGGCTGGGTTATGTATGCATGAACAGTGGTTCAAGAATGCTTGATGAACTGCGTGAAAACATGCCAAAGCTGGCTAGGGTAAGAATAGCCTCTAACACGCCTGGTCAAAAAGCTGCAATAGAAGCATTGCGCGGTTCAGAGGATCACATTAAGGACATGGTTAGAAGGTTGAGAGCAAGACGTGACTACGTGATGAAGAGGCTTGATACAATAGAGAGACTTTCATATGCAATACCAAAGGGTGCGTTTTACATCTTTCCCAAGATAAATCTTGCTGGTAGTAGATGGAAGAGTGATCTTGATTTTGTAATGGAGTTATTGAAGACCACAGGCGTCTTGTCCGTCCATGGGTCGGGGTTTGGTAAGAAATACGGACAGGGACATTTCAGAATGGTTTTCCTTCCACCATTAGAGACACTAGAAGAAGCTATGAACAAGCTTGAAAAGTTTATGAGTAATAATTAATGTTGCGTTCTAACCCTTCATGGATATGGAGCCGTCAATGCGTTCAAGTCAGCCTCTTCTGTAGAGCTCCTTGCTTTTCTTCAAACCAATAGCAAAAAGTATGCCAGAAAGACTAAACATCACAAGGCTAACCTTTTCATTAGTTATCTCTTGGTTAACAAAAAATTGTGCAACAAAGTCTGGGCCAAATAATGCAAGGTCTCTCAATATCACTATTACAGCCATGACTGCAAACAAAACGGCCATCGCTGTGTACCAGTTCTTTATCCTACGGCGCTCCATATACTACTATTAACATTAGTATTCTTAAATTATTTTCAACCCTGGGTGTTTGATTTTGTTGAGTTTTGATGCATTTAGTAGCATAGGTGTCATCATTTCAGCTTGATAAGAGATCGATAATGGTCCCAAGTAAAGAGGTCTCAGACCCTTTATCTCTCCAATCAACTTGCTAAAAATACCAACTTTATTTGCATCATCGCCACATACGAACGCATCACAGTCAAGGCTTTCATCTGGATGCTTTAACTTGACTTCTGATATTGTATGTAGTGCAGATACGATCCTGGATCTAGGTGGGATTTTGGAAGCTACCCTTTCTGCAGCAGACTCTCTATTTTCCTTCATCGGTATATACTCAAAACCGCTATCACCCTTCTTCATCGGAACAATAGGTGTTACAATCAGACAATTTTCCATGACGACATTAGAAAGCTTTCCGCATGTATCGTCTATGTAGTCATACGGTATCGATAGTACCAGCACGTCACAGTCTTTTGCCATCGCAATATTTTCATTACCAGTTATACTACCTCTCATTCTGGAACCGTAGGCTTCTGCAACAACTTTGGAGTAAGAAGAGGCAGAATCAATCGCCCTTTGTTCTTCCCTTGAACCAACGACAACATTATGATCCACGCACCATCTAATTGCTAGGCCTTCACCCATACCACCAGTTCCGCCTATTATACCAATCTTCACGGACTCTTGCATGTGTATAATTTATATTAATTCTTCGTTTTCTATGGAACAAGCCGCTCTTATTTGAGTCATTTTTCACATTCCGTAACACTGAATTTTAGCTCTAATCAATGAGATCATTAACTTTTATGACCTCACCACGCATCTAATTGTCATACTACGTGCATCTCTTTCTTGAAAGAAGTTGCACAGTAATTGCAACAAAATGCTAATTTTTTTCTTCTGATTTTTTCTATATGACCTCCCTCGTATACTTTACATCCACAATGAGCACAAGCAGTCAATTTCAGTTCTATAGCTCTATGAAGGAGGTTACCAGATCTTTGAAGAAAGCCGTTAACGAATTTTTCTCCCTTTCTTGTTAGCTCATATACCTTCTTGTCTCTCTCACCAAATCTTGAAACTTTAACAAGACGATTTTTTTCTAAAATATTGAGAAAAGGGTATACTTGGCTTGTACTTATATTGGAT
>JBHICO010000118.1:0-3756 GCA_046759645.1 Nitrososphaerales archaeon
AACTAACCAACTAACCAACTAACCAACTAACCAACTAACCAACTAACCAACTAACCAACTAACTCCTATCCTTGGCACTAATCTTTACCGTAATCGTGACCTTGTCGCCATCTCTTATTTTTGCAGAATCTTTTATTTTGAGAGGTGCAATAACTTCGATAACACTGTCATCGTGATGTGTTCTTTCAAGTACAAGCAATGCACCTTCCACTTTGTTGTTTATAGTTGCAGGGTAGCACTTCACCCAACCATAAGTTCTTTTTTCATCACTAAAGCCATCTATAAAAATCGCAGGATGCTTTTCGAGTTCCCTCTTCGCATTAACATATACCTGCTCCGAAAGTTTTATGTTTAGGGTTCCTGGGTATGGCTCGAAGCCCAGTTTCTTCACGAACTGCTTCCTGTAACCTCCCTGAGACATGTAGTAGGCGCCTTCACCCACTCCAGAAATAGATACGCCATTGAATTCAAGGTGATTAGGAGCAGAGTCTACTGCAGATTTTAAAGCGATTAGGAGATCGGACATTTGTCTATATCCCTTCTCTGTGACCTTTACACGAAATCCCTGACCCTTCCTTACCCTGTGCACATATCCATCGTTCTCAAGATCAAGGAGGTGTTTAGAGGCTGATTGCTGTGATCTCTTGATAAATTTACCAAGGTCTTTCGTGCTAATCTCTATGTAATTGTATCTAGCTCCCCTTATCAGAAGTTCAGCAAGCGTAAGTATCTGCTGAAGTTTTACCTCTGCCATAGGAACCTTAATTCAGCCCGAGTTCATTAAATGTTCTCAACGTAAGTTCATATGCCTTCTTCAGATCCGTTATTCTGTGCCCAACAACACACTGAACTCCAGCTTTTGATGCTGCGTCAACTAACCTTTGTGTTATTATTCCATCTACTACAAGGTACTTTGCCTCCCCTCCATCATGCAGTTTTTGTACCAGCTCACTGACAGGTACCCTGAATAATTGATTCATTGAGTTATCCAACGCAACAGCTTCAAGCGTTTGGTTTATCTCTCCAAATATATCCATTACCTTACCAGTAAAGTTATCTTTATCACCCTCGATCGGTTTCACAGCAACGCCACTTCTAGCATGTTCAGCCATCGCAACATCTTTCAGTATATCAACAATCTCTTGCGGAGTAAGCTCTTCTACCTCTCTTCCCGTGGGTGCTCTAAGCACAATATCTAACTTTACTGCTCCCTCCAGTTCCTTGAGAATAAGATCACCTGCTCTGTCACCGTCTAGGAAGGCAATTACACGATGCTTCTCCTTGCATAACTTCACTACCGGGTCTGCTATCCTTGCACCCTCTATAGCTATGGCATTGTCGAAACCGGCTCTTAACAAGTTAATCACGTCGGCTCTACCTTCTACAAGTATGATCCAATCCGATTCAAAGATACCAGAACCACATGCAAGCTGTTCCCTCCCGAAGCTTGTTAACTTTCCTGGTTTTGTTGCATCGTACACATTCTTCAACATCTCCTCGCTTTGACTCATTGATTTCGTAGCCCACTCCTGCACTATCTTCTTAGCTCTGTCTACTATGACCTTCTTCTTTGTTTCACGAATATCCTCGATTCCAGCAAGAATGAATTTGGCTTGAAAGGGCCCTACCTTGTCTATACTCTCTATGCCAGCGGCTATCAACGCAGCTGTCGATATATCAGTACTCATAGGTAGCATTGCATCGCCGAGCGTCCTGTCAGATTTGTTCTCCACATTCACTTCAATCCTTCCGACCTTGGAGACCTTCTGCAGCTCATTTAGGTTCATTTCTGGCCCTAGAAGGCCTTCTGTTTGTCCAAATATCGCTCCTATGATGTCGGCCTTCTCGACTATACCATCGACATCAAACTTCATTTTAACATGATACTTTACAATTCCTACATTAGGCAAATTTTAACCTCCTAAGTGTGATTGTGGTTAAGGAGATTATGCCTAGATATAAGTGCTTTGTGAGTTATCGTTAGGATAAATGATATAGAATCGATTGGTTTGGTATGAATGGCTAAGAATGGCATTGGACTGGTTCTTTCTTACTTTACTTTCTGCTGCAGCATATTCAGGGGTTGATCTCTTAGAGAAGCATCTGATCTCCCGAAGGATTCAGAGTCCGTTAATGCTTGCAATATTTGTAGCAATATTTTATCCGATAATTTTAGTGATAATACCAATACTCTTCACAATAGATTTTACATTTTTATCATCTATAGCTGGTTTTGCTATAGGTGCGGGTATGGGTATGGCATACCTGCTATTCATGAAGTCAATACGTGTGGAAGAGGTCTCCCGAGTTGTGACATTGCACTATGCGTATCCATTGTTCATAGCTCCTATAGCATTCTTCTTCCTTGATGAGAGCCTGAATAATGCCAATTACCTAGGCATAATATTGTTGGTAGCAAGTACCTTCATGATATCCTACAAGAAGATTGGTAGGGAGATTCTTTACTCGCCGGCACTCTTGCTGATGACCACATTCAACATAGCAATTGCCATAGAAAATGTATTGGCAAAGTATCTATTCGACTTTACAAACTTCTGGAGTTTCGTCTTTTGGTTTACCGCTGGGTTGATCGTTATACGCCTGTTGCTCTTGTTGACTATACCTAGGGTAAGGAATGAATTTAGAATGATAAAATTCGACCGAAAGTTGATAGGTTATGGTGTAGCAATATCTGTTTTATTCCTGGCAGCAAACATGTTTTACTATGGTGCAGTTTCGCTACAGTTCGTATCGCTAGTAAGCGCACTCTCCGCAATTCAGCCAGTATTCATACTAGCAATGGCATTGGCTATATCTTATATGAGACCAGGGTTTGTATATGAGGAATTATCAAGAAGGGCAACTTTGACAAAAGCTATTGCAGTAGCATTGGTCTTTTTAGGAACATACCTTTTGACCTTGAACAGTCTTTAGCTAGTTAAGCAATTCGAGCAACAAAGAAAGAAATACGTGAATGTCTCTGTCATAAGACCAGTCTCTCATCTCAAGTTCATATGAGCAAAGCAAGGCGAACTAACAGTTCAGACCTTCTCCTGTAGCAAGCATCAGTAGTTCTCGTCATGTTAAACGTAAATAGAGAGTTCTCAACAATTTTCCTCTCTAGATAATTCCAAATTAAACTGAGATTGGCCTCGAAATTAGTGTCAGGGAAATGGGTTACAGACACATATTCTAATTCAGGACAATGCTTCCTTAGGAGTAATGACCGCAGATACAAACCAAAATAAACAATTCAATAGGACAAAGAAAGGTATATCACCAGTCGTTGCAACTGTCATACTCGTTGCAGTAGCAGTTGTAATCGCAGCAGCACTAGCAGGATTCTCGTCAAGTTTGTTTGGAACATACTCAAGCACTGGCAGCATTGCAATCAAGACCATGACTATTGACGTAGCTGGCGATGGTTCTATCGAATTAGTAAACAGAGGAGCGCTTGCTGATTCAGTAGCATCGGTACATGTTCCAGGTGTACTCACTGATGGAACAACCGATAGAATCGCACTAGTTGATGACGGAACATTCAGTAGCATATGGTTAGATGCAGGAACTCTAGATTGTGCTGCTAATGCAGAAGCAGCAGAGATAGATGCAAACAGTGAAGCACTAGTATGTTTTGCTGATGCAGACATCGAAACAGGTACAGATGGATTCATCGCAGGACAGCAATTGACAGTCACAATAAAGATGACTAGCGGCGCAGCACTGACTCAGAGCGTTACTGTACAACCGTAAGAG
>JBHICO010000119.1:0-3723 GCA_046759645.1 Nitrososphaerales archaeon
ATCAACACCGCTTGCTGCGGATCAATGGCAGACTCAGCATCATCTTCAGCAGTGCGAGATGTGTAATCAACAAGAGCCAGAATCGGTGACGTGGAAGGATGCTTGGTTTTTTCGTCCATTGTAGACGGCTCTTTCAGTATAGTCCCCCATCCGCGATGAACCAGTTTCATAGCATTTGATGGTTTAACGCATGCTGCAGTGCCTGAACCACGAATCATTAATGTTAATCCCTCTTTGCATACCACATCTTCGGCAGCTACACCGTCTGCCATTTGTTCCCTAGGAGAATCAATTGTGCTACCAAAGGCTGCAGGATCAGATACCGAAAGCGGACCGATAATCATACTAAGAACAAGTATGCATACTCCCATCCCAGCCACAATCACCCTATTCATGGAGTGATGAATCATTAAATGCGAATATTTAAAGATTGAATTTGTTCGAAAAGGATTACTTTTATGAATTATTCTTGTACCATGGAGCAATCGAATAATTCCTCTAGGTTGATTGTTATGAATTAATCCGCCATGTTTTACTTAAATAAGTTCGATGTTTGCCCCACAAACCTTAATGCAAAGTAATCATGTTAGTAGCTCATGAAGAAATATACCATAGTAGGGGCAGGTATAGCAGCGCTCTCAATCGCGTTGGTGTCTTCACTGGTTACTAGTGCCAGCAGTCAGGAAGAAATGGAAGATGAGATGCGTGAGACTGTGATGGACTCCCAGAGCGTATTACTGGACATGAAGGTAATTCCCGCTGGAGACTTTATCCATCTCTATGATTCAACCCCCGCAATGATTAAGGCTGGGCATATAGCGGCAAAGTTGCCATGCGACGCAAATGGTGAATCAGCATTACTGATAGTCGTCGGTGTTGCACCCGATGTCGCACCACTTGACTTGGAGCTAGTAGAACCATTATCGACTCCAGGAAAGATGTGCATATATCACGGTGATCTGCCTCCTGAAGAAGGATCAGGTGTTACAGACGTCGCTATTCTGAACCCTACTGAAGAGAAGATGAGATTCCCTAGGACAAGCACAGTAGTCATAAGTGTAAGCGAGATTGAGAGAGGAGAGCCCCACGGTTAACATGAGGGCTAACTACCTTTTTTTTTTGACTGTAGGCTCTGTTGGGTGAAGCTACAATTGACCCCATACATCTACAAAATTGTCGACCATTTTGTCCAGGAAACTGACTTTGTATTTGCTAAGCAACCTAATGATGTCATCCTTTCCTCTTATCGTGTATAGTATATGCTCATGCTTTTGCACCGGTTCAACCAAACCAAGGCTTTGCAATTTCTTCATATTCCAAGATACCGTAGAAGGAGCACGTTCTACATTTGACACTATATCATTGAATGTTGAATCACCATTATACAAGATAAACAAGATTATCTTGCGTAACGTCTTCTCCCGCAGAGCACTAATTATCATCATATCATAGCAGTCCATTGTTGTTGGGTAAAATCTTGTCACTCTTTCTTTTCTTCCAATCTTAATCACGCCATTTTTATCCAAGACATCTATATGATAACTCATTACACCGTTGGCCAGATTTGTTACACGTAACAATTCTCTATAACGGATTCCAGGAAATTTCTCTATCGATTCGATCAACACAGACTTCATCAGAATTGCTTGAATTGATCATGTTCAATCACCCCACTTTTAATACTCCAATGCTAAACATCGCAAGCATGAATAAAGCAATAATATGCGGAAGCTCAATACCACCCCCGAGGAATGCTAGGTTAACAGCGTTCATAGAACTCGTATTCATAAGGTAGAGCCCTTCTACGGCAGCCAACGCAACGAAACCTAATGCCATGAGGAGAAGCCTTGCACTGTGAACCCTTCTGTATGAAATTATTGCTATGGAAACGAGAAATGCTGCCATTATAAAAGCTGCCATATGTAGCAATAGGTGAGGAAACATTGCATGTGCTGCATGTGGGATAATTATAGGGACTAGGAGTATTGCGATAACTGCAACAGATATGGTCCCAAAGAGTCTACCCTTATTCTGGGTTACATTGCCAATGCCTTGCAATTCATATGAACACTGAACTTGATAAATTTAAGTGGATTGGTGCATTGTTCACACGTTGAATTGAACTCAAGGTAATGTGTAATTTAAATACATGAATTTTTTACTCCAACAGGTGATTAAAGTCCTGACATTATTTGCACTTCTATCATTATTATCAGTTAGTTTTACTTTGAAAGATGCGGAAGCTCATTTTCTCGGTGAGGGTGTATTTGTGCGTGATTATTATGTTGTTTTTACAACCATACCTGATTTTCCTGTACCAGAAGAACCAAGTGTGCTTGCCTTCACTATTGCAGATGCAAAGACTCTTGGCCATATACAAGAGGCTAATGTAATTATCAAGGTGACTAAGGAGGAGAAGTTAATTTCTACTCTAGAAGAGAAATATGTGGGCTATGATGCGTTTATTGGCTATACCTTCCGAGATGAGGGACAGCATAAGGTCATTTTCCAGATAAGTGTTGGAAATGATCCCGAACCCGTAACTGCAGAGTTTGACGTGCAGGTACAGCAGAAAACGACTCTAACTTTCAAGCCTACAGACGTACCTATTAGTGGAGAACCTTCTGGTAAAATAGTCATAGAGCCACATCACTTCTTTGAAGTTGGCGTGATAATGAAGTCTAGAGAAGCCATTCAATTTTCCTACACTGCTGATAAGACAGTTCTCTTTAATCTACACTCACATGACAGACAAACAACGACCGATCATGTTATTTTAGAAGGAATGGAGAAAAGTGGCGCTTTTATGGCACCCAATAGCGGAAACTATTATTTTCTGTGGGAAAATCTAGGTGACTCAGACGCTAGAATAAATTATGATATTTTGTATCGAAGACTGAACCAAACCATTGATTTTGAGAATCAAAGTTATAATATCTCCTTCACAACTAACTCAGATATAGAAAGTGTGAGATTTAATCAACCGATGAAGCAACTCGTATTGAAAGTTAATACCCCATTCTTAACACCTGGTTTTATCAATATGACTATTCCGAAGGTCTTACTTGATGGTTCATATGATGTTAGAGGCGGCTCAGCACAATTCGTTGTGATCGAAGGTGAATCTGAATCAGTGTTGCTGATTAATACTGATGACGCTACTCATGATATTGTAATAAATGGGACAACTGCAATTCCTGAGGTTCCTCTGCCTTTGATAATTTTTAGTTCTTCCATATTGATTCTGTTAACACTCCTAAAAATAAAAATGGACAAAAAGATTATACGTGTACACTCTAGATGCAAATGCAATCTGATCACAGATCAACAAAGAGGCGAACTCGATTGCAGCAACTGAATCCAAATTTTCGAACAGACCCTAAAGATTACTCGAAAGTAGAGCGAGCTAAGGTCAACTCCAATGAATTGAGAGGACTTTTGTATGAAGAGTTCAGAGATCAATCATCAGACAACCTCTCATGGGAGTCAGAGCAGATAGCGAAATCACACGGGATCTATTTGGAGTTCAATAGGGCGAAGACCGGAAATGAAAAAGACTGGATGTACATGATTAGAATAACCGTACCTGGGGGTGGACCAATTACAACTGAACAATGGAACGTATTGGATGGTATAGCTGACAAATATACCGTAGCTCCAACAGACACGCATCAAAACGGAAGACCGTCATTAAGGATTACAACAAGGCAGAATATCCAGCTT
>JBHICO010000120.1:0-3689 GCA_046759645.1 Nitrososphaerales archaeon
AAGCACGTGAATTATCTGGGCAAGCGTGTGAGAGACATTAGCATAACTGACACTTCTGAAATCAGTGATATTTTCAACCAAATGTCCAACTCTGGCGGTTTCGTTTCTAGGGATATGTCAAATGGTCTCCAGATACTATGCGATATGGTTGATGACAGACGGTGTTTTAAGTTCATTTCATTCGTTGGTGCTGTGATCTCAACAGGGCTGCGGGGAATAATTAGGGATATTATGAAGATGAAGTTATTTGACGCGGTAATTACAACTTGTGGTGCTTTAGATCATGATATTGCAAGAACATACTCAAACTACTACGAGGGAGATTTCAGGTTTGATGATGTGAAGCTTGCCCGAAGCAGGATACACAGGCTAGGCAATGTGCTGGTTCCAAGAGATAGTTACGGTCCATTGATCGAGAGCAAGGTGCAGAAATTCCTAAACAGTATCTGCAGTAAAGGAAAGAGAGAAGTTGCTACTTACGAACTATGCGAAATGCTGGGTAAAACACTGAAGACATCATCTTTCCTGTACTGGGCGGCCAAGAACAAGATCCCCGTCTTTGTGCCAGGTATAATGGATGGGGCGGTTGGAAGTCAAGTATGGCTATTTGCGCAGCAGCATCGTGATTTCAAGATAAACCTAGTAAAAGACTGTGACAAACTATCGGATTTGGTATTCGAGGCAAAGAGATCTGGCGCATTAATGATCGGAGGAGGCATATCAAAACATCATACACTGTGGTGGAACCAGTTTAGGGATGGTCTTGATTATGCCGTATACATAACGACAGCACCAGAATACGATGGCAGTCTAAGCGGCGCTCTTGTAAGGGAAGCGATCTCCTGGGCTAAAGTGAAGATGAGAGCCAAACACGCTACGATACACGGAGAGGCAACCATAATAATACCATTTCTCTTCGCTGCTATGCTCAAGAGACTTGATCTCCACTTTTAGTATAAATCTCCTTTACATACACTTCTCTAAATCTGAGCTTTTCATAAAAACCTAGGGTTTATGTCTGCCTATTGAATAACATATATCGCTTATGGAGATGCAAACAGTTGGTTATTGAACTTGTATGCGGAGCAATAAACTGGGATACGAGTATTTTTGTGGATAACTTTCCTAGCTCAAAGGAGGAGGTCAAGGCCAAGAAAACCATAAGTGTTCCTGGTGGTAAGGGTGCAAATGTGGCTATAGCATCTGCAAGGATCCTTAGCACCAACAATGTTGGCGTAATAGGTGCCTTGGGAGATGACGATATTGCAGACCGCCAGATGCAGATACTGAAAGAAGAGGGAATCGATACTTCATCAATAAAACGAATCCAAAATGCAAGTTCAGGCCAGGCTTATATTGTAGTTGACGGCAGTGGTGAGAATTTCATTATCACGCACAAAGCAGCAAACCATATGATAACTGTTGACATGATAAATGAGGAAGTTACCAGCAGGGCACTTGAGGAATGTAAATTAATTACAGTGATAGATCCTCCACTGGATGTTGCTGAGGCTCTCATAGCTAATGCAAGAAATTTGGATAAAGCTATAGTATGGTCTCCGGGACTGTTGGTAAGAAATGGATTCGATAAACTGAAGGAGATAATCTTGAAGGCAAATTATATAATTCTCAATGAATCCGAAGCAAAAATACTTGCTGGTATTGATGATGCCGTGAAGGCGTGTTTGTCATTATCAGGAAAGATTAATGTAAATAAGGTGATAGGTACTTTGGGTGCTGGTGGATGCGTACTTTGCTGGCAGAACAAGACTGTACGCATACCAACACCAAGCCTTGAGGATCTGGGACTTAGAGTTGTAAATACAGTAGGTGCAGGCGATGCATTTCTAGGAGTTTTTTCAGCACTCAGAATAAAGGAATTTGACGAGAAGGAGTCATTGTTCCTCGCAAACATTGCTGGAGCATTGAAAACGACAAGGGAAGAGACACGGAGTAGTCCAAGTTATTATGAGATCAAAAATTATTTCGATGATAAACGTGTGAAGTCAATATTTGAGAAGATCAAGATCTCCTAAGTCCATTCATAAAAAATTTAGAAAACATTGAAGAATTCACGCTTGAACATACATTTACGTTTCCTTTCTGCAATGTTACCACACATCTTCCACGAAACTTCCCATACTTGTCAACTTTAACTCTAGTGCTGATTGTATCGAACATACCTGGTCTCAGAAAGCGTGCAAGTGCACAGACATCATGAAGATGGAAAATCTTATGCCTAGAAACAGCATATGATAATAATCTGCTTGCAATCATTGCACTCTCATCCTTTAACTCCTTTATCGAATCCAAAGCCAACTTGTCAATAGCACACTCAGGACCCATAGTTACGTCAAGACCTACCGCATCGATCTTTATGCCTGAATTGAACACTATATCCGCAGCTTCAGGATCGCAATACATATTGAATTCTGCGTATGGAGAAACATTCCCACGTACGTTCTTTGTCATGCCATAGACACCACCCATGAGTACAATCTTGTCGAGTCTGTTTGCGAGTGAAGGTTCCTTGTAAATGAGTAGAGCGATATTGGTTAGTGGACCAGTAGCAAGTATGCTGACCTCTTTTTTCTTATGAGTAATTAGAATATCACGCAAAAATTTCTGCGCATACTCAGTACTAGCACGTTTTGTTTTTAGATCGGAATTACCAAGGCCATCACTACCATGAATATACTCTGAATGAATTGGGGGCTTGAACAATGGTCTCGATGCTCCTTTTGCTACAGTAATTTTTTCCCCAACAGCATCGAGTATGCGTAATGCATTGTACGTGGTCTTGTTAAGATCTACATTGCCGCTTACAGTCAAAATTCCCAAGATATGTAGCTCCGAACTATTTAATGCCATTAATAGTGTAATCGCATCATCAATTCCCGGATCCATGTCAAAAACTACCTTCACGCGATCACTTTCTCGACAAACATAATAAGTCTTGACAAGTGCAGACGTATAATGGGCTTATTGGAATTTCCTGCAACACAGGAATACATTAATTTTTTCCTAGGGATGGCACTGGGGTTTTCATTGGCTGCACCACCAGGACCGGCTAACGCACTTATCGCTTATTTCAGCACAAACCATTCTCGTCTATCTGGTTTTCTTGCTGGAATGGGCGCTTCCAGTGCAGATGCAATAATTCTAGTGCTGATTTTCTTCACCGGATTCGCATCCATACTGACAGATTTGGCAGGTAAGAACCTCTTTCTTGCTAGTGGAATAGTGATGCTAGTTTTTGCAGCAATTATTTTCAAGGGTTTCAATAAGGTTCAAGCTGTCAGCAAGTATTCACGTTTCAGATCTAGCGTATCATATTTTGCTGGTCTGGTCACGAATATCTCAAGTCCATACACTATAACTTGGTGGATAACAGTTGGTACTGCATTGGTTACAACTCTTGGTTTAGCTATATTTGGCTTCTTTACAGCGCTTATGATATGGAATATATCGTTTCCCAGCACCCTAGCGTATAGCAAAAAAAGGTTACCACAGATTCAAAAATATGTATCTATCTTTGCCCTGATCACCTTATCCGCTTTTGGAATTTGGTTTGTAACTAAATACGTTTTCAACTAGGGAATTTGTTAGCGAAATCGCGGCCATTGTAGGATGCTATCAGTAATATCTGCTCATTCTAGCTTCGAAAAGATCAATTTAAAACCATTTAG
>JBHICO010000121.1:0-3642 GCA_046759645.1 Nitrososphaerales archaeon
AACACTCCATCCTGTCTGGTCAACTCCGTCTATACTACCAAAGTTTGGAAATATTGCTCCGAAGCCTGTATAATTCAGAATTATTGAGCCAGTCTGTTGTGCTAGAGCAGCCTCTGCAGCAGCTACAGCGAAAGGAGATGTAACATTGAGAGAAACATCGATCTCAATCAAAGGAGGAGGTGGCCATGTCGTACTTTGAATGTTCCCCCTCTCACTAATTAGATCTATGCTATAGGTCGTATTTCCCGTTGGGTCATAGACAGGAGGAATAAGAGGAGTTGTATAGTTAACTAAAGTATTTGTTCCAGCGTTGACGGTTAGCCCATTTAGACTTTCCCCATTATCTATTGGAACCCCATCGGTATCATACATAATCAAATACGATGAGGCCAACGGAATAGGACCAGTATTGTTTATTCTAACTTGCACCTTGCTATCACTTGTTAATTGTTCTTCAGAACGGATCTTGTAAGTTTCTTTCAGTTTTTGATCCTGATAGTTTTGGGCACCAATTTCAGCTTTGTTCCGTGTATTCTCCCCTTCCAAAATGGTAAGAAAGAATATGGCTACACTACTAAACAATATCGCGGCGATGAATACACCAGCAATTATACCAGCAACACCCTTCTTTTCTCTTCTCATTCTCATTCTCATTTAACCACCCACTTTCTGTTACCATTGAGAAACGCAGTTAATCCTATGAGGAGTATAGTCACTGCTTTTAAAGCCTCAGTTTCCAGTTTGTACATGGCCAAGTATATACTCCATGCGTCATAAATTAGTTTTTCTGTAGTTGGGATCTATATTAGAAATATATATAGAAAAACAACACCTGAGGTATAATTGCCGAATTAGTTGATTATTTACTGTATCTAGGCAATGTATTTGTAATGAGCTAAGAAATATCTGGTAGCCTTCGTCTTCTCAAGTTGTGAATATTTAGAATATATGCTGTGGTTCTTCCTGCAGAAGTAAGATGCAACCCCAGAAATGTTCCAGAAGTTATAATTAGCGTTAATAGAACTGTGTTATTTGGAAAGGTTGCTATGCCTAATTTGGCTGCAATCGCAAGTTCTGCGATTCCTAGTGCTACTGCTACAAATACCATGTATCCAACAAGCTTTGATGGCGTTTTATTCATTACGTCAGTTTGACATCGTCCAAATGATTAAAGCATGTGTATGTTCAATTGGTTACAGACATAATTTAGGAAGTAAAAGGAATTCTTGCTAGGAATAGATCTGTGCAAGTAACCCTCTCTCTGTACTTCAATCGATGCTGTTCGTTCATTATCCAATTGGATCTGCTCATGACTATATTGATACCAACAACTAGCCAAGTGGGATAGGCACCAATCCACGATAAGACTTGTCAATTAACATTAAAACAATGGACCGGTGACTAATCGTTTACCAAAAGGCCTCTTCAATATGGCTAGGGCGAATACCCCTGAAGGAAAGTAGATTTGACGATTTAATTTCCATTTTACCTAGAATTTATGATAATATGGATTACTAATACTTGTTATTGATTGCAAAAAGCTAATTAATTATCGATCCGGATAGTATATGGGCCATGGGAGAAGAGATAGTCACAAAAAACAAAGCTACAGCGAAGTACAAGATATTCGATATCTTCTTCGTTTATGCATACCACCGTATAGTGCAACCTTCGAGCGATGAGACTGGCGATGCTGACGATATACTGAATTCTTTTATGTTTTTATTTGGAACAAGCAAGGCTGCAGCAAGAAACTACCTTAACGCATTGTTGAGTTCCGAGGGTTACTTCTACATAAAGGAATACGATACTTATGATGCTTCACACGGGCATCTAATGGTCAGACCCAGCAAGGGTGAGACTGCAAGTAAGGCCTATAAACGAATGCTGGCAGACCGAGAATTTTTAGATTTCATGGAAAGAAATGTATCTCCACTTGCAAGAAGAGGAAATGTTATCCCGGGTTAACTTTTACAATTAAAACATTTGAATTTTCAGATCAGCAGAATGGAACAAGATCTACTGGTGGGGTACGTGAGCAAGGAGGAGGCAAAGATCCTCCGCCAGCAGGCGATGCTATTATCGTTACTGACTCTGTAAGGTCTTGACCGCTAGTCATCTTTATCTTCATTGTAACCTGTGATCCAGCCTTAAATTGTCCAACCCCTCCAAAGCTTATTGTTTCTACACTGTTAGGTGGCACGTCAGGAGAACCTTCGGGAAGTGGGGTAGCAGGCGGATTAGGTGGAACTTGGATCGAAGCAACAGAATCTCCAGAAGCACCACTGTTCATTAGAGTCATGGTACCATCACCGTTAGAATCTACACTGATGTCTTGAACTCTAATGATGGGAGTAGTAGAGTGAGTTTCGAATAAGCTGGAGGAGAATCCAGCTACACCTGCAGCGATAGTGACCGCTACTGCGATCAGTATTATTGTAGCGACAACCGGTTGAATCCCTCTATGACCTCGTTTGTTTTTTGCCAAAGTCAACAATGATATTCCATTGAGCTACTAATTATGGTTTTAACATAGCAATAACCTTTACCTACTTATTTGGAATATTTATTTGAAATCAGTTATGATCGGATAAACTCGGAAAAAAATGAACCTATTTTAATGTATAGATGAAATGTTAATAAATATTGGGAATGTATAGTAAGGTGATTTGGCTTCCAACCGTAGATCTCGGCGAGCAGAGGTAAGGCTGTCCACTATCCTTTTGCTAGCAGCGCTCGCTCTTCCATTTCTTGTCGGCGACTATATCACTACATCTATGTTGGTATTTGGTGACGCAGGCAAAATGGAAAGGGAAGCTAATCCAATAGTAGCTTCGCTCTATGTCGATTATGGGCATTCTGGTGTGCTAATGGCTAAGATCTCTACGTTCCTAATGATTGGAGCAGTTGCATTCCTCATCGATATGAAGTTTCGTGATCGACTAGACAAACTCAAGGACGGAGCTATGCTTACTCTCATAGCGGTATATATGTTTGTGGTATTGAACAATACATTGGTTATGTATACTCTGGGTACATTCTAGAATGGTCTGTATAAGAATATAACTCGATACGCTATCGCATGACATACAAATGTCAAGTTCTATGCAGTACTGAGCAATATTTTATGATCATTTATCCTGTTTGACACGACATTGCTTATGCTGCAGTTTTTGTGGAGGGAAAAATACTTTACCACATAAATACACTTAAAATTAATAATTAGGGTGCTCCTGTTGCCACTAACTGCGCCTTTGGTAAACAAGTGACTGCTGTTCATCACTTAAAATACTAATTCTTTTGGTTATTCTTCAATATAAGTGAGACAAAATCTTTGGATTGGCTACACTATTCACTTAAGTAGAACCTGAAGCATACCCTAGGGTGCTTTTATGCACTCACGCGATAGCAATAAGATTGCACTTTTAGTGAGATTAGTTGCTGACTGAGGTAACCTCAAGGAAAGGGATTTTACAAGTGTGTGAGGATTAATTCAGATGAGTTCTTATACACCTGAATTTCAGTACCTTACTGAGTACGTTAAAAGGAATGAAATTTCATAGGTTTGAAATGAACAAACATAATACAGCAAAGATTGCGGTAGTAGCTCTCGCTATAATCTCAGTATTTATAGATGCAACT
>JBHICO010000122.1:0-3593 GCA_046759645.1 Nitrososphaerales archaeon
GCTTTGTTATCAACTATCATCAATATTATCAATGACTGACCAGGCTTGATTGGTCTATCATCTGTCTGCACAACTACAGTCTGCTGATCTATTCTGTCTCTATCCCATCCTCTTGCTTTAACAAATCTAATATTTCCATCATCTATCTTCATTTGCACACCAAATACTTCTTCATCGCTATTGTTCTTGACAGCCACTAAGGATACCTTTTTCTTATGCTTCATGGCTACTGAGATATCAGCCGCTTGGGCTTCGGTTGGCTTAGGTACCTCAGGAGCTTCGCTAACTATGGGTGCTACCTCTGACTTCAATAATATTTTCTTTTTTCCAGAAGTTTGATCCTCCCAGGTCAGATATACATTGCTCCCAGATGCAGTTATCAATGGGGCAAATGCGCCAGCAGTGTTACTTACAATAATCAGATCGCTAAAACTAGCTCCGTTATCCGTACTCCTTGCAAAGAATATTTCGACCTCTGCTACACGGAAGCCAGGTTCAATATTTTGAAGCCCCGCCACAAATACATTGCTCCCAGATGCAGCTATCAATTCCCAAGTTGATGTCCTGTCAGTGTTACTTACGGTAATCGGATCGCTAAAACTAGCCCCTTCATCTGTACTCCTTGAAAACATTGATTTTCTATTTTGTTGATTCCACACCAGATATACGTTACTGCCTGATACAGCCATCTCTGGAGAAGTACCTACCTCTGTAGTCTCACTTACACTAATCGGATCACCAAAACTAGCCCCATTGTCTGTACTTCTTGCAAAGAATATGTTGGCACGAGCCAACGCTACCTGCCACCACATCACATACACATTGCTTCCAGACACAGCTATCTCTGCATAATCTGATGTGCCAGCAGTGTTACTTACATTAATGGGATCACTAAAGCTAGCCCCTCCATCTGTACTCCTCGCCAAGAATATTTCGGACGGACAGAATATTGGGTTCTCCCCAACGGGACAATGTGTCCATATCACATACACATTGCTTCCAGATATAGCTATATTTAGCTCACCTGGGCTGGAAGTGTTACCTACATTAATTGCGTCGCCAAAACTAGCCCCATTGTCTGTACTTCTTGCAAAGAATACCTCAATGTTATTAGACTCGATCTGCTCATTCCATACCACATATACATTGCTTCCAGAGGCAGCCATCTCCGTAGCGAGGGCAGTAGTTTTGCTTACATTGATGGGATCAAGAAAACTAGCTCCATTATCTGTACTCCTTGCAAAGAATATTTCGGAACCAGAGCCCTCCTTCTCCCGCCACATCACATACACATTGCTTCCAGACACAGCTATCTCTGCATAATTTGAACTGCCAGCAGTCTTACTTACATTAATGGGATCACTAAAACTAGCTCCATTATCTGTACTCCTTGCAAAGAATACTTCCCACGCACAGGATCTCGGGTTCTGTCCAACGGGACAGTCTTGCCACACCACATATACATTGCTGTCCGATACAGCTATCTCGTAAAATAGAAGACTGCCTTGAACATTAGTGTTACTCACGTTGGTCACACCTTCAAAGCCTGATACAACCTCCAATCTAACATTCGCCGCAGCTGCTAACAGCACAACTCCTAAGGAGATCGCCGTCACTCTTTTCAAATTAGAACTATTACCCAATGCCCTAGTTCAATAACCAACCACAGGATAAAAGAGTGATCATTATCAATAAGTCATTCAAAATTATTCAATCTTATTTTAATTATATTGGTTTAGTTATATCAAGACATAAAATTTCTACACTGTTACTTTCTTTCTTAATGCTGCAATTCCTGCAGCTATTAACGGAGCAAACCCTATCACACCAAAAAATCCTGCAGAGATCAGAGTGGCAAATGCCAGACTTTCTTTGTACGGCCAATGAATAGTTCTTTATGTCTGAAGTGTTCTAATTGTATAGACTTTAATACGAAATTACACTCTTAATCCTTGGGAGGATAAACAAGTATGTGCGGAATTTGTGGCATTTGGGGATCAAGAGATGATACTTTACTTGAAACTATGATGGATGGCCTTTCTCATAGAGGACCAGACGCAAGTGGTGTTCATACTTCAAACATAGGGGCTCTGGGACACCGCAGACTTTCGATTATGGATCTGGAGCATGGAAATCAACCCATCTATAATGAAGATAATACAAAAGCTATCATTTCTAACGGTGAAATTTACAATTTTCCTAAGCTCTACATTGAACTTTCAAAAAGACATCTCTTTTCAACTAAGAATGACAGCGAGGCTATCCTTCATCTTTACGAAGAACATGGGGTTGATGTTGTCAATTATCTGGACGGAATGTTTGCCTTTTGTATTGCTGATGGTGATTCTATATTTCTGGCTCGTGATTACATAGGTATAAAACCCATCTACTACACGATTGATAAAAATGGTACGCTATACTTTTCTTCAGAATTAAAAAGTATGAACAGTCTCAAAGGTGACGTCCGAGAGTTTCCACCCGGTACCTGGTATCACTCAGATATTGGTTTTAAATCGTTCTATGAAGTACCTGATTTGAGGCCTCAGGACACTTCTTACCAAGAGCATACCACGAACCTGCGAAAGACCTTTGAAAATTCAGTAGTAAAGCGTCTAATGAGTGACGTGCCTTTGGGAGCGTTTCTTTCTGGAGGATTGGACAGCAGTCTCATAGCAGCCGTTGCTCGAAGGCACATGAATTCTTTACACACTTTTTGTGTTGGCATAGAAGGGAGTAGGGATATTGAATCTGCACGCATGACAGCAGAACATATAGACTCAGTTCATCACGAGTATATAATCACAGCAGAAGAAGTTCTTGAAAAACTTCCTGAAATTATTTTCCATCTCGAATCATTTGACCAAGACCTCGTTCGTAGTGCAATTCCATGTTACTTTACTTCGAGATTAGCCTCAGATTTTGTTAAGGTCATATTAACAGGTGAAGGTGCTGACGAACTTTTTGGAGGTTATACATACTATAAGGATATAACTGATAAAGAAATTCTTCACAGAGAACTTCGACGGTCAGTAAATTCACTTCATAATATCAATTTGCAGCGTCTTGACCGTATGACTATGGCTCACTCAATAGAAGGGCGCGTACCTTTTCTAGACGCCAAAATGATTGAATTGGCACAGATTATTCCACCAAAATGGAAACTATGGGGTAATCCGCCTGTTGAAAAGTGGATATTAAGAAAAACCTTTGAGGATTTATTGCCTGAAGAAATTATTTGGAGAAAGAAAGAACAATTTGATGAGGGTAGTGGGACAGTTAATCTTTTATCTGAAGCTATTCCAAAAATTATAAAACCAGAGCAAGCAGAGACTTATCGCCAGCAGCACCAATCGGTTTTACTTCGCTCCAGTGAAGAGTGCTATTATCACCAGATATTTTCGAAAATATTCTCTAATGCTGAACATATTTTAAAAAACGTAGGACGATGGTCAGAAAGGCCTGAATTGATTTCTTAAAAGAGCCGCGATTAAATTTTTAGGATAATAACTACATAATTTGTTGTTATTCAACATTATCATCATTGAAAGCAAGTGCACCAGGGCATTTACAATCCTGATTATGTAGATTACACC
>JBHICO010000123.1:0-3565 GCA_046759645.1 Nitrososphaerales archaeon
ACAAGTTAGTTGGATATCAAAGATTTACTTTTGTAGTATACTATTTTGAATTACAAGAAAATTGCTTACAAATAAAATACTTATAAGTACAGTACAGGTACATTGATTGCTAATGAAAGCCTATGTGGAAATTAAAATCGAACCAGGAAGTAATATACAGAGTGTTCTTGGTGTCATGAGAACTGTTGAGGGTGTAAGGGAAGCATTTGCTGTTACAGGTCATACTGATCTGGTTGCCTCGATAGAGGCGTCTGACCTCAAGGAGATTGCCGACCTTGTGACGCAGCGGATTCATCCCATAAGAGGCATTACAAGCACAGAGACAATGGTTTGTGTTGAGGAGTAGAGTTCCTTTTTTAGTTTAACATTTAAATTGGTTCCAACTATGTTACTCTTGCATGTCTGATACTTTGAAGGTTGTATTTAATGTAAGAAAAATGCCTGCCCTTGAGGAACCATACCTCGTTTGTGGACTACCTGGTAGCGGTTATGTGGGGAAGTTGGCTGTAGAGCATCTTATACATGAAGTTGGTGCGAAGTTGCTCGCTGACATTTACTCACACTCGTTTCCACCACAAGTCATGATCAGGAGTGATGGCACCGCTGATCTTATGAAGAATAGTATGTACTATTGGAAGAATAATGGCAAGCCAGATATGCTTCTACTAACTGGCGATGCACAGCCTTCAACACCTGAGGCGGAGTACATATTGGGGACAGAAATTCTTGAATTGGCAAACAAATTTCATGCCAAAGCGGCATTCACCTTAGCTGCATATATCACAGGAGTTTTCTCGGAGAAACCAAAAGTATATGCAACGGCAACAGATGCTGATTTACTTAAAGAACTGCAGAGTCGAGGAATCCTTGTTATGGAGGGGGGTAGTATAACGGGCATGAATGGTTTGATAGTCGGACTCGCCAAGTTAAAGGGTATGGATGGCACGTGTTTACTTGGAGAAACATCAGGGTACGTAGTCGACGCAAAGGCATCACAGGCGGTTCTGGAGGCATTACTGGGCATGATTGGTGTAAAGATCGATATGAAAAATCTTGAAAAGAGAGCTAAAGATACCGAAATGTTGATCCAAACTATAGAACAACAAATGCGCAAGCGATCTATTCCAGAAGCGCAGCAGACAAAACAGCCTAGCAAAGATGTTGGCTATATAAGTTAAATTCAGTACTCCATAACGTTTAGCTTACCATACTTTCCTACGCTAAGCTGGTTCTCGCCTCTAAAGCTCGTCGTATACCCATTTTCTATCGCAATCTTTGAACCTGCCTTGACCATTTCTATTTGATCTTCCCATAAAGAAAGTTTAATCTCTCCACTATCATCCTTTATAATAACATCAGCAACTTTTGCTGTACCGCCGTCTCTCTTGTTCACAGTCCTAGGTTCCGATACGCTTACTACAGAAGCTTCTATATTCACGCTTCTCATCCCACTCCTAAGTTCTGATAGCTTCATATCAGCCGTATTATTTGGTCAGGATAATAAAAGTTTCCATATGCGTATTGTAAACTATATGAACACTCCTAGCAAGAGGAATCACATCAAATATTTTGAAGTAGATGATATTTCATTGCTAACAGTTAATTGTGTCAAAAACAAGTTGCTAGGCATCTTATGTTGCAGAAATGATACGATTGGTAAAAATGCATAAGCCCTCTTATACGCATTGATGAACATGTGAAGAAAATAATAGATGCACTTTGGTCTGTTGACATCTAGACGAAGTACCAAAGAAATGACATAGGTACGAGTTATATATTCACACACTTTTATGTGTGCAGTGCAGGGGTACCAAAGCCTGGTCAACTGGGCGGGACTCAAGATCTAAAATGGGTGATCCCGTCTCTTAGGAGTTCGTGGGTTCGAATCCCACCCCCTGCACATACAGATGCTATGAGTAGTTTCGCCAATAACTTAACATAAACAGCACATATCACAACATAACCGACATGATGTAGAATAGAAGAGCGCAGGAAGAGAAGCAAACTGAAATATACGCGGTTCAAACAGCTATAACAGTAGATATTAGAAAAACATTGGAAGACAAACTTGGGAAGACAGTTTATACGGTTACATTCTATGAAAAAATAAAACGGAGCACTATACCGCTAATGAATGATTATCTTTTGATGTTATCATTTGATATGCAAACAGATCATGAATTAATAATTTTGAATAGAATACTACCTCTTATTAACAAATATGGTCTCCGTGAAGTATAGAGCTATTGTTATTATCTTTGCAAACACTTATGAACGCTTTTCTCAGAAGACTTGATATGAAACTGAACATTCAGGAAAAATCGTTTATAGCTAATTTAACAACTATTGGGAGAAAAACTGGCAAGTTGCATATGGTACCACTTAGGCTGGTCTTTTACAATAACAAATTTTATGCCTCCAGAAGAAATATGAATGGAGACTGGCTGAAAAATGTATTGCAGAATCCCTCAGTTATTGTAGAATTGAATGGAAAGGAAATAAAGGGAAAGGCAACTTTAGTTGAAGATAAACCGGTATCTAAGTTAATATCATCAATAAAATATAATGACGGACGCGCGTCACTAGAACGTGTACTGATCGAGATAACCCCTGAAGAATGATCATTTTATCCTGATCAATGTACTAAGACCACGTTTCTCTCCACTAACATTGTCAGAGACCTCCTCTGCTGTTAGAGTTATAGATATTATTTCAGTTGGTTTACATGAACTAGCATCAAGTACAACATGTTCATCCAGAATATCTTTTGGTTGAAAATCTATTTTACTTGCATCAACCGATATATCACTCGAGGCAAGGAGTTGAGCAAACTGTTCCTTGGAGTAATGAGAGATCCTGATCTTTCGATCTTCCCGTGGTTTAGCTTTAATGTGAACTTTTATCTGCCCTGAGGATACCTGTACGTACCTTGACTGACCTTCAACGTAGATCATGAATTCGAAGGGAAAACCTGCGGTGAATTCTCCCATTTTACTTATACCATCATCCTTAATGATATCGATCTTCTTGATACTACTACCATACTTCCCTATCCATTCGTTCGTAGTCTCTACGACTTTATCTATAGAATTTTTTCTTGAGACACTCTCTTCCTCTGGCAATTTGTATCTATCAACCCAATCCTTGTAGTCCAAACTTATGTCTTCGATGAATCGAATGCACGTTATCTTGTAATCATCAACACTGCTTGCTCTTTCAGATTCAAAATCGGCACCGAACACAGCGCTTCCTACACGCTAATGCTTAAAAAGTTGAAGATCTGGTATACTTATTTGTCGCACGATACTAAAGACCCATGTTGAGTTTCACTTCTATATGCCGCGAATTGAAGTTGGAGATTGAGAAAAATAAAGATACAATGATAAAACTGAGCAAAAATAATCCTAATAGAGCTTATTCACAAATTAATGAGGTGGCCTATTCTGTAGGTGCCAAACGGGGTGTTGTGCTGCAGTTACACTTTCCCGACTCTAAAAAGATAGTAGATACGAACTCATATGGAAGTGAAAACTTTAGCATTGTAGTAGATCCCAAACGGAGGCAG
>JBHICO010000124.1:0-3512 GCA_046759645.1 Nitrososphaerales archaeon
TAGTAATTGTGTCTTACGAAATGTAATACAATAATTAATACATAAGTTCTTAGACAATAAGGTTAAGTAAGTGGTAATTATGCCAAGTGCCGGTTACATATGGTTTGATGGAAAACTGGTTCGAGTTGATGATGCAAAAACTCACGTTTTGGATCATTCACTTCATTATGGTTCCGCTGTATTCGAAGGAATAAAGGTTAATAAGATATCGAATAACCGACTTGTCATTTTTAGGCTTGATGATCATTTGGAAAGATTCTTGAAATCGGCGTCTACTCTAAAAATGTCTATAGCATATACTAGAAAAGAGGTCAAAAAAGCGATCATAGATACACTCATAGCAAATAACATCAAGTCTGGATGCTATATTCGGCCGTTAGTGTGGTTTGGGTCAGGAGAATTGCGCTTAACTCCAGACAGAGACTCGACAAGATTGATGATTGCAATATTACGACACAATCAGAATCTGTTAAAAAAAGGTGTTAGGCCTCTTAGGGTTATGATAAGCTCAAAGACCAAACCACCTCCCGTCTCTATACCTCCCCACCTAAAGGCAGCAGGGGTTTATCTATTATCTTTATTAGCCCAGTATGAGGCAAAAGAAAAAGGGTTTGAAGATGCAATATTACTTGATCACAATGGCCACGTTGCAGAAGGTACATCTGGAAATATATTTTGTGTAAGAGAAGGAAAGTTGATGACTCCACCACTGCACTCAATACTCCCAGGGATTACTAGGGATACAATATTAGAGCTTGTAAAAGAATCGAAGCTAAAGGTTTCTGAACGAACCATAACTGTTAATGAACTAACTCAATCCGACGAACTTTTTTACTCTGGAACATCTTGGGAGATAGCACCTATAGGGCATGTTAATGGTAAAAGGATTTCTGATGGAAAAATAGGGCCTATTACAGCAGAAATCAAGAAGAGGTATTTTGAAATCGTACGAGGTGATAATTCTAGATATAAAAAATGGTACACTTACGTTAAGCTTAGATGAGGTGGGATTTGAGGATAATTGGTAATGAAAGCTCTCTTACTGTCAGCAATTGTAGGCGCTGTAATACTAGCAGTCATAATTCAGAGCAGTAATATTTCAAACCTCTCAGAAAAAATCACAGGCGCATCTGTTAGTTGGATCGTTCTGTCCTTTGGGCTCTTCATTAGTCTATTTTTCCTGAGATCTGTAAGATGGAAGATTATAACTGGAAAAGGCAAGTTTCTTAATCTGTTTTGCATAGTGCAGATTGGTTACTTGTTAAACAATATACTTCCATTTCATCTGAATGAACCAATAAGGGCAGTACTATTGAAAGAGAAGGAAGGAATCGATGTAGGTTATGGATTATCTTCAATAGCACTGGAGAAACTCATGGATATAATTGGATTATTAACATTAGGTGTTATAGTGGCCGCTCTGTTTCCTGTTACAAATGTTGCACAAGCTTGGATGTTTGATACAGTTACAAAAGGTGCCATTGTAGCTGCTATAATAATTTCCGCACTTATAATTTTCACATTAAGGCCCAACATATTTGTTAGGATCATAGGACCGCTACACAAGATACGATATGTGAATAAGTTAAGTGCCAAATTACAGGAAGTGATAATTAACGCTGCAAACGGGATGAAGATAATGAGCAACAAACCATTTAACATTGTATTCTCGTTTCTGATGACGCTTGCTATATGGATTGTGAACTTTATTGGGGTTTATTTGTTGTTTGTTGCCATAAATTTTGAAATTGATCCTTTTGTGGTTCTTCTGGGATTTACAGGTAGTACTTTACTACTTGCAATACCATCATCTCCAGGTTACATAGGCACTTACGAAGCATTTTGGATGGGTGCCTTTTTCGCACTTGGATATAAGCAATATGATGAGATACTAGCAGTGGGAATCATATCACATGGCATGTTTCTCGTAGTTACCACGGTTCTAGGTGTAATTGGACTAGTGATTTTAAGATTACCGTTTAAAGATCTGCTTTCCCGTCGCTCTGTAAAATAATTATTATGATTACAGGCAATCACACCTTTTGAAAAGAGGTAAAACAAGTCGGTCAAAAAATACTTAATTTAGCTTGCAGGTGTAAAGAAAGAACCCTTGGAGGGGGGAAAGGAAAGTTGATCACAAGTACTGGAAATTTGTGATAGTACTGTCTCTTCCCTAACGAAATAATATGGGAAAGAAATTACTGGTAGTGTTGAAGATACACCATCTTCTTATTTCATGCTGCATACTATTTTCGCTCCTCTTCCCTAGTGTACCTCTAATGCAGGCAAATGGCCAGGCTATGTTGAGCATCGCGGAAGTAACGCCTTTTGATGAGTTAGTTGTGAAGATATTATCTCCAGACTCAAATCAGGACCGGGACAGCATCGATACAATAGCTGTGGTTATATCGAGCTCCAGCGAATCTCTGGGACAAGTCAAGCTGACTGAAACTGGTCCCAATACAGGATTATTTGAGGAGAGCTTCAAGCTTACACCAAACAAGGCTATGTTTCCCGGCGATCTAACAGCCATTAGGGAGGATGGTATAACGGTAGAGTTTAGAATAGATAAACGTACCGTAGTTTCACAATCAATCTTTGTTACCTATCACGTTGGGAATATCATGTTCGATAAGGATCAATATAGCTTTGGTGAAAGAGCCGTCTTGAGGGTTATAGATCCTGATGCAAGTTTCAATCCCGATACTATAGATACCATACAGGTAAGAATATGGTCAACAACCGATCGTGGTGGACTTTTAGTACATCTCAGGGAGACTGGAGATCGCACAGGAATATTTGAAGAAATAGTAACCTTCACCAAAGATGAGGAAAGCACTGGTACAAGGCTTAGGGTATCAGATGGTGACACTTTAACTGCCAAGTACACTGACAGAACATTGCCGCCTCCAGCAGCACTAGACGCTGACAAAGTATTCACAGTTGAGGTTGAGGAGCTCTTTGCTGCTTCAACCATAACGATTGGTGTGGCATCTATGCTAGAGCGTGTAGAAATATCTGAACCAGAGATTATAGATCAGATGGGTACAGCTCTATCACAAATATCAACAGGAATACAGGTACTGGTGCAAAGTAAGATAACTAATCCACAGACAGAGAAGCAACCCTTCGTCTACATTGTGAAGGTAAAAGACAAGAATAGTATTACTGTATCTCTATCGTGGATAGCAGGTGAATTGCCAGCAAATGACTCCATCAAAGCTTCACAGTCATGGACACCTGATGCTGCAGAGGAGTATATCTTAGAGGTGTTCCTATGGGAGAGCCTTCAGAAGCCAATTGTATTAGCACAAGTAAAAACCAAAACTCTTCAAGTAATGTAGCGTGGGTTTAACTACAGCAAAACTGTAATAGCAAAAATCACTAGCAACTTGCTTCTATAGCGGTAATTCCGCCTATTTAGCTAAATGAGCGCTTTGGTAAACTTTTACTCCCTGGTTGAGCGCCACGCTTTTGACTGCTTTCACGTATCTTTTACATATACTTTTGAA
>JBHICO010000125.1:0-3448 GCA_046759645.1 Nitrososphaerales archaeon
GCATATAATACCGATTCTTTATTTATTTCTCCAGACCATGGATTTATGTTAACGGCTGAAGATGATAATACAATTAGAATCAAGCCTGCAGAAAATGTCTCATACTATAAGCCTAAGGAATTAAAAATAGTTGTAAATGATTTTCTTGGCAGAACACAGGAAGGTATTTCAATTGATATTTCAAAGGAAGATTATACCGTTATGCGTTTGAGAACAGATGATAATGGGATAGCATTATTCAATGCATTACAACCAGGTCCATATGGTATTACGCTTGATAATTGCTTCAGATGTGTTGCTTCTGAACCAACAGCAGTGATCGATGCAAGTGAAGAATCAGAGATCCAGCTAGTGATAAATGAATTTATCTTTCACATTGCTATGATACTTTTAGCGGTAATAATAGCAGGGCTTGTGATAGGAGCCTTGATCTTGAGAAGGGCCGAACGAAAGGCAAGACTAGAGCTTGAAGCTCAGTCTTTAGAATGAGTAGTTGTTCGTTCTGGGATTCAGTATATTGAATTTGGAATGTCTATATACCTCTCCATCAATTCTGATACTATGGCGACAGCATTCGTGCTGATAAGCAGCGCTCTTGGGTCAGATGACTCAATAATCAAGGAGTTACGGAAACTACCAGAAGTAAAGGAAGTTGAGGGCATCTATGGCGTTTATGATATCATAGTCAAGGTCGCATCAGGTGATATAGATCACGTTAAACATGCAGTGACGGACAAGATAAGGAGAATGAATGGCGTGCGTTCAACAAACACCCTTATAGTGGTAGAGGGGCAGGGCAACCAATAAAATTAACGAATATAACTTGTTTTCATGCGCGTTTCTTTTCCTTGATTTTAGATACATTATACAACAATAATCAAGTTATTGAATTGTTAATGTTTGTAGTTGTACATCCTACGATGGATTGAAAATGCCTACCTAGCATATTTTGCTAGTTTCTTCGTAGTCTCAATCACTTTGTCTACATCCCTTCCCTCCGGATTCCAGTTATAGTTGAATATAACATCATCTACTCCCATCTGCTTCATGCGCTGCAAATCTCCACCAATCTCTTCAACAGTTCCTGTTAACGGAAATCTTTGGGTATCCTTGCTTCCAGAGCCAGAATCTGTCACACTTGGCGACGTTAAAACAAGGATCTTGAACTTCTTTGGATCTTTGTCAGCCTTTTTAATTTCTTCTTTTAGCATATTCATAGCACCCTCCAGATATTCAAGAGGACCAGCTACAACACCTATCCATCCTTGAGCATACTTTGCAATTCTAGCAAATGCCCCCTTGGTAAAACCACCTATGTAAATGGGGGGGTGTGGTTTCTGTATTGGCTTTGGCCCAATCACAGAACTTGGAATCTTGTAATACTTGCCATCGAACTCAACAACATCATTACTCCAGATGCGCTTTAGAGCTTCAATGAATTCATCAGCTCTTGCACCCCTATGTTCAAATGGAACGTTAGAAACCTCATATTCATCCTTTGACCATCCTATTCCAAGTCCACATAGAACTCTCCCCTGAGAAAGGAAGTCAAGCGTTGCAACTCTTCTTCCTAATACCACCGGCGTATGGTACAGCATATCGATCACAGAGGTGCCTAATGAGATCTTCTCCGTATTTGCAGCAACAAAGGTAAGTAGATCGAGTGGTTCGAGCACCGTTTTGTATTCAGTCGGTAGGCTTCCGTCAGGAGTCACTGGATATGGTACCTTTGGATTTATTGGCCAGAGCAGTCTTTCCAGAACCCAGAGTGAATCAAAGCCTTCCTTCTCGGCCTCCTTTGCAAGCTTTACCACATTTTCTTTTGTAGCCTGTTCTCCAACCTGTGGCAGGAATAAACCGATCTTCAAGGACTATAACGCTTTCTTGATTGTTTAAAAAGTGATCGTTTAATGAAGAATTTGTAATCCAGAATGGCATCAGCACCTTCTTTTATTATTTGATTCCATTCATATAATCAATCTAAGCACTGAATTAGATCTCATCTATCTATTGAATTTTTTACAGTATAGCAACAAAAGATCTCAAACCTACTTTCAGTTGAGAACTGTATGCACTAACTAACATAGATCCAGGGATCAATAAAATCGCATTCTCATACTTATAATAAAATATAGCGAACAGATAAAGTTGCTACGTATTGCTGGAGCTGTAATTGCAGTAATACTGCTAGCATTGGCTGGAGAGAACTTTGGTTATAGTGATGAAGGTATTGTAAGAGTACTTGACCATAATATGTACACCGATACTAGCGGTCATGTGCATATAGTTGGCCTGATTGAAAATAATACAGATGAGCCTGTAGGATTTGTAGATGTTACAGCAAATCTATTTGATAATGATGGCAATATGCTTCCAAAATACAGTGCTTTTGCACTTATGCGTACAATCATGCCAGGTGGCATAGGTCCTTTTGATATTGTTGTAAATGATCCAGCTGTGAGTAGCAAGGTTGCTTCCTACAGTATCTCATTTGAATGGAGAGTAGGGGAGGAGAAACCCGATTCTCTCATGTTTTCTGATGTTAAAACATATGCTGTTACACACATGGATCCTAGCACCTTCGAGTATGTGTACCCCCATGAAGATTCACTAGGTGAACACATGGATCCGCATGCACACTCTGAAACGAGCGGTAGTATAATGAACTCTGGCGATGCTCATACAAAGTGGGTAAAGGTTGTTGTTGTCTGGTATGACAAGGAGGGCAACCTCGGTAGGGTCGATTGGCAGATGGCAAAGACAAGGCTTGCACCGGGAGAAGAACATCCCTTCGTGATAATGACTCACATTGCTGCAGGATACTACTCTTTGATGGCAGAAAGTAACGATTACGTCACTATGTTAAAGAATGGCAGCGAAAGAGTGATGCCAGTATATGAGGCTCCAAAGGCAGCCATGCCTGCGAAGAATGCTATTGATATGAGAGAGATCTCCTTTACTGATGAAAGTAACAATCCTGTATCGCTACTTGAGAGCGGTCATCAAGTCCAGTTAATATCCAAGATCCAGAGCAACTTGAGTACACCTCAGGAGTTTGTCTGTATATTTCAAGTTGTTGATAGCGATGGGCTAACGGTTATGCTATCCTGGATTGCAAGCGAAATAAGTGCAGGAAGCACTGCAGACATCTCAGTATCATGGATCCCTGAAAGCGAAGGTGCTTACGGCATCAAGTCCTTCCTATGGCAGGGCATGATGCATCCGATACCATTGTCAGGAGAAGCAGATTCGTTGTTTGTCGAAGTAGAGTAGCGGTGCCTTACTTCTCACCTCAAATGTAGGGTTTCTTAGTTCGTGTAATGGCATACTGAGTTATTATTGGTTCGCACATCCACATCTTTTTAATATTATTTAGACATAGCAAGGAGGGATCAACTGTGGAGGATACAAATAATGATAAACCGACTGTGGAAGATGCAGGTAGTGA
>JBHICO010000126.1:0-3352 GCA_046759645.1 Nitrososphaerales archaeon
CAGTATTCGAACAAGCATATGCACTTCATGGTAAAGGGTCAATACCATATAGCCCCAGACTTCCACCCCTAGGCGCAGTTTATTCTGTTAACATATCCGGTGATGCTCACATACCAGCAACAACTATTGTCGAACCTGCCTCCGTAAATCTAGAATTGGTCGTTAGTCATGTTAAAAGTTCTGGAGTCCCAACTGTTTACCTAACACTACTCAATGGGAGTTTCACTATTGGTGATGAAACCTATCCATTAAGCAGGGGAACAACTAACATCTCACCTGTAAATGCTATCAACATAAAGGAGTCTAGCGAGGACAGCTTAAACACTGTGACCGCTTATGCCAAACTAACGGAACGATTACCAATATTAACAACTGAGGACCCTGTAAAATTGGTGAAAGCAATAGAAAATAGACCATGTGAGATTCAAATCAGAGCAGATATCTGGGTTATTGATTATTTTACTGGCTCTATTAGCAGGATAGAGTAAATCAATACGAAGCCATGCAAGAATAATTTGTTGTGTTATAAGCAGAACTAATGCCATGAATACTTTTTTACTATTAACCAAGAAAACTTTAATTTCCCTGTCATATCTTTATGTGTAAAGGATTACATTACTAAACCAATCAGAGCGTGGCTACGTTTACTGGAAAGTAATAGAAGAAGAATATCAAAGCAGCAGAGAGCCAGGCTATTGTGATTATCCGTTCAAGTTTGGAGTTGTTCCTTGACACTCTACCTACAAAATAAGGGATGCCTAGAGCCAGAATTGGTATTACGTTGATGAAGTAAAAAGCATAAACAATCCTACCTAGAAGACCAGCCACAAAAAACCAAGAGAAGAATGTAGCTATTATCCAAGCAATTATGAGATAATCAAGCTTGTTCCCCCTTTTCTTTATCACATTGAACAAGGCATATGGGGCTATCAGCCATATGCTTAGCCAAATGGGGTAATTGCCTATGACTTTCCAACTTAAAGGTATCTTTGTGACCTCCTCATCAAGTTCATTTGTAAAGGTTACTTCCTTTTCAAAATAAGTGACCGGATTTACATCAAGGGGAAGTATCCAGCCCCATGGATAGTTTTTCGAGAATTCCAGTTTGTAATCGTCATCGAGTAGAACGCGTTGGGTTAGATTAGATTGGTACCTAGCTATGTAGCCTACTTGGTCTAGGGGATTCATTAGGCGCCCGAAGGAGGCAGAAGTGGCATTAGTAGGGAGTGGATTTCCATCCCGATCAACCGGAATTATGTTCATAGCACTGGCCTCTTCATATCCACCATATGTAAGGGGGAGGAAGATCACGAAAGTCGAGGCGAAAGCCCACAGTGGAATTACAACGACGGCGCTAACTACTCCTACAAACTTAACCGCCTTCACTGTACTACGCTTGTTTATGTTAATCCCTTTTAGAGATATAGGTCTATGTATCATCGTATGGTAAATCAGTAAGGCTATTACGAAAAGCAGACTCCACTCTTTGCTTAAGATAGCTAAGCCAAAAGAGGCTGCAGATAAAATATAACGGTCCTTTAAGTAAAGGTAAAAGGCAAGAAGACCAAAGAATAATGCTGGAATTTCTAACAGTAGAAGGGAGGAATGGACGAAGAATATGGTGTCAAAGGATAGGAATGCAGTAGCTAGCAGAGCTTTTCTTTCATCAAGGAAAAGGCTCGATAGTTTGTAAAACACGTATAGTGTTAAAATACCAAATGCTACTATTGGAATCCTCCAGCCAAGGAAGTTATCACCAAATACGGCTATACCTATTGAACCCCAGAGCTTGCCTAGAAAGGGATGCTCCGGATTAGAATCTACACCGATTAGAATATTATAGGCTGCTGATACGTAAACCTTCTCATCATGGACCGTCTGAAAAGATGGAAGACCTATAACGGCCAGGTGAAGAGCTAACGAAATTATGATGAGATGTCCTATGTCGAATTTTTTTATATGCTTTGAATACCTTTCCTTATCCAACTTGTACTTCTTGTTAGTAGGATGCAATTGATAAAAGTTGAGTCGTTCAAAGTCGGTTCAAATGCTTGCTTATCATCATTCATATATATATGCCGGGACCCATATTCTAGTAAGAATATCTATTCACTGCTCTACATTTTGCAAAAGCTTACAGCTATTACGCCTTGTAAAGCACCTATATGCCAAATGAACGGTAGCATAGCAATCCCAATTTTTATTTATCACATGAGATCGAGACCTAGCTTTGGGTATAAGTACGAAAAAAGTATATCTTCCCATCGTTAGATACTACATTCATGCGTAAGGGTGTAATTGCTGGTATCATAGCTGCCGCATTTGTCGCAGCCATCAGTGGTTATTTCCTAATATCGCCTCTGTTTATTGTAAAGGAAGTAAATGAGCCTATCCCAACTGACGAGATGGCAATGCAAGATTATCAGGAGTTTATCTCTATGGGCGAGGAAGATAGAATGCATATGGCTTCACTGATGAGTGATAACGAGAAAGAGATGGTTATGATGGGAGCTGCTCAAGTAACTAGGAGTATAGATGAGGAAATGGCAGGAATGAGTGAAGAAGAGATGAAACCGAATATTGAGGTTCATAGGATAGGTTCGTTTGTTGGTGTTGGGGGTCATGCCGCAGAAGGGATAGCGAAAATATTGTCGGTAAATGGCAACGAATTTCTTCGCTTTGAAGAGTTCATGGTCATAAATGGTCCGGATCTTCGCGTATACCTAACTATTGATGGAGATGTGAAGAATGGGGAACATCTTGGGAAACTTAAGGGCAGCAAGGGTGATCAGAATTATTTACTTGATGCTATAGATGCTAGCAAATATGATACTGTTGTAGTCTTCTGTGAGCCTTTTCAGGTGGTATTTGCCACTGCGATGTTGCAGTAGCATATATACATCTTAATCAAAAAGGGAAGGCCACGGAAAAGAAAAGACAGTAAAATAACAGCAATTTTCAGATCATATGGTTACGGTTAATGTGCCCCAAGCATATGGGTGCAGAGTAGAATCTGACACGCTCCAAGTAATAGTATATTCACCTGGACGGCTAACCTCCATGGCAAAGCTATCTTCTGTGCTTCCTGGCTCAATTGGTTGAGTCTTTGTTGTCCACATTACTGCTTTGTAATCTATAATTCCAGCCATCCATCCAGGAGGACTTTCAGTTATTCTGGAATACTGTCCATCATGAATTGTGATGATGAAATTATGTATTCCAGGAGAATCATTCCCACTCGTTACATCAAATGACACAACTTTACCATCGTTGGTTGCATTCACAACGATTCCGTTATCTGCGTAAGTTGTTTGAACTATGCTTGTAAAGATCGTCATAATTATACCTGCTA
>JBHICO010000127.1:0-3266 GCA_046759645.1 Nitrososphaerales archaeon
TCATGGGTTATCTCCAATTCTTTTTCTTAAGGACTAAGGGTTTTAGCTTTTCTCCTTTGATTCTCTTCATCACCATATCATGAAGAGTTTCGAGTAGCTCCTTTCTATCGTGCATCAGAACAACGTCTGTATAGCCTGTTACAATCAAATCGTGGCTGAAAGGTGCAGGCACATCACTTTCACGACAAACCACAAAATTTCTCAAATCATGTTCCACATCTTGCAGTACCTTGATGGCCGTATTTACATCCATAAGATCCTCAACGACTTCCCTATATGTTTCCGCCAGGACTGGAAAGTTGTCTAGTGATTCACAGAGTTTCATAAGTATTTCTGCATTGGTTTGCTGTTTCGCCACTGTGATTGCATAGCCCTTGTAATTCTTCAAAACCATGAATGACCTAGTTGAGCAGTGCCTAAACCTTCGCCTTACCATCTCCGTATGCTTTACTGCTTCTAGCAACAATGTCCTGAGGTTTTGGGAATTTACTCTTTTTAGTAAATCATTCACGTTTATCTTCCTGTCTTTTGCCAATGTCAGCATGAAGGCACTATCGTTAACAGTAACCATAACGTTTCTGTTTATCATATTTTTTACAGCATTTGCATACGCTCGTGATAGAGCGTCATTAACACGTCTACCAAATACGCAATTAAATATAATGTTCTGTTTACCAAATCCATCAACAAAGTTTTCAATAATTATATTTCGATTATTGGGGAAAGCCTTTAACCGCAATAATTTAAGAAAGTCGTATTCACTTCTCATATATGATACTATAGCATTCGCTGCTTTATTATCTGAGAACGTTTCTGATTTTATCAGCAGCACAATATCCTTCAATGTATAATTCTGTTCAAACATTTCAAACACTTCTCTTCTTAGCGTCCCAATGGCCTCTCCGAGGTCGAAACTTAGAGGTAGCATTTCGCTAAACCAGCTTGGAATAGTTGGTTTGACACCCTCTACCTTCCTAACATACGCTCTGAATCCTTTCGCAGAGATAAATTCGTGTGTTTTACCACCCAGCACAAATATGTCACCTTGGGATAGCCTTTCTAGAAATTCTTCTTCGATATTCCCGACCCACTTTCCATCCAGGGTATAAACTTTTACAGCAACTTCGTCGGGTATGGTACCTATGTTGGTTGAATAAATGACTCTCACCATGTAGCCCTTTCTTCCGAATTCATCTAGATCCTCATCGTACCATATCTTCCCATAAACTCTGTGTCTGTCAAGTCCCTGATATCCTCCTGAAAGATATTTGACAACTCGTCGAAATGTGTCGATTTTTAGGCTATGATAACAATAACTTCTCCTTACTACGTTATATGCGTCTTGAACCTGCCATCTCTTTTCGAGTGCCATACCAACTATATGCTGAGCCAAAACGTCAAGAGCGCCCTTGGGGATGTATACGGCATCCAAGTTACCCTTCATCGCATTTGCGCATATAACAGCGTCTTCTACAAGATTGTCTCGTTCCAATCCAATCATGTAGCCATTGGAAACTCGATCTAGAGAATGACCAGACCTTCCTATTCGTTGAATACATCTTGAAATAGATTTTGGAGAGCCTATTTGCACAACAACATCTATACTGCCTATGTCTAGTCCAAGTTCTAAACTTGTACTTGTAACTACAGCACGCATCTTTCCATTTTTCAATCTATCCTCAACACCAAGCCTTGTATCGCGTGATAAGGACCCATGGTGTGCAGCTAGTTCATCGACATCAACCACTTTTAGTTTTGATAAATTGTGTACAATGCGTTCAGTTCCAGACCTTGTGTTTGTGAAGACAAGGGTTGTTCTATTTGTTTTAATAATGTCTCTAACCCTAGCATACATCATCTTATTTACTAATGAGGATGACGTGTGAATTATATCAGAAACAGGGCATGATGTTTCCAACTTTAATGGTTTGACGAATCTTGTATCAACTACCACACAGTCTTTTTCTTTATTATTGCTGTACCCAACAAGAAACTTTGCAACTTCTTCTAATGGATGTATTGTTGCACTCAATCCTATCCTAGTAACTGAGCGTCGGCATAATTCATCAAGTCTTTCTAAGCTCAAACTTAAGTGTACACCCCTTTTAGAGGAGCATAACTCATGTATTTCATCGACTATGAGCCATCTAACATTTTTTAACTTCTCCTTGAATTTTGGTGCACATAATATTATGGCTATACTTTCTGGCGTTGTTATGAGAACATGCGGGGGTTTTCTAAGCATCCTTGCACGCTCATTTTGGGGAGTATCGCCAGTTCTCACACCTACCCTTATTTGTGATATACGTTCATCCTTCTTTGAAAGTTCTTCCAATGGCTCTCTCAGGTTCTTTGCTATGTCATTGTTCAACGAGCGTAAGGGGCTAATGTATACGCAGTAAATTTGATCGGTCAACTCGTTCTTTCTAGATGCCTTCGCCAGTTCGCTTATTATGCTAAGAAAGGCGCTTAATGTTTTACCTGAGCCAGTGGGGCTTGCAATTAATGTATTATCCCCTTTGTGTATATTGAAAATCGCCTGTTTTTGTGGAGGAGTCAGGTCTTTGAATTGTTTGGAGAACCATCTCGCAACTAGTGGATCTAGCAAAGAAAGAATTCTTTGTTTACTATGCTCCCTGTCTGCTACCAGTATCAAGTTGATTCAACAACAACAATTTGATTATATAATCCATTGCCGTCGGACGAATAGATTCTTTATAGAATAGCCTTCAGATAGATTCATTCATCACAAGCCAGCCTTAGCCTGCGTAATATGTTCTGCAATTTTGTTATAGATATCAAAACAGTTTCTACTGATGAATATATCCTTTCTCTTTCTCACCTCACCAAATATTACTATTTGTGCATGTGATGCCTGAGCTCCTGCCTGTTTCGGTGTTTTTTTTGGAGTGTAAGACTTTATCGTAACATTCCTTTCCTTTCTCAGCTCAGCAAGAAGTAATGAGCGTAAGGAAAGGTCACTGTTTAACTTCGTTAGTATTTCTTTTTCAATTTGTGTCGTGCCGTTAACACTAGTTGGTGCCTGCCACGTAAAATCCACAGCTTTCGTACTTAGGAATCCCTTTTCGATTGTGACTTTAGTTAGGAGATAGAAATGTGTTAGGTCTGAAGAAATTGGCACTTCAACTTCATCATAGCTTATGATAAAAAATCTTAGACGCCACCCATTACTAGCAAATTCTATCGGCCCATAATCCCCACCGAATCCTAACTTACCAGCCTCATAATTTTTCTCTCTTATTACA
>JBHICO010000128.1:0-3262 GCA_046759645.1 Nitrososphaerales archaeon
GCTCAGAAACCGTCGGTGGATCTGATGACAGTCCAGAGAGTTCAAAAGAATAGACGTCTGAACCGAGCGGATGCTTACCAGTCCCTCCTCCTGAGTTTATGTACATCTTGCTTCCTTCTACGTTGGTGACTCCGCCACAACCATTTTGTGCGATCTGATCATTGCCAAATGACGTAACTATCTCCATCGGGGTTGACTTTACATCTATCACATATAGTCCGCCACCACGAAGAGTGGCAAAGACAAACATGCTGTCCGTCGTGAATATAGGACAAACTATCCAGTTATCAGGATGTGTTTCATCCTCAATAGCTGCCAGGTTAAGAGCATCATTAGGATCATAGGCGTACTCGTTGTTAGCATAGTTGGTAGATATCCTCTCTAGCTTCTTGTGGTTTGTAACTATAATCATTGAGCTGTCTGGTGCCGGCATCGCTGCATGAGCTCCCCTCTTTTCATCACCATCTTTTCCCATACGAATATTCGAAACGATTTCCCTTTCGTCTGCATCCACGATGTAGATATGTCCGGTAGAACCATTGGAAATTATTGCGTGACTCTGTTCAGTGTTAAAGAAGATCATATGAGGTCTCTTTCCTATGCCATCACCAATCCCTGTTGCACTATCCGCCAAGTCAATAACTTCTGGATTACCCCTATAACCTTTTCCAGTGAAACTTGCTCCACTGTAAATGTAGAGAGTGCCTCCACCTTCAGCGCTTGTGTCAGATTGGTCTAGAAGCCAAACTTCATATCCAGTCGTGTGAGTTGCATGTGAAACCCCTAAGGACAAAAAAGGCAGGGCGGCAATTAACGCCAGGAGCAATAATAACGCAAAATAGCTCTGGATGATAGTGGAAGGGCTCTTTGTAGCCAATATTCTATATCTTTGAGTCATGCTGTTGGTTATACCTAGCCGTAGTTTAATATTTCGCAATAAACCATAGAGACCGAATGAAATAGTATGACATTCAAGTGCTCTAAGTGTGGCCAAGAATTCAAAAGTCAGCAGGAACTAGATGCCCATATGAGGATGCATTCAAACCCGGAAGTAGCAGGAGTTGCATAACCTGATAAATCTTGCACACTCGGAAAAATTGAAAATCCACACCAATTAACCTTTTGTCGATACAATTCCATAATGGTACGGCGTCAGATCATATAATTGTGGATTTTTGAACCCTGAAGATATAGCTAATCCAACACACTGTGCGGGCTTGAGCCTTATGTTTATCGGCGGACCTCTTGGAGTGCTGGGGTCATAATTCCAATGTAAAATTCCAACCTTTCCCCCAGGTCGTAGAATTCTATACGTTTCCTCTATCAGTTTTTTTGCCTTGTCGGAATGAAGAATGTTGAAAAGCATGACATAGCTAACACTCTCTTCCTCAAGCCCAGAGCCTTCCGATATAAAATCACGAAGCATTGTTTTAACATTATTCAACCTGCTCTCTTTTGCTTTTTTCTGTGTAATTTCTACCATTTTTGGTTCAATATCAATAGCATACACCGTTCCACCTATCATTTTTGCAGCAGGAATAGTGAATGTCCCATAACCACAACCAAACTCCGCTACATCTGTGATTTTATTATTCAAACCCAAAGTTATGAGGATTTTATAGGGATCGAAAAAGATCTTCCAGCTATCCTCATCGGGCATGTCGCTTTCTGTTATTTTCATATTCTATCTATCCAATAACTTCAATAGTTCAGATTTAGCCTTTTGCCTAGCTAGTTCACCACGCTTGATAAAGAGTTCAAACTAATCTAGAACTTGTATAAATAAAAAAGAAAGGTTAGTTAGCTTATGGTATTTCTATTAGCTGACTGAAGACTGCGAAGTCTGCTGTATCGGCGTCTGCGGGAGTACTACCAGCTAGTCGGAGACCGAAGCCAGTAAATTCACTACAATCCTCCTCTCCCTCCTCCACTATGGTTGCGAAGTTTGCAACAGGAGCGGGATCGAGAGCTACCTCAATTACTAAATCATCGGTTGTTGTTCCTACATCAGTTATTATGGCACATATTGTTCCTCGAATCTGTGTTGTACTATCAACTATAATGACGGCTGTGGTCGAAGCTGTAGCAGTAACTGTACCAAAATCTTCAGTAAGGCCTCCCCCAACCCAGGCTCGTACGTTAGTCAGGTCAAATCCTCCAGTTCCCTGTATATCATCTAACAGCGCGTCCAAATCCCCCGTGCCTCCTGCAAGGGACGCTATTGCCGCTAATACGGCACTGTGATGGGTGTAGGCTTTTTGAACGGGCATTAGTGCCACAAATCCTGCTACTAATAATGTTACTGCTAATATAGCTGGTATTACAACTTTGTTCATTACGGTTATCGTCTCTAACAAGTATTTAACCATGTCGAACCAATTGTCTATACCTACTGGAGCCTAACAGCTTCTTCAAACTTAGAGTATTCTTGCTTTATGTTATCAGCTAGATAGTGCTTTGCTATGCCTATATCATGCTATAAGCAACATATAGCATATTTTAAGAATCGTTTCTTTCATGTCTATCATTTGACAAAGATGTTATGGAGGATTGCATTTGTATGCGTCAGTCAGCCTTAAATATTCTGAATCTCAGGTACTTGTATGTCAAAAGAAGAGGCAGCATGGTCCGATCTCGTCGTTGATATCTTCAACAGACTTGCGAAGGAGCACGCTTCGGTAACCTATACATTCAATGATCTGGATATACATATTCCATCAGGACCTGGGAGAACAAGCGCTGTAAGCCATATCAAAATTAGTGGTAGCATAACTATAGAGACAAAGATTAGATGAAACCTATAGATTTCAAATTACTAACCTTTGCTCTTCAACTGTTGAAGTCTGGTAATGTGGAGGTCAGAACTAATAATAGAAAATCTATAGTGGTAACGGTAAACAAGAATATCATAGATTTAAATTTCATAGATCCATCTCCTTTCAAGTCAAACAAGAAAAGGGGAATTTTAGACTCGTTGGAAGAAGCAAGAGGTCTTGGAAAAGAACTTGCAAAGAAGGATCTTACAGTATCTCTTTCTAGAAAAGATAAGACAATGATAAAAATTGGAAAAGACGCGAAGCCAAAGCTCAGTAGGCTAATTACGCGAAGTAAAGATATCCAGCTAGTAAACCTCAAAGAGCTAAGAAGGATGGATAAAGAACTTGGCTAGAATACGTACTTAAATAATGTGGTAATAAAACTACATACCATCAACGTTAAGAAGTATAAACACTCCATAACCAAGCCTAGATCGTTCTATCTT
>JBHICO010000129.1:0-3116 GCA_046759645.1 Nitrososphaerales archaeon
CATTCCAAGGCAATAAGCAGTTTGAAACCACCTATGCATTTGATGTTGACTTTCCTGAAATAGAATATGAAATCTACCCGGGAATACTGGAAGAAGGAGTCATATTATTTGAACCACTGGATTATACGTTAAGTGAAGCAAGATTCCAGTTTGAAGTCAGAGGAGAAAGTTTCCTAGATGAATTCAAGTTCATTTTTGACGTTGCAATACCCCAGGCATAGTAAAGCACTATCTAGCTGATAACATGAATCAAGAATGAAATAAAATGAGAGCTAAAGGATTATTCTGCGATTTCAGATCTAGTTATAAGATTAATTCATTTTTTAAAGGCATCAACCGACAACACCGACTCCAAGTATTCTTGCCGATTACCAGTCATTCCATCTATAAACTCCCTTCTCTGAGTTTGGTTATCTCTCTCGTAAACGATTGCATAGTAGGGATAGTATACGATGTGAATAGACGTTACTTCGCACCTGTCCCAGTACTGATTAAAGGCAGAGGTAACGGATGATGGCTGTATCATCACTTCGATTTTTCTATCCTCTAATAACGCATTTTGGGTGGCATGCTTTTCCGCTACGCTGACCAAAGCAGGAGGATTTGATGGATAGCCGAAACGATTCTCATAAATGACTGGCTTGCCCTTACTCTGTGTTAGAATACCTTTCGCAACTAGACCCCTCACTAACTTTCTTGTCTTCCCCTCGCTCAGGCCTAGGGCCAGTGCATCCTGCATTGCAAACGTCTTGTATCCAGACGCAAGGTAGAGAAGACGTATTTCATCCCCATTTAGTTGGCTTAGGAAAGAGTACCCATAGTTTATCCCTTTGTCATCTACATTGATCAGAGCACCTGTTACTGCATCGACTCCCGTTCTACTTTTTACAGTCTTAGTGACAGCATCCTTCTTGAACATGCCTGCTCTCTCGATAGAAATTAACGTAACCGACATCTCCACATCGTAGTATGGGTAAAGGAACTTTTCAACTGCAAGAACCTTTTCATTTATTTTTCCTCTTCCAAGGAACCCACCTTTTGATCTTTTGTCGGCAGATTTTTCAGCGTAACTTTTCACTTGCTCAATGGAAAGTGCTGGTGCTACCATACTTCTGGTCTTGGCAGAAACTTGTTCTACGGCATCGCTGGTGTCAATGAGCTGAACCTCTCCAATCACACTAGCAAGTTTTTCCCTGTTCCACAACTCTATGTTTGGGTACTGGGCTGCCGTTTGTATCGCCCCTGGGGTAAAATCACTAGTTACTGCTAAAATCGCCCTATCAACCCTCAGGTCTTGCTGGATCTCGACTAACTTCATTACAATGTCTTTGTCTATATTTGCCTCATACGACTTTGCTTCAATTATCACAGTAGAAGTATGCAGAGGTGCCTTGTATTCTGCCCAGACATCTATCTGATGTTCGGCACCAGACCTTCCTTTCTTGCGAACGTTGTGGACAACCTCGTATCCACTTTTCTTGAAAAGGTCAGCAATCTTCAGTTCCAAACCGATACCCTTTTCTAGTGACATAATTGAAATTAGGAAATCAGTTGTTATAAGGCTTCATCATGTTATGGGATTTATCATTTGAAAAAATACAAAATTGTGTGTTGTGATTCTGCAAACTTTCAATGGCAATCTGCAAGAATATGTCAAATTTGCTAGATGATAAAGACAGATGGCAACTGTGTGATGGACACGATTCCAGATTATGCTTATAATTTACTTATACAAATAACTTGGTGTATTGACTAGAGCTGTATACGTACTAGGTGCTGGCTTTTCTAAAGGTGCAGGTGGACCTTTAGTCAGAGATTTCAGCTCGGAAACATTCCTTAAAGGATTGAGGTCGAAGCTTGGAGCCGGTGAACAACGTAAATTCGACAAAGTTACGAAGCATATGTTGGACAAAATTAAGGGTGGATGGTGTCAGAATATAGAAGAGATCCTTAGTCACATGCAGGTAGCGGAGCAGCTCGGACTTGCCTCCTTGAGACCTCAGGGAAAGAAACTGGATAGTTATGATGCAGGGAAGTTGCGGGAAGACCTGGAGTGGTATATTGAGAAAGCTATTGATTTAATGATGGATAAGGAACCAAAGCCTTGCTATAAGCGTTTTCTAATGAATATGGTTAAAGATGAAGACACATTGATAACTTTCAACTATGATACGCTTGTAGAAAGAATCTTTAGAAAGGAAAATAGGGGGTTTCATTACTGGTTAAATGAGAATGACGAACAGAAGGGTTCACTCTTACTAAAGCTTCACGGATCTTTAAATTGGATTTATTGTATAAGATGTGAACAACTTTGGGAACTTGAAGGACCTTTTGCAAGAAGGAGTTCTTTCTTATGTCGTGATTGTGGTAAATCGGATAAGCTGAGAACGCTAATAGTACCTCCAATTCTAGACAAGAGCCTTTACTTAACCAAAAAAGAAGAAGGCGACTTTGATCTAATGGCTGTATGGCAACAGGCAATAGATAGTATAAGGTTGGCCGAAAAAATTGTGTTTATAGGATATTCACTTTCTGATACTGACTTCTATGCAAGGAAGCTATTTCAAATTGGGATTAACATGAACCATAATTATCATAATGGTTCTCTTAACATCATACTCGTAAATACTAACAGTGAAACGCTAATAAAATACTCGAGTGGATTGAATGTTCCTACCCATTACTTTGAGACATACCTGGTACCCTTTGAAGAGTATGCCAATTAGCCGGTTTAAGCTTTGCTTAACTAAGCGTGATGGTATGGATTTTTAATTTTTCCGAATGCGAAATAAAATGTATTGGGGTTATGAAGCCACCCCAATAGCATACGGGAAATGATATAGGTATTGCAAAGCACCATTTAGCTGATAACATAAAGCAGTAATCTCATGAACAAATCTAGGGTTTCTGCCTATGCTGACTAGACGCTAACTATTATAAAACTTGATTCCCATCTCCGGAAGGTAGCCAACCTATACGTTAGAAACAATGAACTAGAATGATTTATTATAACCTACCTAGGATGCAGCTAAGCAATTTTGAACAGTCTAGTCTCTTTTTGCAATTGTAGCAGACCATGTGCTTTCCTGGTACAGGTTCCAACTCAGATCCGCAGA
>JBHICO010000130.1:0-3112 GCA_046759645.1 Nitrososphaerales archaeon
CTTTCATTAAATCATAACCATGTTTGGGACCCTCTCGAAGTAATAATATTGTGTAGAACTTAATCAAACTTCCTATCTTTACTGCCACGTATATTCGATAAGGATCAGAATATTTAAATATTTAGATATATCTAAATTTAGATATATATGAGTTAACATGGCAAAAGATCCCGTCTGCGGCATGTTTGTAGAAGAGAAGAAGGACTCTATCAGTCAGGAAGTTGAGGGTGTCCGATATTACTTTTGCAGTAACAATTGTGTTAACGAGTTCATGGCTCCAGAAAAGGAACTTAGAAAACTTATCAATCATGTCATAATTGGCTCAATCTTGACAGCACCAGTAATATTCCTAACCTATTTTAGCTTATTACCACTTCAGATAAATCACTACCTTCTTTTTGCTTTGGCAAGCACCGTACAGTTCTGGATCGGTTGGAGATTCTACCAAGGGACACGTGATGCTATGCACCATAGGATAGCTAACATGGATGTGTTGATAGCAATGGGTACTACTGCTGCCTGGTCATACAGCACAATTGTAACATTTGTACCTACCCTCTTTCCATTTACGCAAGTATACTTCGAAACAGCTGCAATCATAATTCTCATAATACTCATTGGCAGACTGCTTGAGCAAAGAACCAAAGCAAAGGCATCCAAGGCAGTCAGGAAGCTGTTGGACCTTCAACCTAGGTTGGCACATGTGATTAAAGGCGGCCATGAAAAAGAGGTCCCAGTTGAGAAGGTAGAGGTTGATGATGTTGTTTTAGTGCGGCCCGGAGAAAAAATTCCAGTTGATGGAATAGTAGTTGAAGGAAATTCTTCTGTAGACCAGTCTGCAATAACTGGAGAAAGTATACCTGTTGAGAAGGGAGTCGGAGACGAGGTGATTGGTGCCACAATAAACAAGAACGGAATTCTGAAGCTTACTGCTATGAAGGTCGGACAGAGCACAGTTTTATCACAGATCATAAAACTCGTTGAGGAAGCAAAATCTAGCAGGGTCCCTATCCAAAAACTTGCCGATAGGATATCTTCATACTTTGTCCCAGTAGTAACCGCTATTGCTACTATATCCGCCCTAGCTTGGTTCTTCTTTGGGGGAATCGGTTTGACGTTCTCCTTGCTTGCTTTTGTATCCGTAATAATAATTGCATGCCCCTGTGCGCTAGGTATTGCTACTCCTGCCGCATTGATGGTGGGAGCTGGTAAGGCAGCAGAAAATGGTATTCTGATAAAAGGAGGAGAATCTTTGGAGATAGCAAGAAAGATCAAGGTTATCGTTTTCGATAAGACTGGTACACTAACAAAGGGCGAGCCTTCTGTGACAGATATAATAGCTCTGAACAGTATGGGCAAGGAAGAAGTATTGCGGCTAACTGCAATCGCAGAAAAAGGTTCTGAGCATCCATTAGGAGAAGCTGTAGTGAGAAAAGCCAAAGAAGAAGCACTCATAGTTGCTGTTCCCAATTCGTTCGAAGCTGTTTCAGGACATGGAATAAAGGCAAGATACGGTGAACATTCGATACTCATAGGGAATAGAAAACTAATGAAAGATAATGGAATGCAAGTAGACATTGTTGACAAACAATTGGAGCAACTCGAGGAACAGGGAAAGACTGCGACTCTTGTTGCCATAGATAACAAGTTAACTGGAATAATTGCAATGGCGGATACAATTAAGGAAAATGCTATGGAAGCGATAAAAGCACTAAGGAATAATGGACTCGAAGTTGTGATGCTTACAGGTGACAACGAGAAAACGGCAAAAGCAATTGCAGACAAACTAAGAATAGACAGAGTTATGGCAGAAGTTCTGCCACAGCAAAAGGAAGAGGTTATCCGGAAAATACAGAGTGAGGGCAAGACCGTGGCAATGGTTGGTGATGGCATCAATGATGCACCTGCACTTGCTGCTGCAGATCTAGGGATAGCTATCGGAAGCGGAACCGATGTAGCCAAAGAAACAGGCGAAATAATACTTATCAAGGAAGATCTGAGAGATGTAGTCACTGTTGTTGAGCTGGGCAAGAAGACTGTAACAAAGATAAAACAGAATCTTTTCTGGGCATTCGCTTACAACACAGCATTGATTCCAATAGCAGCTGGAGCACTTGTTCCAGTATTCGGTCCTGAGATGTACAGTTTCCTCCCATTTTTGGCAGCTGGTGCAATGGCTATGAGTTCTGCAACAGTGGTTAGCAATTCGTTACTCTTGACAAGATACAAACCGAAGATTGAAGCTAGCAGGAGCAAGGTAGGTCGGAAACCCCTAGCTTCAAAGCGTAGAAAAAAACAAGAGATGGTAGAAACCAAGTTGCCAAGATTCCAAAAAAGATTGAAACACACAAAGATGCTTGATATGATCGGAAGTATGGCAAAAGATCCCATATGTGGAATGACAGTAGACGAGAAGGAGGCGCGGTTCATGTCTGAACACGAAGGAGAAAAGTTCTACTTCTGTTCTGGAGGTTGCAAGTCATCCTTCGATAAAGATCCTCACAAATATCTACACAATTAGTTCTTTTACGTTGCATTCCCCTTGATTTATATTAACTGTAAGAGGAATTTACCATCTTGGCTCTTGTATTGATGATGAGACACGGTGAAGCAGAGAATAACGTTCAGCACATTCTGGCAGGAAGAGAATTAGAGTTTCACCTTACACAAAAGGGCAGAGAGCAAGTCGTTTCGACTGCAAATGGTTTAAAGTCAATTCCTATAGGTGCAATCTATACAAGTCCTGTTAGCAGGACTGTTGAGACTGCTAAGATCGTGTCTGAAACTATAGGTGTTGATTATGCGACAGATGATAGGCTTACAGAGACAGATATGGGTTCTGTGGTGGGCATGGGCTATAATGATACACTTGAAAAATATGGAAATGTATTCCTTAGATTTTACAAAGATGACCCATTGCTGGCAAAGCTAGGAATAGAAAGATTTTCAGCTATTAGGGAAAGAGTTAACAATATACTTGATTTTGTAGCAAACAGGCATCCTAACACGAATGTTTTGCTTGTAACTCATTTAGATCCAATAAAGACAGTCCTAAGCAGATTACTTGCTCTGAAGCCTGAGTCTCTTTTCAATATGGCTATAAAAAATGGAT
>JBHICO010000131.1:0-3080 GCA_046759645.1 Nitrososphaerales archaeon
TCTTCAGCGTATGCATTCATGATGATAAATAAAGATACTGAAGCTTAAAGTTGCACTAACAATAGTATAGATCTCTTCAATCGCGTAGTGACAAGCATGATAGCAACTGCGCCAAACGCTACCATTATAGCGACTGGAAATTCAGGAATTACCATTGTTCCGAAAATTTCTAATTTTGAATCACCCTTTGTGACAGATATATTAACTATATTATAATCTGGAGATGAATCGTTAACTGTGAAATCTACCTGTTGTTTACTATCGGTAACTTTGAATATCCCATCCAAAAGAAACTTTGGAATTTTGAAAGCAACTACAGACGAACTCTCTCTCGTGTTTATGTCTATAACCATTTTCTTTTTATCTTTGCTGAGTTGGAGATCCTTCACGTCAACCGGTCCAGTTATTTCGATAGGAAATAGAACTTGTTCTTCATAATTGGGAACAACCTTTTCTAGCTTGTATATTGCTGAGCCAGCATAATAGAGGGATCCATCTGGAGATTGAGCTAAGGATATTAGCGGGCCAGTATGATTTGTGCTAATCACTTCCTCGTATATTATTTCTTCACTACCTTTGTCAAATGATAAAGCATAGAGATTTCCCCTAAAATACGAACCGAAAAGGAACTTCCCCTTCAGTTCTGGATTCTCATCACCATCATAGTAAATTGCTTGTGTAGGAACAATATTCTGCAAGTAGCTTGTCAATGGTTTAATCGAAGATTTTGAGAGTTCCGGTGCAACATTAGGAGGTTGGTGTGTTGGCCAGCCATAATTCCCTGCTCTCTCAATCTTATTTATTTCATCGTAGCTCTCGGGCCCGTTTTCTGTTACTATCCCTATTCCTTCATTGTCGAAAGCAATTCCAAACATATTTCTATGTCCAATAGTATAAACTGGGGAAACATACGAGTAGCTTTTCCTTTCAACAAAAGGATCAGAAGAATTCGCAACGTACACTGCGTCTAGGTTTATTGTAGCATTCCAACCTCTATGAAAAACGAATTCTATACCACGTACAGAAGAAAAATCCATAGAGGGGTATGTATCTTTTAATGGAATCATGAATGATTTCCATCCGGTAAAATTATTCCGTATTGAGTATTCTTCATAGCGGTCATCCCAGTTAGAATCTCTTATCCTTACTCCTAAGATAGAATTATCGTTCGAGCCATTTACCCAGAATGTCAAATAGTTGTACCGAGTCCAGTCCCGTTCTCTTTCTAGGTTCAAACCCCCGACTCCTTTACTATAGTCGCGGTAGAAACTCACATCGCTTGATGGATTATTGACAGTGAACTTGATAGAGGTTTGATTACTTTGTTTTACTTCAAAATCCTTTTCGACAATAAATTTATTATTTGTTCTTATTAATTCGTCATCATATTCTGCTACCATAGGATTGCGTATTGAGAAATTACAGTATGACCTATACCTCACTTCACAGATCACGTTCTCGTCAAGTACTTCATTACTATGAATTCTAGAGGGATTGCTGTCCCAAAGCCATGGATTGTCATCAGGGATTGTTCCATCTCTATTTATTCTGAGTATCTTCCCCGTGAGAATTGACGGATCTTGAGACGATTCAGCTTCGAGGTTATCTCCAACAGTTATGTATAATTTTTCATCAGGTCCAAATGCTAGCGCGCCACCAGAATGAGCTCCAACGTTATTGGCGGGAATTCTATCTATAAGAACCTTCATATCAGTGCTCCTGCTATTATCATCAGTGAACCGTACAACTCTGTTGAAAGGTTCTCCTGTCTTTTCGTCAACAGAGGTATGATAAAGATATACAAAGTGATTTTCAGCAAAATTAGGATCTAATGTCAATCCAAGCAATCCCGATTCGGACAGAGTATAAATATTTGAAATAGCTACAAACGGGGTCTCGAGAACTTTATCATCTTTCATAATTCTTACGTTGCCGGTATTCTTTTCGGTAAAAAATAATCGCCCATCTGGTGCAAATGCCATGCTTACTATTAAGCCCTTATTGTGATAGCCATAAGGATCAGGCCTATTCTTGAGCAATTTTACAAAAGCTGAGACTCTATTTGGAGCTTCTGATTGCGGATCAACTCTTAAGAAAAATTGATTATTGTTGAATATCTCTCTGGAATTATCAAGCGCTTCTGTATTCAGTTTAATCCATGCGGTGAAAGACAGCGCCTCCGAAAATGCTGGTTGCGATGGAAGGGAAACATGATCATCACCGTCAAACCGCAAAGCATTTCCGATTATACCATCAACAAATTCGGCTTTATTGCCTCGATAATTTCCATGATTATTATTTCCTGAAATATCATTCGTATTACCATCAAATGTCCAATATCCAACTATGCCATTTAGAACATCTTTGGATTCAGTGAAAATTTGGATTATTTCATGTTGCGTTAGAGATCTATTGTATATGCGAATTTCATCCATATCACCTCTCCAATAAGAACCTCTTATGCTTTCTTGTTCTCCGCTTCCTATATTTGCGGGCACAGGCTCGACTAGTGAACCTATACGTGGATACGAGTCCTCAAGTGCTCCGTTCCTGTATAACTTCAGACTAGTTCCATCCCATGTAACTGCTATAAACTGCCATTCATTATTTGGCAACTTTGATATGCTCTTAGCTCTTGGTTCCACTGAAATTGAGCCAGAAGGACTAATTCCATCCGAGATGACCTGTGATGGATCATAAATCAACTTGGCAGTTCCACTAAAATAGCGCACTATTTTATTGTGCAAAGGTTGACAATTAATCGTCTTTAAATCTATTCTACATTCATAGAACTGCTTCTTGTTTGTAGGATGCTGACTTTTATTTTCTAGGTCTCTCTGTGAGTAACTCAAAACTATATCCATTACAATTGTCTGTCCCAGCAACAAAAATCCAAGAAATATTGGGAGGATGGCTTTTTTTTGCATGGTATGCATAATGGTACTACACTTTAATAAGCGAAGGCGTACCTCCTTGCATGTTACATAAATCAAGTAAGTTTGTATGCTCCTCTTCAGTTATTTTCGTGCATACCGACATGTGGGCAGACTAGACCTTATCTGATGTTGCGAAAACTGTAA
>JBHICO010000132.1:0-3069 GCA_046759645.1 Nitrososphaerales archaeon
AAATACTGAAGTTGAACTAGCAGACGATGCTATTACAGCAGACACGATTGCAGATGCTGCTATAACTTCAAGCGAGGCACCCAACCTAGACGTTGCTGTAAGCTCTAGAGCTGAAGCAGCTCAGCTTCTTGATACAATCGAATTTGACTTTAATAATGATACGACGACAGCAGAGACCTGTACTGCTGGTGCAGGGGTTGACTTTCTCGTTTACGCAAGTGTAAGCAACGATGGAGGGATGAGTAGGAATATGGTCGTTTCAGATGGTTCAGACACGATTACATATAAGATACCCGACATGGAAACTGCATTCATTGTAGCAGGGGGCACAGGCCCAACTAGCTATACATTTACTGGCAGTAATGCTTCCGTGGATGCCCTGTTTGTAATAATGGGAGAAGATGCGTCAATAAGCTGCTCATAAGCTGTTCAACTTGATATCTATAAATGCTGGTTGATTAAGCAGAGTTGAAACTAATCTAGAAGTTGTATAAAGAAAAGGTGGTCTATCGTGGCAGTAGCTTCAGTATTCGGCTCTCTTCTGTCATGACTTTATAGCTGTTAAGGTACGTCTGGTAGATCCTGCACTACCAGTATCTCGGGCTCGCCAATTGGATATTTGTCTCCTACTTGCCAGAAATACAGTACCTTGCCATACGTTTCATCTAGAACAGGAAGGATTTTTTCGAGTTCATCTTCGTTCAGATCTGGAAATATTGCTTTTGCCCTAGGAAACTCTGTTTTATGATAGTGCCAGTATTGCTTCTCCTCCTGAGCCAACTCTGCATACTGTTCTGCTGTAATTACATATTCTATGCCATATGGCTTATCTTGGTCTCCCATTCCCGATGGGAAAAGTAAACATGCTCCTGTGTTATCGTCATAGACCTTGCAGTGATGATGAACCAATACGTCCAACCTAGTCGGATCTCCATTCGGTTGGAGGTGTCTTATGGCTTCTATGTGCAGATCGTTGAACCCTACAACATTAGGATAGTCGATCTGTCTAGGGTTCAGAGCTGGATTGTAGAACAACTCAGTATCAGATCTTATGTCACCGTTAGTGACATCAACAACAGCATATCCGATTGCTATTCCTGCGAAGAATACTCCTACTGCAATACCTATCATGGTATATTGACTTACTTTCTTCATCGAAGGCAGTAGGAAAATGTAGGCTATTTAACTATATTGGGAATCATTACTCTAACCCTAAGAGCCTTACAGTCTTCTCAAATTTTCTATATTCTTGCTCTATGTTATCAGCTAGAGTGCCATTGTGATTAAGCAGAGTTCAGGCCTTGACAATATTATTCTTTAACCATGTACATCAAGTTCTATTTATTGCAACTTTGCAACAGCCTCATTAACCGCTTTCATAATCTCATCGATGTGTTCAACGGGCACGTTGATTCCTTTTTTTGTAGCACCTGTATAATTCTTAGTAGTAATGAATTCACGAACGTCAACTCTCTTCTTGTCAGGAATTATTGAAACCACTATAGTTACCGCGTCTGTTATTTTTACTTCAGATATTTTTACAAAGTCAGTTTTTTCTGTAGACATAGCACACTAGTAAGAATTGTGCCCTATATTAGAATTAAGAATAATTACCCTTTTTGTCATCAACACAGATTTCACCGCAGCTGTGGTGCAGAGCAAAGGAGTAACTCACAGTATTGGATAAGTTGTGGAGGTGAGGTAACTCATTAAAAACAGCTGATCCCCATGTGATTGTTATATACTAGAGGCTGGGGGATCAAGTATCATGGTCGCGGAATATGTGGCATTTGCAATACTCGCAGGAATAGGGCTGGGGCTAGGGATTTGGATAGGCAAGGTCCAGAAGAGGAATAAGGTTATGGATAGAGATAGGGATAGGAAAAGGTATAGGCAAAGGAAGAGAGCAGAGCAAAGTTCAAACTAATCTATAAATTGTATAAATAAAGAAGTGGGTAGGAGTTTAGTTCAACTATACTCTACGGTTGTACCACTACGCTCTGCGTAAGTTGTGACCCGCTAGTCATCTTTATCCTGACGGTTAGTTGTTGTCCTGCGATGAATCCATCTGCACCTGGTTCAATGTCTACGTCAACAAAGCATACTGTTGCTTCACTGTTTGCCTCTATCTGTGGTGCTTCCGCGTTAGCAGAACAATCGCCATTTCCGTCCAAGTATATGGAAGTCCATGTCCCGTCATCGGTTACAAGAGCAGGTCTTTGTCCAGTTCCGTTACCTCCAGCTGATCCTGGAACGTGTATAGACGCAACAGAATCTGCAAGGGCTCCTTTGTTTGCCATTTCAATGAAACCATCACCAGCTATGTCTATTGTCATGGTCTTGATTGAAACGCTGCCACTGCTTGAATATGTTGTAAAGAGACTACCTGAGAATCCAGCTAGAGCTGCTGCGATTACAACTGCTACTGCCACAAGGATGACAGTTGCAACGACTGGTGATATACCTTTCTTTGTCCTATTGAATTGTCTATCGTGGTTTGTATCTGCGGTCATTAGCCCTATGGAAACACTATGCTGAATTAGAATAAGTGTCTGTAACATATGTCTAACACAGATTTCATGGTCAATCTCAGTTTACTTGAGTCATCTATAGGGGAAAATTGTTGAGAATGCTTATGTATTTACGTTTAAAATGTTGAGAACTATTGGATAGATATTACATGAGAATGTCTAAACTGTTAGTTCGCCTTGTTTTGCTCATATAAACTCACGAAGAGAGACTGGTCTCGTGAGAGGCATTCACACCATTCTTTCTTTATTCCATTTGTATGGTGATGTCTTCGGTAACCACTGTACTCTTTATGGGCATGAATAAACAAGATTTACCCAGCTCTATTCTTTGATCGATAATGATGTATGACTTACCTTATAGCTAATTGCCACCTATCAAGAAAAGTCAGATAACCTCAAAGGGTTTGGTGTCAATAATATTTACTGAAAATTTAGGTCATTAATGAACAAGGCTTAATAGAGTTGCGATCACTCAATCTCGTCAAGGAGGAGAAGGAAGAAGTACATGGCCATGCGAAGATCAATGTACAGTCTTCAT
>JBHICO010000133.1:0-2908 GCA_046759645.1 Nitrososphaerales archaeon
TCCATTCGCTTCACCAACTGTAGGCGGTGTATTTGTATCCACTGCCGCAGATACAATATCGGTCACTACAGCAGGCCCTACAGTCTGCGACATAACGATCCATCTGTCATCAGGTTGACAGATGCCCCATTACATATTTTTTTTATACAAGTTCTAGTTTGAACTCTTCTTTATCAATCTCCTTGCTCTTGCAGAACTCAAAGAAAGAGGGGAAGAGTCAAACCAGAACAGTGAAATTGTGTTAGGACTTTATCTTTCCCCACTTCACTAACGCACTTGCACTTACAACCCAGGGTATCACTTCATGATAAACAGGAATATTCTTCTCCTCTATTGCCTTAGACATCTTCTCTGTAAATGGCCCTCCAATGCATCCTATCAGTATAGGCTTCTTTGCCTGCCTCTGAAACTCTGCCATCACATCAACTATACTCTCTTCCAATGGATCGTCCTGGAATACAAACCAGGGCATGATAACATCAACATTAGGATCATCCATGAATTTCTGGATAGCAAATTGGTAATCGGCAGCAACAGCAGACCCAGTAACATCCATTGGGTTGCCAGTTGGGAATGTTGGTGGGTAATGATCCTTCATCTCCTTCAATGTTTTCTCTTCTATGTCTGCGACCTCCAGTCCATACTTCTCAAATTGATCGATTGCAGATATAACAGGACCAGCTCCATTTGATACTAGAGCAACTCTATTGCCTTTTGGTATGGGCTGCCATGCTAACGCTTTCACAACTCCAGCAAGTTCAGAATAGCTGTCAACAGAAATTATGTTTGCCTGATCAAATGCTCCCTTTACTACAGTATGTGTTCCACCTAAGGAGCCAGTATGAGATGCCGCTTGTTTAGCTCCCCTAGCTGTCCTCCCACTCTTCAACACTACTACTGGTTTACCCTTCTCCTTCATAACACGTTTAGCTGTATTGGCAAACTTCCTGCCATCGCCAAGACCTTCAACATATAATCCAATGACTTTTGTCTTTGGATCATCTGCTAGATACCAGATCATGTCTGCTTCGTCAACATCAGATCTATTACCATAGCTGATCATCTTGCTCATTCCAAATGTTTCAGCAGTCTCCATGAAACTGATCCCTATTGTGCCGCTTTGGGTAAGGAATGCTATAGGCCCTACTGGCGGTCTCAACATCCTAGTATGGCCCTGGAACGCAGCATCAAGCCTATTCTCTCCATTGAACATGCCAATGCAGTTTGGTCCTATCACTCTTATCTGCCTCGTATCTGCTAACTCCTTGATCTTCCTCTCTGCCTCTGCCCTCTCGCCTCCTAACTCTTTGCCACCGCCAGATATGACCAGAACGTTATGTATGCCTAGTTTAGCGCACTGCTCCATTATGTCTGGTGTCTGCAATACGTCTACACAAACAATTACTAGATCTATGGGCTTTTTTATATCCTCTAATGACTTGTAGCATTGTTTGCCTAATATCTCATCCCTCTTTGGATTTATTGGGTATACTTCTCCCTTGAATTCATGGTTAACTAGGCTATCCAATACCGAATAACCAACCTTAGCTGGTGTTGATGATGCCCCTACCAATGCTATCGATTTAGGATAGAAGAACTTCTCCATGTATTGAGAATTTGCTTCTGCTTTAGAGATTGGCTTCTGTAGAGGTTCCTCCCTTAGCAGTATCTTAGCATCAACTACTCTATAATCATCTGGATAAACTACAATAGGGTTAAAGTCAACACTTTCATAGTAAGCAGCCATTTCAGTTCCCAACTTACCGATCTTTACCAATGCATCTGCAAGCATTTCCTGATCTATTGGTTTAGCACCCCTGAAGCCCTTCAATATCTTCTTTCCCTGCAGATCATTTAGCATAGATTTGGCATCATCTTTAGTGATGGGGAGCATCCTGAATGATACATCCTTGAAGACTTCAGTAAAGATACCACCAAGGCCCACCATTATTATCGGCCCAAACTGCTTATCGTACTGTAATCCAACTATCAATTCAACTCCAGATGGAACCATCTTCTCCAGCAAAACACCCTTCACATTATGCTTGCCAGAAAGCCTACCATACATGTCATTGAATACCTCTTTGGCCTCATCTATGGAAGAAACATTAACCTTCACGCCTCCAACATCTGTCTTATGCAGGATCTCAGGTGACACTATTTTCATCACTAATGGGAAGCCTATCCTTTTTGATTGTGCAACTGCCTCATCAGCTGAATTGACCAAAGCAAAATCAGGAACCTTCACACCATATTCGGTAAGGATCTGTTTTGCCTGCTCTTCAGTTATGACCTTCTCTTTACCTGATATGGTTCCCTTGAATATTTGCTCTACAGCCACCATATAGTGCCCCTTGTGCTATGATCCAAAAGCATGTTTTTATATAAACTTTAATCAGAAGAAGCAAGTAACTCCTTTCATCAACTCATCTAACCATTTTGCTGCTTCTTACCATTTTACTGAAATTCTTATACAGAATTTTCGCATGCTCCTTCAAAGCATCAGCATTTGAATCAAGATCTGCAGTTATAGCATCTCTGCTTATGTAGTTACTAACGGATTCTAATTCTTTTCTGTACTGGTTTATCCATTCTATTACCATATCTTTCGAAACTTCTAGATGGAACTGTACTCCTACAGCACTCCCAACCCTAAATGCCTGCACCGGGTAATATTCTGATTCTGCTAGTGTTAAGGCATTCTTTGGCAAATCATATGTATCACCATGCCACTGGAAAACTCTGATGCTTTTCTCCAAGCCTTTGAATATAGAGTTTGTACCATCTTCCGTTAATTCAATAGGATACCAGCCTATCTCCTTCTTTGTACCCTTGTACACTTTACCACCAGCTGCTTTTGCAATTATTTGAGAGCCCAGACAAACTCCAAGAGTCGGTATGCTTTTTG
>JBHICO010000134.1:0-2871 GCA_046759645.1 Nitrososphaerales archaeon
CAGCATTCACAACTGGCGAGATCTTCGACAATTTCAATAACAAATCATCAAGCCTATCAGCTGTAATTGTTATATCAAATTCTACATACTTGGTGGAGATGCGTGAATCTCTTATGATCGAAGTGTGATCAGCAAGATTTCTGGCCTTATGTAACAAATCCACAGCGTTCTTCGCATTGAACCCATCGTTACGAAGATGGACGATGTAGCGAGCCATTGATAATTAAAATTGCTTTACGATTATAAATAAGCTAAAGTGTCACGGTAGATTTATAAGAGTTCCATATGGCAGTCGTTCTACTTGAGCACAATTGTAACTTTAGAGGATAAAACTAATGGAGTTTTAAAGCGGCGCGAAGTAAGATGCCTGTTTAAAGGGCTTTCAGGCGGGCTAACGAGGAAGGATGCGGCTGAAATGCTTGCGAGAGAACTAAAATTGGACAAAGGGTTAGTCATACCAATCAGTCTTATTTCTACGACAGGCACGAATGATATCGGTTGCGTTTTTTACATTTATGATGATGAAAAGTTGGCTAGGAGGCATCTTCCAAAATACGTCTTCATGAGGATGCTTTCCAAGGAAGAGAGGAAGAAGGCAAAGGAAGCACAGAAAGCTAAAGGAAAGAAACCTAGCGAAGGCGCTCCTGCCGCACCTAAGGAAAAGCCGAAAGAAAGCAAAGAGGAAAAAGCCAAGGAAGGAGCTGAAACTGAAGTTAAAGAAAAAGCTAAGACCGAAGATAAGTCTCAACAACCAAAGAATGAAGCAAAGGGGAAGAACAAACCTGAAGAGGAGGCTAAAGAATAATGGGAAAGAAGGGGCAGAATACAAGTGTATGGAAGTATTACAAAATTGAGGGCGAACAGGCAAAGAGACTGAAGAAAGAATGCTCCAGATGTGGTAAGGGGGTCTTCATGGGAGAGCATAAAGATAGGTTCTCTTGCGGTAGGTGTGGTTATACCGAATTCAAGAGTAAGCACTAACGCATGACTTGATCTCATCCCTAACAGCAGTTATTATTCCCAATACTAGTGTAGGATAGAATGGAGATATGTATTTTTTATGAAGTGCTTTCTTTATTGTAGAGACATTTCCATTATGCATGTATCCGTCAATAAATGCTCTGACAACCTTTCTTGCTCTTTCTTCGTTTGAAGTGAACTTCATAGAATAATATATGAAACAGGCTATGTCCCATGCTTTATCATCATTAAAACCGAACTGCTCTAGATCTGTAAAGAATAGTTTATTATCACAAAGTAGTATATTGCTTGGTTTTGTGTCCATTAGTGCGTGCCCCTTGGCATGTAGTACCTCCAATACCTCCCCCCAATGTGTTATTGCTCTTATATCGTCAGACTTGTTTGATAGCACCGATTCTATTATGTCACTCAACTTAATACCTTCTATGTATCTGGTTACCAACAATTTCTTGTAGGGTACATTGGCAACTATGTCTGGAGTCTTTAAGCCTATGCTCCTGAGATATCTTATGGCTCTATACTCTCTTCGCAGTCTTGATGCCGGATCTGCGTCGAATTTCTTTACACCCACAGCCCACACATTTATCGCATTCCACTTCAATGCCCCCATGCCTGCGAAGTCCTTAACAACTAGTTTTTCTGTTCTCCCTCCCTCCTTTATCGTATAAAGTCTGGTTGCTGCATGCAGATCACCAAGTTTTCTTCGAGTTATGGAATAATCTCTGAAGTTAAGTTGTGTTGCCAGTTCTTTCAACCATCCATCTCCTTCGATACACATCCCTTCCTCCAGTTTTAGCAGAGATCTAGGACTTGCTAGATCTCTAGGGAGGTTCCCTATAGTTTTTCGTCTCTTAAGTTTTGATCTAGCTTCCTGCCTTACAAAGTTGAGAGTCCTCCTTCCTGCATATGTATGAACAAGCCACGAAAACATCCCACGCATAGCGTTGGACATCTTAAGCGAGGCTCCGTCTCCAGATTTGATACTCATCTTTCCTTCTAAAATTGTGATGAATCCTCTATCAAGGCGCATAAATCCTTCTTTCTCAACTTCATGCAGAGCTAGTGTAAAGCCTTTCATGCTCTTTTCTAGGTTTTCCCTACCATGCTCATCAGAGTATGTTCTTACATAACTATACAGGGCGTGAGGATAAATTCTTGCTCTCTTTTGCAATTTTGAATAGAGAAAATAGTGCATAGGAATCAGAATCTCTGTATAAAGTGCATCATTAGCTGCAAGCTCCCTCAACTCTTCCAAGATAACTCGCTTCTTGTATCTCTTTTCAACGTCTGCAAGGTAGGCTGTATTTATCAAGGATTCGTATGGATGTAGTAGTCTTCCTACGACAAATTCTCCTAGCAAGGCCTTTTCTGCGTCCTTGATGAGCCATCTGCTGTCAACAAGTAATATTGAAACATCTATCCCATTCTTTTGATACAAATATTTTATGATATGGTCATAATTTTTCAGAACCAATAAAAGATCATAATCGCTATCTTGCCTTGCATAACCCGCAACTTTGGATCCATAAGCGCAACATGCCTCTATAACATGATTGCCAGCAAATTTCTCCACAATTTTAAGAAGCGCATTTCTTTCTTCCCGATCAAGAACCTGTGTTTCATTTAGCATTACGCTGTTTTCCCTTTCCAGCATATTTTAGAGTGCTGAGCTCATATATCTTCTTCTTGAGCTTATGATCTATTTCTGTATTAACCATTGCACTTACGGGAATCCTTACTGTATTTTCATCTACGCTTATCCTTACTGCCGGCAGACCCTTCTTCAACCACATCTTGATGCACTTTTTTTCAAGTTTAGGATCGTGAAACCCTTCAGGGAATTTTTTTGTAATAAGCTGTACCAAGGATCTATCCTTGAAGACATTTTTA
>JBHICO010000135.1:0-2861 GCA_046759645.1 Nitrososphaerales archaeon
AAAATTACTAGTGCATTGTAAGCCTTTGTAACATCGGGTAGGCTATCACCATCTCCTGGTATCATTGTGTTAATTTCAAAATCATCATCTTCAAACATCGACTGTAATGTTCCTAAATGTTCACAGCGAGCATTCTGTATAACTAGTAAGCGTTTCATTCACTCCAACTCTATTTTAATTTCAGAACTGGTTTTAATAAACTACTGTCTGCTTCCTTGCTTCCTTTATTGCTTAAGCCTATTGAAAAACTATGCTTGATGCAGGGGCAGGGGAATTGAAGGCGCTGCAAAATCTGGCAATAGAATCGACATCGCAATCATGACTACAAAACTCGCTGCAATAAATACGATTATTGCAAGTATTGATATTCCAATTGCAGCTAACCACCCAGTCTTAAAACTGGCTTTGTAAACCCAGAGCCATACTATCAGAGCAAGTATGATTGCAGGAAGTGTTGCTAAACCACCTACAATGGATCCTAGTATTGCCGTTGATATTATCACAACTACCAGATATGCCAATGGGCCCAGTATTGTGGCCCCCATTGCTTGGATGAACTTGGCTCGCCCACTCGTAACCACTCTCGCAGCAATGTAAACTGGTATAGAGACTATGATCCATATACCCAATAAGGCTGGTATTATAGCTATAATGCCGCCTATGTCTATATCTGCTGCCACGCCTTTTTCTAGGATGATTAACTAATAATCATTCAACTCTAAAATTATTCACGAAGAATGCTAGAAGTCATAATCGTTTAAATTGTCCCAGCACGAACCATTGATGTCCGATGATACGAATTGATCAGGACGAAGTGGAACGATTGCGAAAATTTGTCAAGAGGCTGAACGAAGAATCCACTAACGGCGCAGTTGTGGTCGTCGAAGGAAAGAGAGATGTTGATGCCCTCACTTCAGTAGGTTTTAAGGGAAACGTTGTTACGATCAATAAATTCAAGGGCATAAACAGGCTGGTAGATAATCTAGATAGGAAAAGCAAGGTAATACTGATGCTTGATATGGATCGCAAGGGGAAGTATCTTACGCATAAGATCCTTACACTCTTACAGTACAGGGGAAAGAATGTTGACCTCTATTACAAGAAGACGCTTGCTGGAATATCAAAAGGTAAGGTAAGACATACAGAAGATTTGACGATCTATAACAGGTATATATCAGGATTCAACAAATTTGAGTTGTGATCCAAGATGATTGTTCAAACGATCTGGTTATGATTAATGTAAATACTCCTATTATTTCACCTACAAATTCTAAGATAATTGAAAGGAGAGGGATATGAAGGACATTGTCATAGTGGGAGGGGGAATACTTGGAACATCGCTGGCACACTGGCTAGCTCGACTTTACGATGGGGATATATGTGTTCTAGAGAAGGAAGGTAAAGTCGCATCTCATGCAAGCAGGAGAAACACTGGTGTCTTACATAGACCATTCTACTTGGATCCTGAAAGAAAGAAGGTATTTGCCAAGTCAGCTTCCATAATGTATAACATATGGAAGGAATATGCAAAGCAGAATAAACTGCCATGGCTGGAGGTTGGTACTCTAGAGGTCGCCATTGAACAAAAACAGTACGAAGATCTAGAGAAGTATCTAGAATGGGGAGAGGTCAATGGTGTAGATCGTAAAGATATGAGCCTCCTTTCTAGGTATGAGGTTAAGGATCTGGAACCAAATGTAGATTGTGTTGCCGCCTTGCACTGCAAGAGTGATACTGCAGTTGACTATGGAATGCTCACTGACCAGCTGAAGATAGATGCTGAGGCCAATGGCGCAAAATTCATTCTAAACTCAAATGTAGAGCAAGTAAAGGAAGAAGATGATGGATGTGTAAGCATCTATGTTAAGAACCAATCCAAGCCTATACAATCGAAGTTGATGATTAACTGTGCTGGAGGAAACTCTATCGACATAGCACATATGTTGAAGATTGGAAAAGAGTATACTGATCTTCATTTTCGTGGTGAATATTGGATAGCTGATGAGCCCTATGCCTCTATTGTTAACACTAATATCTACTCAGTCCCAAGGCACCCGTCATTTCCGTTCCTTGACCCGCACTGGATAATTAGAGTTGATGGTGCACGGCAGATAGGACCCAATGCTGTACCCGTAGCAGGGCCGCATGCCTATGAGGGGACAGCAATAGACGGTAATGAACTGGTATCAAAGATTGTAGAAATGCTGCAGGGTGGTACGAGAAAGCTTGTGCTCAATCCAGAATTTCTTTCCCTCTTCTGGAATGAGTGGATGAGCTCTATTTCCAAAGATGCTATGATAAAGAGGGCTCAGCAGCTGATCCCAAAGCTAAAGCCAGAATTCTTTAGTAGAAAGGGAACAGCAGGTATACGCAGTCCAGTGATTGATAATGCTGGTAGGTTTGTGCCAGACACTATCGAACTTGAAGGAATGCATACTTTTCATATTCTGAATTATAATTCACCTGGAGCTACAGGTGCTCCAGCCTACGCTGCATATGTTGTTAGTAGGTTAGAGAAGGCTAAGATGCTTAACCTCCCCAGGAAGAGTGTAAAGTCAAATATCTGGAATTTTGAGCAGATTGTATCTTATTTTGATTAGACTAACTAACTGACTACTGACTGATGAACTAACAATACTTGGTTAATGAAAATACATTAACTAATAAGGCAGAAGCTATTGGGTCGGCTTCATAACCCCTACCTAATTTTATTGAAAATCCATGCATTACGCTTGATAAAGAGTTCAGAGCTCGCAAGAAGGCCTCCAAAAATAGGTTTAGCCCTATGATTGCCCATTAAGAGACAATAAGAGCCTACACCCGATACAGGTTTACTAAACTGACAAATTTCCTTACCTCAA
>JBHICO010000136.1:0-2828 GCA_046759645.1 Nitrososphaerales archaeon
TACTATGAGCAAGCGGTCAAGATTTGAAATTTGTGTGGATATATTGATGACTCTTGCTGATGGTTCTAGGAATTCAACCAGACTTATGTATGCAACAAACCTCTCAAGCATGGCACTCAAGGCATGTCTGACGGCTATGATCTCCAAGGGCTTTATTCACGAATATGTTGATGGGGATAAGAGAAGGCTATTCAGTCTTACCGAAAGAGGCACCGAATTATTGCACATGTATCATGGTTTAATGAGGGAGGTAAAGCCACCCAGTTTATCGCTGGAACCCTTTTCAACTGATAATCTTAGATGATACCATAATAGCTTCTCATAGGAAGCAGCGAAATTTATACATAAAAATTAATTGAGAAACACTTGAATTTCAGATTAACCACAAATTATTATTGAAATCATTTAGTAATTTTACAAATACTATGAGATTGATCCATTATATATGACCTGAGCTAATGTAATAATGAATGGGCTGTGGCACTGTATAGTTTCTACCTAAAGAAAGATGTTAATAATTTAAGGAGGGGAGTTTCGCCAGTAGTCGCAACTGTAATACTGGTCGCAGTGGCAGTTGTGATCGCAGCTGCACTTGCTGGATTCTCATCAAGTATCCTTGGAACATACTCCGGCATTGCAAGTGTGGAGATCAAATCAATGAGGATGGATGTAGGTGGTGCTGGTGCCATTGAGATGAAAAATAATGGAGCTGTTAGCGATTCTGTTGAATCAATACATGTACCAGGAACTCTTACTGATGGAACAACCGATAGAATTGCATTAGTTGATGATGGAACATTCAATAGTATATGGGTCGATGCAGGAACTGCAGATTGTGCTGCTAACGCAGAAGCACCAGAGATAGATGCAAACAGTAAAGGAATAATATGCTTTGCTGACGCAGACATGGAAACAGGCACAGATGGATTTACCATTTCACAACAAGTAACAGTTAGGATAAAGATGAGTAGTGGAACTCAACTGACACAAAATGTAGTGGTACACCCGTAGTATGACGGTTCTGAAAAGCTCGTTCCGTAACGTTTCGTAGGGTTCCTTAAACCAATTCCTATAGTAATAGATGTATGACAGGAAGAATAGGTACCGAATGGGTTGTAACAGTAGCAATCGTCTCCTTCGCTATAGGTATTACCGTCAGTCCTTTTGTGACAGAAGCATTTCAATCAAATCCAAGTATCTCAAATGATGAGATAGAGACGCTTACCGATGAAATAGATCAGAAGATAGAGCAGCTTAGCATCCAGATAAACGAAACTAGGAATAGCATACCAGTTGAAGATTTTACAGGAACCGTAGAGGAAGAGATTTCAAGCTTGCAGAAAGAGATAAAGATTATAGCTGCCAAACTCGATAGGCTAACCAATCTATCTGATGATGTAGATGAATTAGGTAAGGAGATTGACGATCTGAAGACATCAAACCTACAATCACTATCAGCAGACCTTGACAAGTCAGAATACAATGCAGGTAATTTGTTAACAGTTACTGGATTTGGATCACCAGATAAATCTGTGAATATCTCATTGTTAGATAAGGATAAAGTTACGCTTAGTCAAGGATCAACCTTAGCAGATTCAGATGGTCGATTCACATTCTCAATTCCACTTTCTAAGAGTCTAGCTGATGGATTTTACAGTATCAAGATAATCCAGGAAGATCAGTTGATAGAGACATCATTTAGAATAATCGCAGCAGATGTACCATCAGAACAGGTACCTTCCTCGAGTACTGAAGGATTAACAATCTCAACTGACAGAAATGAGTATGGACTTGGTGATACGGTTATGATAAGTGGTAAAACTGATGCGAATGTCTTCATTGACCTAGATATATTTGATAGCAGCAATGTACAGTTGATAAGAACTGCAACAAAGTCAGATGCTGATGGCAATTACTTATTACAATACAGTATACCTTCAAACTCTTCTTTGGGAGATTATGAAATAATAGTCACAGTTGGAGGTAAGCAAACGAGTGTGAAGTTTTCAGTATCATCATCAACTTCTACTACGCCACCATCATCTACCTCTGGAACTTTAACAATAACTGTTGACGAGACCTCATATAACAGAGGAGACTTTGTGAAGATTACTGGAAAGGCTCCGGCGAATACCAAGATCACTATAACTGCAGAGCCTCCATCTGGAGATACGTTAGTGCTTACACCTACAGCAACTGATACTGGCAATTACATAACTCTATTATCAATAAGTGACAGTGCATCTCCAGGAACCTGGAAGTTAACTGCTAAACAAGGTATAGAAACAGTAACTACACAGATAACCGTGATTTGATGAGAAAAATTTAGGAGCCTTAATTTTTTGCAACTACTTTTTTGATGTCACAGTATAGTTATCATCGTTTTCCTTATTTGCACCCGCGGCATAAACGAAATCGCTGTGTGTTACGTTTGTGACAACTACACTATATGTACCTGGATCAGGGCGACTAATTTTGTGGGTAGCAATACCTTCAGCATTTGTAACTGCGGTCACAGAGCTAACTGATCCACTGATAGTAATGTCCATGTAAACGGTTGCACCAGATACAGGACTTCCTGAACTATCATAGATCGTTACCATTATATCGAGCCAGCGCGGACCCTTTTGTTTAAAGTCAATGCTCTCTACATGCATATAGTCAACAGTTGGAGCGCTTGTAGTACCACCTGCCTCGTCTGATACTATTCCCTCATTATTCGATGTGTCTAATGCCGATACCTTGTAGTAATATGTAGTAGATGCTGCAAGACTTGTGTCTGAATAGCTGTTGGTTACGCTCGTTGTTACCAGATTGCTTCCATCAGG
>JBHICO010000137.1:0-2792 GCA_046759645.1 Nitrososphaerales archaeon
TGTAAGGGCCATAACCGAGGTCTCGCAGACCAGAGCTGCAAATATTCAGGGCGCAAGAGACGATCTGCGCAGGATGAACTATGAGATGGGTAATACTGCAGAAACCAAATCCTGGCAGTTCATGCATTCCAAAAACAAGCAAGATTTTAATGAAATAAAGACCTACGAAAATATAGACATCCTTGATGATATACAGCTCCTTCTACATAGCCTCGAGAATGTTGGCCTTCATAGAGCGGTTGTGGTGAACCTAACAGACAACGAAATCAAGATCCCTGTCGTTAGGATAATAGTGCCGGGTCTAGAGACTTTTAAGGTCACAAAAGGTGTCATAGGCAATCGTGCAAAAAGGTACTTCCCCAGACCGAAGGTTGGTATCTAAGTTGGTTCCCATCATATTCTTAGGTCCCAGTTTAAGCACAGAGAAAGCCAAGAAGATATTCCCATTTGCAGATTGCAGAGCGCCAGCGAGAAAGGGTGACCTCAATAAACTTATGGGGACAGATGCGCGGTTAGTAGGACTGATAGATGGTGTCTTTCTACAAGATTACCCTCCCACGCCCACTGAGGTTTACGCCTTGTTGCAGAACAAGAATGTTACTTTAGTTGGAGGTGCAAGTTTAGGTGCATTACGTGCCGTAGAACTTGAGAAGTTTGGAATGATAGGTATAGGTAAGATATTTGAACTTTATAAGAAAGGAACGCTTTATTCTGATGATGAAGTTGCAGTTACATTTTCTGTACAGGATTATAGGTTACAATCTGAAGCTTTAATTGATATGCGCTATACATTATATCAAGCCTACAAAAAGGGGATAATTAATAGGGAGACAAAAAAGATCTTGGTAACAACTGCAAAGAGCATCTATTTTCCTTACAGAAACTATACCGAATTATTTGAACGGGTTATTGGAACAATAGACCCCGAAATACTTGAACGCCTTAAACAATACATAAAGACTCATAGAAGAAGTCTAAAAGAAGAGGACGCCATTAAGTTAATTGAATATTTAAAACACCGGTATACGGAATCGTTGAAAGAAACTAATTCTTGATGATTGTTTACCAATTTTCCTATGACTTATCTTCTAACATCGTTTAATCTTAAAAATACGAGTTGATAGGTGAATAATTCTAGCATAGAATTCCTACCGTATCCGACAAAACAACAATAAATCACCAGTGATGCAGCTATGTACCGCAGACTCAAATTATATCATGACCTAGGAGCACAATATTTGCAGAGCGACAATTTTGCCTCTCCACATTAACACAGAAATGACTAGTCCTTCAGTGAATCTTACACTAATGATTTTACCCTCCTCTGTAACTTTTCGAAGGCATTTTCAACATATTCTCTTCGCTTCACTATAGCAAGATGATGTCTGTTTACCGCCTTCTTCCTATCCTTTAGCATGCGTTCCTGCTCTACGGGATTTGGGGAGCCACGTGATATCCTTAATCGAACTGATCGTTTTAGATCAGTATTCTTGAGGATTTTACTTATTAATGATACTAGCTCCTTTCCAACAGCTTTCTGAATTTCACTCTCTGTTAAACTTTGTAGGATTTTGCTTTTGCTAGAGGCCGCCTTTACCAGTCTCCCGACAGCATTATATGCTTCTCTAAATGCAATTCCATTTCTTACGAGTTCTTCTGCCACATCTAACGATATGGCGTAGCCTTTTTCTGACCGTTCTAGCATAGACTTTCTATTTACCTCCAGAGTTTTTACAATGGAATTCATGATTTTCAATGAATCACCTGTAATTGCTACTGCTTGAAACAATGCATGTTTTGTATCCTGCAGATCCCTCGTATACCCAGATGGTAGACCCTTTATCGTAGTCATTACAGTGAATAATAAACCAATTACAAACGATACCTTCGCTCTCATAAGTTCTAACGGACACGGATTCTTCTTCTGCGGCATCACACTAGAGCTTGAAGTGTGTTCATCCGAAAGTTCAACATAACTGAATTCTGAGGAAGACCAGAGAACAAAGTCTTCTGCAATCCTGCTCAAGTTAAGCATTAGCATAGCAAGGCAGGAACATAATTCTATTACAGTGTCCCTCGAAGTTGTTGCGTCGATAGAATTTTCGATAATATCCTTGAATCCAAGCAATGATGCTACTCTCTTCCGGTCTATCTTTATAGAAGTACCTCCAATAGCAACTGCTCCTAATGGAGATTTGTTTACACGCTGATAGCATTCATTTATCCTGCCAAGATCCCTTAACAATGCATCTGCGTAGGAGATAAGATAGTGTGAAAAAGTTCCTATCTGAGCATGTTGCAGATGTGTATACATGGGCATAAGATAACGAGTAGTTTTATGTGCTTTTAATAGAAGTGTGTTAATTAACTGAAGCACCTTCATACTGATACTATCGATGTCGTCCCTAGCCTTCATTCGTATATCAACTGCCACTTGATCGTTCCGTGATCGTGCAGTATGCATTTTCCCACCCGCATCGATACCAGTTTTTTTTACAACAAATGCCTCCATGCTTTCGTGTATATCTTCATAATCAGATGCAAATTTCTTAAAATCCTTCTTCTTTGCCCCCTCCAAAGCATCTAATATCTTCTTAAGTTCTGATTTTTTGATCAATCCCTGTTCATATAGCATAATGGAATGTGCCTCACTGCCAATTATATCGTAATAGAGAAGCACTAGATCATCGTTGATAGAGGATATGTACCTTAGCGTATCCTTGTCCAGATGACCCTTTAACCTTGATCTATACATGCCTAAATGACATCAGAAGCTTTTATTTTAATTATAT
>JBHICO010000138.1:0-2645 GCA_046759645.1 Nitrososphaerales archaeon
ACCTGTCAATGGGGTTCCGGGTCTCGGTATCAAGATATTTACGGGGAACTCTTCAGGCTCTAACTCGCTTGCTTCTAAAGCAAGCTCCAATCTCTGCGTTTGTGTCTCTCCCATTCCCAATATTCCCCCAGAGCAAAGCTGTAATCCGCTTGATTTTACTGTCCTCGCAGTGTTAATTCTGTCATGGTATGTATGAGTACTACATATCTTCCTGAAGAAACTCTTACTTGCTTCTAAATTGTGGTTATACCTCTTCACTCCTAGGTCCTTGAGCTTCTTCGCACGTTTTTCAGTAAGGAAGCCTAATGAACAATTAACATCAATACCCACATGTTCTCTTATGGTCTTGACTACCCTACAAACGTGATCAAAGTCCTCTTCCGGAGGTTCTCTCCACGCGCACACAACACAGAAACTTTTTGCGCCCTCCTTCTTTGCTCTAGTAGCGGCATCAAGAATCGTTTCTGTGTTAAGAAATGGGTATTTTGTAATACCAGTTTTGTAGTGGCCTGACTGTGCACAGAAAGCACAGTCTTCTGCGCAGTTTCCTGATTTTGCGTTTATTATACATTCTATATCTACGGAATCACCATTCATCTCTCTGCATATGGTATTAGCAGCCTCTGCAAGTTCTAAAGCATATGTATCATCGAGATTAAGAAGTTCATTTGCTTCTTGTATGTTAATTTTTTTGCCATATAAAACGCTGTTCATGCAAGAGTAAATGCAGTCTGATGGATTTGGCATATACGATGTGCTGTAAACCTGTAATTAAAATTTTGGTTTACAGCAATCACTTTAATTTCTGTATATACTTTATTATTTCTAGAGTAGCGTCTAGGAGTATATTCAATTCCCTAGCTGGAATTCCCAATGGTGGAACTAGTAGCAATATGTGCCCAAGGGGTCTTAGAAATATATGATGTTTCAATGATTCCTGCATAATTAGATAATTAATTCTCTTTTCCTTAACTTTACAAGGTTTATTGCTTTTTTTATCATTTACTAGTTCAATACCGACCAGCATTCCCTTATGCCTTATATCGCCGACTATGTCAAAGTTTTCCATCTCTCCAAGCCGTTTCGCTATGATTTTGGATTTTCTTTGCACGTCATCGATCAGTTTTTCTTTTGTGTACAAGTTCAGGTTAGCTATTGCTGTTGCACAAGCGATAGGATTGCCTGTAAACGTATGACCATGAAACAGATGCTTACTTTCATCGAATTCCCCAAGAAATGAGTTATAGACATCTTTTGTTGAAAGGGTCACAGCTAGTGGCAAGTATCCAGCAGTTAACATTTTGCCAAATGATACTATATCTGGCACTGATTCTTGTTTGATGTATTCAATCATCGAACCTAACCTGCCCATTCCCGTCGCAATCTCATCGAGTATGAATAATGTGTTATACTTCTCACACAGTCTTTTGATCTCCTTCTGATAACCTTCGGTATATATTATAGCTCCACCTGCGAGCTGTGCTCCACTCTCCATAATCACAGCAGCAATATTGTTATTATGCTTCAGTACTCTTTCCATGGAATTGATACAATGATTTACAAATTCATCTTCATTCATGTTACTCGGTCTTCTGTATAAATATGGTGAAGATACTCTTTTCACACTGAAAAGCACATTTTCATAGTTTGCAAAGAAATTTGGAATATATCCAACTGACATAGCTCCTATGGTATCACCATGGTAACCATTTTGTAAGGTAACAAATCTATTTTTACTTGGATGTCCTAAATTGCGCCAATACTGCAAAGCCATTTTCAGTGCTACTTCAATTGCCGTAGAGCCATTATCTGAGTAAAACACTTTTGACATTCCTTCTGCACATTTTACCAACATTTGTGCCAATAATACAGAAGGTTCATTCCCTAAACCCAGCAGAGTGGAATGCTGTAGTTTCTTAATCTGACGGGTCATAGCATTGACAATTTCTTTTTTTGTATGACCCCAGACATTGCACCACATACTTGCAACGCCATCCAAATATTTTCTACCTTCACTGTCTATCAACCATGAGCCTTTTGCTCTATCTATAATCTTGATATCAAAATCCTGCCAGTCCTTCATCTGTGTATAGGGATGCCAAACATACTTCTTATCAAGGTCTTTAAGATTCAATTCAGTTAAATTCTACTGGTACATCTTATAACAGTATATGAGTGGAATATTTGTAACGGGAACAGATACTGGGGTCGGAAAAACTATCGTTGCTGCTGGCATCGCTGGTGCTCTGAGAGGAGATGGGATTGATGTGGGTGTTATGAAGCCTATTGCTACGGGAAAACCGCAAAAAAATGGCTTCAAGTCTGATGATGCAGAACTTCTTGCTAAGATAGCTCGCTCCACAGATCCAGAGAACCAGATAAACCCAGTTTTCCTTCCTCTTGAAGTTTCGCCCTTGGCTGCTACAAAAATGCTGAATATAGATATAGAACTTGACAGAGTTTTTTCAGCTTTCACACAGCTAACTGGTAAGCATGAGTTCGTTGTCGTTGAGGGGATAGGAGGTGTGATGGTTCCTATAATACACAATTATTTTGTTATTGATATGATCAAAGAAATGAAAATACCAGTTTTGATCGTGTCCAGAGCTTCGCTTGGCACCTTAAATCATACACTGCTAACAGTT
>JBHICO010000139.1:0-2638 GCA_046759645.1 Nitrososphaerales archaeon
TGACACGTTTTTTTTGACATAATGTAATGTGAGCGACCGGAGGGAGCGAGCGGTGTGCTGGCTGGCTGCACTATCTAGCTGATAACATAAAACAAGAATACAGCAATTCGAGGAAGTAGTACGGTTATAGCTTCCCGCTCCTAATTTTTTAATAAGAATATTAGCGTTGTTATATACTCAATGAAAAGCAAGGGCTTGGTTATAATAGGTTTAAGTTTGATTGGATTGGGTATCATTATAATGATTATTGGCCCATTGCTTTTTTATTCCACAATTATCGTAGTAGGTGCAGGGGTCGAAGCAGGACCCTTTAGGATTTTTGATATACACCCCGTCACTGCAATCTACGTATTCGTTGGAGCAGTTATACTTTGGAGTGGAACATATCTCGTAGCAAAGGGATTTCTCTAAACTTGAACACGCTGTAGAGCTTTCCTAACTTTACGCTTACCATATATCTTATACATTAAGTTCCTAATCCAGCGCTTATCCCTATCATCTTCCAATTCATCATAATACTCTCTAAAACTACTGTATCCAAATGAAGATACCCATTCATCAGGATTGTCTGCTTTATGATCTTCTAATGGTGCTTTCATTACGTAGAATTTCTCTCCCTTGATTTCAAATTCGTCAGACTTTTTTATTGAAGGTAAAGGTGTATTAGTAGTAATCAGTCTACACTCTTTCTTAAGTTCTCGTTGAAGATGTTTAATTATATCAAAATTAGGTTTTAAAGTACAATATACTAACGTAGCGTCATCTAATTTTGCTTCTAGAATTGATTTATGCCATAACCAAATTCTATCTGTTAACCTTTTTTCCATAATTCTGCAATAAGCTTCTAGATAGTTATCCCTGCAATATTCTATACCAACAACTTTCTTTATCTTTAAATCTCTAGCTGCTACTATACAGGGATTACCGTAGCCACACCCTAAATCATAGAACACATCATCCTTCGTTGCACCAACAAATCTAAACAACTTTCTACTTTCATACTCGGTTGTAATATCTGGATTATCGCTTCCACCACAGCCTTTTGACATTGCAGACCATCATTCCTCTTGATAAATAAGTGCATGCTATTATGACTACTTTCTCTCATCTACATGTTTTCCAAACTTCTCAATAATGTGCTTCCAATGATTCCTGTGTTTAACTATTGTAGCTCGATTCAGATGTAGATAATCTGCTAGATCTATATTTTTTATCCTACTACAATCACAGAAACCGTATTGTATTCCCACTTCTACAACGACAGAAACCAAGCCACCAGCAACAGCTTTGTAGTCCTTGTCACTATAGTAAGGATTCTTACCGTGTTTTCGTATAGCATAGAATGCTGCTCGCCATATCATGTCAGGCAATAAGAAACGTTCACAAATTTGTAAGACATAATTTTGTAACTCCGTTGGTATTCTTATAGGTTGAAGGGTATCAGACAATGGTGAATCTTGATAAGGACTATTTTTAATCATTGCGCTTCATGCGTTCAGTGTGAATCGGTAGCACTCTTTTCATCCATCACAAAACTTGTTGGGTCTTGTGTTCGTACATATGCCAGCATCTGTTGCGCCCATTCAGCTCCCGTAACCCAGTCGTTGACCTCTATAGCGCGACCAACCTGGTCGAGGTAGGTATCCATTGATCGGATATTAAGGGAATGGGTACCAACTTCTTGCAGATAGATAGCCACAATAACTACCCTCGAACGGAATTTTTTTGTTTCAGAAAGAAAGATGTAAAAAATGATTATTAATGCTATCAAAACACCTAACGCACTAGGCCGTACAAAATCTGGATTTTGTATCCCAAAAATCCTTCCTATAGATCCCCCCAGAACAGCTGTAAGCACAAGAGCTAAAATTATAACGAAATAGAAGATGGCAACGATTCTGTCTCTTTCAAACCTAATTGAAGTAGTATTGAGGGCTTTTCTGACATATAATCTCTGAATTTTGTATAATCTGTCCCAGTCCGGGACTGGGCGATGCATAATATCCTTTCTATTAACTAGGGCAAAAAAACCAACCAGAAGTCGTTGCATTGGATGCGTAATAAGCAAGAACGTTCCTAACACACTTCCTCCCAAAGCGACGATGAAGAGACTATCAGCCATTGCTTTCTCCAAATAAATTATTGATAAGAAACCTATCAGACTGTAAGCAAAAGGAATATCACTAATACTTACTGAAGTACTTCCTACCGCTGACGTTTTGATCACATTTGAACCATGCTTAGAACTAATAAAATTAGTCATTTTACCGTCTCTGCTTGTGCATAATCACCCATTCTGTACTACACGGACTGCACCAGAAATGACTGGGTTTGCACTTCAAATGATGGAAGAGATTACAATAATGAAGATGAAGTGTATTGAATTAAGAGATTATGTGCTCTCATCACGCTTGATTAGGCAGAGTTCAACTACGAAGTGCTAAAACAAAATGGATCATCCTAAATATGCTATTCTCTTTATAGCGACAAATTGTTTTAAACTGTACTGACAACGATACACTTGGAAAGGAGAGGTCGGCCATCCCCATATGACCAAAGTCCGCGCGACATGGGAACACCACAGCCCAGATCTCTCCTGCTCCTTACGTACATTTTTATCACGTTCTTACTTATCATT
>JBHICO010000140.1:0-2636 GCA_046759645.1 Nitrososphaerales archaeon
GTCAATATCGTACACTCAGTACTAAATGTGTAGTACACATCTGTTGGTTTTGAGTTCTTCATGATTATTCGATCGTCGGAGTCGGGTAGGCCGTCCTCATCACCTGCGTCAGGCACTCCGTCCTCATCACCGAGGATTACTTCGTACTCCGCAGCAACTTCTGTCCCGGTTGCTGGACACATTTCGGGATCTGGTGTATTTGGATCCGTACTAGGGTCTTTCGTGTCACAAGCATAGAATTCAGCTACTGAGCCACTTACTGCTATCTTGTCAGCTGGTTGATGAGTAGCAATGACAGGATTTGTTACCAGGTTTGCTGCGATTAGAGATACTGCAAGGATCGCCACAAGTGAAACTGCTCCTAATGCCGCTATTCTTCCTTTTTTACTATTCAGTCTGTATGCCATAGCCTTGAGAGCATATCAAACAGAGCTGTAATAAGTATTATGGATAAGCAATCTGTATTAAGAATCTAGGTTAATATTTCAATTCTATATCTAGAATCTATGGCATAGCTTCCCATTTCAGACAATTCCATCTATTATTCAAGTTTTGATTGTACTGATATAACTGTCACTTAAACTCTGTAATATTCTATTTATTTTATTGCCGAGATAGTGGTTTGTGACTGAAAGTATCAAGTGAACAATGCTCATTATCTTGGGAAACCTCAAAAATTATTTTCAATAGATTTTGCTGATCAGTATCAAGTGTTAATAAAATCTATACATATTTGAAATATTGATACAAATTGCACAATTCTTAAAAGAAATTCAATCAAAGAAGGTGCAAGGCCATGACATACAGAACGTATAGCAAGAAAGGAAGAATAGCAACATTGGGCGCGGGTACAATCGTAGGAATTCTCGCACTATCTCTATTCGCAGCAAACCTGACAACAAACCCTATCCTAGCAGAGCACAAGCCAGCAGACAAGATCGCAGTAGCTGGTGCCATAGCGAAGTTTATGGCATGTTCAGCCAACGATTCATCTACTGGCGGAAATACACCAGCACTTGACACTTGTGCTGACGCTGCAACCGATGTCGGTGCAGCCAGTGAGGGTGCAAGTGGAACAGTGACCATCTTTGGTGGGGACAGCTCTCCAATAATCATGAAGACTTCATCGCCAACTGATGTCTACTACCTAGTGACAATGGAATGTGCAACATGGACAGACATCGCAGTGCATAGCAAGAAGGGTAGTAAGGGAGACACTTCAAACGATCTCCAAGACTCTTCAGCGATGGCTAGCGTAGTTGTCTACATTCAATATAGAGAACTAGACGAAAAGGGTGTTCCTATATCAGACTGGTACAACGTTGGAGTAGTTACTGGTGATGATGGCGAAGTAACCTTCTGCGATAGGTCATTCCAGATAAAGACAAACATTCTGTCACAGATACAGGATCTATGTCTTGCAGTGAATAACTTAGAGGATGCAGTAGGTGGACTAGACCCAGAATTCCAAGAGATACTTGACGAGTGTGAAGAATCGTACCTGCAGCTATTCCTGAGGTCAAAGGGAGCACACGCCTTCCAATGGATCCGTCTTAACTTGGGCGCTGGACAACATGAGTTCAGAGTTCAGGCCGAACTAACAACTAGTGTAGACGGTGATGGAACAGCTGTAGCGGCAGTAGGAAAGAGAACCTTTAGCGCAATACCAGGAAAGCTAGCAAACGACGCAACTATCTAAAAAAACTAGGATAAGCCTATCCTAGACCCCTTTTTCTTTTTTTTATGAAAGTGCAGAAAGAAAGTAAGTTGGTATCAATTAAAGGTTGTGAACTCAAACCAATCCTCCTGAGATAAAGAAAATTTAACCTACCCTCTCAAAGACCCCATTTTTCACATATCTTGAGATTTATGTCCGAAACATGAATTCAAAGATCATAAAATGATATATAACCTGTATTGACTAATTGATCTGGGCCTTGGAAGCTAAAGCGACGGTTACGGCTATGGCAATGACTCTAGTTCTACTTGCAGCATTTTTTGTAGCTTTTCCAAGTGCTTCTGCATACCATAACGCTACCTTAACTACAAAGCTAGACAAAGATGAATACACTCTTGGAGAAGTTGTTGAGCTTTCCGGAACGATAAATCAATTTAGAGAAAATGTTCAAGTAACTATAGAGATCTACGATCCAAATGACCAATTATATCTTTCCAATGAAGTTCTCCCTACAGCGATGGACAATATAGCATTATTTTATTACAAGTTTCTACTGAGCGAAGATGCGCCAGCCGGAATCTGGACGATCAAATTAATGTATCAAGGCCAATACATGCTTTATGCCAAAGATGTTGTTACGTTCAGGGCCAGCGCTAGCATAGAGATCCTTACATCACCATTCCTAAAAGTGTCTGCAGATGGTATCATAGATACGGCATCAGGTGAATGGGCATACAAACGGGATACAAAATACTTTAGGCCATTTGCTCACAACCCACTTGATATTGAGGACAATGTCCAATTCAATGCGTATTACATCAATGGCGTTCTCTATGGTATTTTTGATGTGCCTGATAAAAAATATGACTCTAAGGACTTTATAGAGATAGGACTCGATATTGATAATGTTGCAGATGAATTCAAAGTTGGTGATGACGTATACATCTTCAGGGTATTC
>JBHICO010000141.1:0-2583 GCA_046759645.1 Nitrososphaerales archaeon
TTATTCCCATAACTATTATTTAGAAGGAGTACTCATGCACTTTGTTGGGAATTCGTACCAATAGCTGGTGCGACATATACTGATTCAGGTAGCACACTTTGTCACTGACCCCAGTGGCCTATTCTTAGATTATCTGATGACAAAAGCATTCGCATATTTCTTTCAGTATCCCATGCATGTTACGATGCCTTCTAAAACCAGAGCAAGTATGATGTGAGTGAATAAAACATGAACTACTTAGCCTTTTCCCTGCCTTCAATGATAATGACGTTATACTTTCCTTGTAACTAAGTGTCACTACCAATTATGGGCAAGATCAACCAAAAAGGCTTTGGTGCTAATAATACTTGCTGAAAATCTATATCTTCAATGAATAATTATGTAACAGAAATTCTCTCTAATTCCAAATGCCAGCGGTATATTTGTCCCTATAGAAAGAAGCAATCCTACGTGACATTCAGCTCCTCGAAACAACGTCCTCCTCTGATGAGAGTGACATTGGAGATCATGAGCTGTGGAGCATATTATGGTGTACATTGCTGTAAAAGCCGTTAAGGGGAACACTACCGTCTTTTGGGTTCATTATTAATTAGCATTCTTTGATCGGCATTAACAGGGGACCGGAATCTCAATGCAAGAACAATACCTGCAAATCTTACTATATCTTTGAGGGTCAGCTTGGATTTGCCTTCTCTTCTATTCTTGAAGGTGAAGGGCACCTCTTCTATATTTTTATTCATATTTGATATTATGTAAATGCTCTCGACCTGATATTCATAACCTTTGCTGCTCAATCTGTTAGCCAATAATTGTTCGATGACATTTATCTTAAAAGCTCTATAACCGCTGGTCACATCTTTTATTCTTACTCCAAGGAGGGTTCTTGCATAGAAATTTGCTCCCTTGCTTATAATCCTGCGATGCAAAGGCCAGCTATCTATACCTCCCTGCCCGGAGTATCTGGAGGCGACTACTGCGTCAGCACCTCCTTGTAGCACCTGAATCATTTGCGGCAGGAGCTGTGGAGGATGTGAGAGATCGGCATCCATCTGTATAACAGCATCAACTGCTAGGTTATCCAAGATCCATTCGAACGCATCAGTATATGCTGAACCTAACCCCATCTTTCGAGGTCTAGAAATAAGATGGATAGACGGATCATTGATTGATAGACTTCTAACCAACTCAGCCGTACCATCTGGGCTGTTATCATCAACTATCAAAATGTTAACAATATGTTCAGAGCCATCAAAATAATTCCGTATACCATTAACCAATTGTGTTATAGATTCTTTCTCGTTGTAAGAAGGAATAACTACGCATACTTTCATGCTGGGTAAGCAGAAGAACTCCAACATATACTTTTAGAAATTACAATTCGGATTATAGATCTAGATTGCAAATCTGTAAAGTCTGTATGGAAAACTCATTGAAACAAAGGCTAGCTTTGAATTATCTCAGAACTATGTCTCATACTTAAGCTGTAGTAGCACAATCTAATTTTTTTACTCCAAATTCTTCTTACTTAACTAAACTTGCGGTAAAATGGTCTATAAACTCACCCCTAACTTCCTACTTGAAGCATATAGGAACGCAGCCTGAGCACTCAACGCGGTGACAACAGCCAAAGCAAGTCCTACGACCCCCATCGTACTACCCAACTGAGTAATCAGAAACATCTGCAACCCCACGTAGATCGCAGAGCCAATTAAGACACTCCTAGTGCTCCCAGAACTCAAAAACCTAGAGTTAAGGACCCACACTATCATCATTGGAATGATGCCGATGCTCATAATTCTTACTGAATCAATAGAACTAATGAAATGAGGAAGAAAAGTTTGAATAGCCCACGGACTCAATAGAAAAACTGCTACCGTTAAAGATACTGACAAGACAAAACCAAAGATTCTAACCTTGCTTTTCGTCCTTCCACTTGATTCCTCTGAAAGAAGGTATTGGTAGAAACTGATCGGTATCATTCCAAGGAATAATAAGATCTGGAAACCAAGTTGATAGTATCCCAGGGCAAGGTATCCGAATAGGGGAGCGATGACTAGCTTGTCAAAATACATTAGGAATGCATTTGACATATTGAAAGAATAAGCATGGCTTGAGAATTTCATCTTTCCCTTAACTTCATCAAAATTGAAGCTGAATCCTTTGATAGAGCTGAAGTACCTATAACTGAATAGCAGAAATGAAATAGCAAAACCGATTACTATACCCATTATGCCAAATAAGTAGTAAAGACCGATTGCCAGAATTAGCTGAGAGCCTCTCACACCAATAATCACGGATGCGTACTGCTTGTATTGCTTCTTTCCCAGAAGTTCGTATGCGCTCATCATCCAGAAAGTCATGCCGATAACGAATAGACCAAGAAACCAATCGATCAGAGATGCAATGATGGCAGCTATTCCGCCGGAGATCAGGACCAGCTGGTTTGCTTGAATACCTATTTTGTTAGAACCTTTGGCAAGAAAAGTAGTCACAGTAGTGTTAAGTCCGAGAAGGGCGACGCTAGCAGCAAGAGATGCTATTGCAACATAATAATTTGTCCTGCCATATTCTTCGACTGGTTGA
>JBHICO010000142.1:0-2561 GCA_046759645.1 Nitrososphaerales archaeon
CTGATCGGTCCATACAAGCTGATCGCCTGTACGAAAGACACTAAAGGTTCCAAATTCCGTGTTGGGTGCCCCCGTATCTATTGTGTTCTGCCCCCCTTGCTCCCCGGTCAGTCTGTTGATCTGTTGAATTTGGCTATTCTGTCCAGGACCGCCTTCTTTGTTAAGAGCTACAAAGATGTCAAGCTCATCATTAGCAATATGATTTGCGTTACTCCCTGCAGGCAAGGGAATGGTTTGAACTACCTGTAGAGTGTTGGTATCGAACTTGTATATCTTATCGCCAGTAAAATCAGCTATCCATATAAAAGAAGGATCAATCGAGTCAACGTCCATACCCGCTATAAAGCCCGCCCCTGGAATAGGAACCTGCGTTGCTTCCAATGTATCTGGATCCAGCCTCACTATGCCGCTAAAGTTCACGTCACTGACCCCAACAGCCTCTGCAAATTCATCAAAGTCCAAATTAGATGTCGTGCCTATCCAGGCATAGTTGTTGGTGAAGACAACTCCTCCAGCGCTTGGTACGTTGAATTGATAGGTATGCAAGCCATGTGGAGGACCTTCATTGACCCTCACAAGATTTGGCGTTACATTAAAGCCGAATGGATAGTCAACATTTGGATTAACTATCTCCTCCAAGAGTGGGGTCACGTTCCACATCGAAGTTGATGGATCGAAACGCCACGCCCTGCCGCTGTCCCTCTCATTTATGAACAGTTCGCCAGGGTTTGGGCTTCTTGCTATGCTGTAGAAATTCTGGCCTGCTTCTGATCCTTCAGGGTCATCTATAAGCTCTTCCACAAGTTTTGTACTTTTGTTGATCTTTGCAAGCAAACCTTGACTAAATATCGTAACGTATACAAAATCTGGATCTCCGCATTCTATTCCAAACGGAAAGTCAGCTGGATTAGCTGTCCCGCTGAGGTCTATATCTATGAATTCTAGGTCCTGTGCCTGAACCTCCTGCGTGTATGCTACGCTCAATATCATCAAAAGTCCTAACATTACCGCTAGCAGTTTCTTCGTTATTTTCAACTCACATCTCCACCCAGACGAAGGAGTTTCCAGCCTCTAGCTTTTTACCAACTAAACTAATACAACGCGTTATCCACACCAGCAACGAGGATATACCCCACATATACATAGAGGAGTACTTGTTATTAAAAATAGTTGTAATTGGTTGTAGTCATGGGCATGAATTTTATATACCAGACCGATTTTGAGACACGATATATAATGTGGCGATACTATTCATAGAACAGCTTCTAAATAGCCAAATTACGATTATTTAGGAATCTCCTTAATTGAAATAAAAAGCACATTTCTATCAACTTCTTGGACCGTCAGCTTAAGATGAAGATCCTTTGCCATGGCTCTGGCCACCTGAGCTAGAAAATCAGAGAATTTGCTATTGACATTGTGATGAAGTATAATATCGTGAGTACGACCATTAATTTCATGTTGAACCATTCCGTAGCGTGATAAAGTAATCACGAAGAAGGAAATTATGCTATCGAAATCGATCTTGTTGAACATAAGAAGAATTGATTTCTTTGGGATGGTTCTTCCAATCTGGTTGGCAATCATATGCACTGATTGATCATCCAAATTCTTGAAGATTAGTCTTACAGTTTCTTTGGTCAGGGGGATAAAACCTATCTCTTCTGCATACTTCTCCCAGGAGGCATACCTCTTCACAATGCTATTGATGAGGAAGTTGAGACTACCGCCGTTCCTTTCGGCATCCTTCTGCAGTAGATGGTATAAGTTTTTATCAAATCTGCAGGTTAGAGTAACTGAACCGCTCTGTTTGGTAGCCTTTTGAATAAGATAGGAATCTTTGTCCATTGTTTGTGATCAGAAGGAGCAATAGATAAGTATTCTGTATTTAGAAAAACAGATTTAGAATATATGTTGTAAGATGCGGCACGCGTTCAGACTAGATAATTAACATACTAAATAAATTTTAATATTCATTCCGTAAAAATGGTTATAGATCGAATATCTTTTTCTGTCAAGGTATTGCAGGTCCTGCGTCGTATAATGCTTGAATCTCGCTACTAGAGAGTGCCCTGTCAAATATTTTCATTTCGTCCAATATTCCAAGCCAGAACGTCAAATCGCTGTCCGAGTCCAAGTTTCTACCTATACGATCAAAGGTAAATGTGCCCGGCAGAGTAGGTGTTCCGCCTAGACCTACCAATGTATTTACATTTACTGCTAAGGAAGGTGTTATACTTGCCTCGACTGTACTCCCAGTACGTCTTATTACCAAGAAGTTGTCTGTCGTATCATCACTTGCTGGAACATATCCAACATTATCATTCAAGGAGCTACTACTGGGCTCTGCTCTGAAGTAGAGATTACCGTTACTCAGTAGCAGTAATTTCTGGTTTCCAGAACTAGAACCAAGGAAGGTGCGGTGCTCAGCAGAATCAGTCTTCTGGAACCATGTTGCGACTGTAAAGTCATCTAAGCTTATTGCAGCTATGCTAACAGCATCATTACCGTCAAGGTCTAGACCTTCATTCACTATCCAGTCAACAATAGTGGTAAAATCG
>JBHICO010000143.1:0-2539 GCA_046759645.1 Nitrososphaerales archaeon
GTTGATTTGGCATTAATTTAAAGGCATTGCGTATAATTTGACATTGATTTAAGTTTATTACCCTCTCGCATACATGTAATCATGTGCAGAAGAGCGAATTAGGGGAACGCAGAAAGCTGAAGAGCAAATACACGGCAAAGGATATGCTTAGTCAGCAAGAAGTTTCTGATATAATCAACACATGTCATCATCCTAGAGATAAATGTCTCATTGCACTTTCATACGATGCTGCTTTAAGACCTCATGAGGCGATTAAGTTAAGGATTGGCGATATATCATTCCACGATAGATATGCCCAGGTCGTGGTTCCGGAAGACACAAAGACTGGCTCGCGAAGCATGCCGATAACATTCGCGTTCCCATATGTTAGGGACTGGATAAATAATCATCCGTTAAAACACATGCCAGATGCGTACCTATTCGTCAGGTACAGCGGCACAATTAGGAGTCAGAATAGCAAATACCGTTACTTGCCACATATGGGTTATCACAACTTCTATCAACTTCTATTAAAGATAAAGAAGAACCCCCCTCCCAAACTGCTAAAACGCTATTGGAATCCCTATGTCTTTAGGCACTCTAAGCTTACAGAACTAGCCAATGTTCTTACAGATCAGCAACTGAAGAGCTTTGCCGGATGGACCCCAGATAGCGACATGCCAGGTATTTATATTCATCTTTCAGCGAAGGATATCAATCCGACTTTATTGGCGCATTATGGAATAGCAAAAAAGACAGAAAAAACATCACCTTCCACAAGCGAGTGTGGGAGATGCAAGCATGTCAATCCCATAGATGCAAAATTCTGTCAATGCGGCTTTGTACTAAACACTGAAGGCTTTGAGGAATTAAAGCAGAAAGAAATTGAAAGAGACAAGGAAATAAAAGACCTTAAGAAAAATATGTCAAATATGGCACAGTCTTATGAGCTTGCCATGGATTGCCTTATGGAGAAAAGTCGGCTAAAGTCATTATTGAGGTTGGGTGAGATTGACACGGAGGATTATTGGGCCCAATTAGGCGCTGCTGAAAGAAAATTATACGAAAAGCAAAAGGCGCTATCGTTGGATCTGAAACTATTATGGGATGTGAGAAAGAATGAAAAAAGACTGTCATTAAACGAAGAGCCAGAAGACTGGTGATCAAGCAGTTCTGAAAAATGTTATGACTAATTGATCGTAGTAGATCATCCTGTCTCTTTATACCTACAAATTGTTTTAACTTATGTTGACACAATACGCTTGGAAAGGAGAGATCGGCATCCCCTTATCACCAAGGTTCGTGCAACAAGGGAACCCCACGCCCAGATCTCTCCTCTTTCCTCAACTGCATGAATGAACAGTCTGATTAAGTAAAGTTCAAACTAGGACATGTATAAATAAAAAAAGGTGTGTTATTAGGCAGGTCCACTGAACACGTGTTTTACACAGATGTTTACTTCATCATCGACGCTTAGCACAGCAGTCAATGTCGTAGGGTTTGTTGTTACCACGCCAGGCGTGTTCACGCTAACTGTATTTCCGGCAAGAGCCGCTACACCATCCTCGGCGATACCTGTTACGCAATTAGCAGCGTCCAATGCAACCTCATGTGCATGGTAAGCCGTATCATCACCAACCTCAGTACTATCTTCGATCCCTATATGTGATGTAACAGCATAGATACCCGTACCCAATGTGCCTGTGAAATCATTAGTGATGAACACGTACGCATAAATGTCTCCTGCCTCGTCTGTAGTTGTTCCACCAGCCGTTCCTGCAACAGTCAGGAATGCATCCCCTGCATCGTCAAAACCGTCACCGGTTATCTGGAAATCTGGCGAATGATTCCCGGGTGCAAAGGCCAATTGATTCGATCCAAATCCTACCACCAACCCCACTGCTACAATAATCGCTGAAATTTGTAGTTTCTGCATTACACTAGACATAAAACAGATTGTAATAAACCTTGTGAGTACACTGTACACACCTGACCGCTAGACAAGTTTGGTTCCTCCTTCAAACTTGCAGTATTCCTGCTTTATCTTATCACCTAGGTAGTGTTTGGCTATGCCTATATCATGTCACTACAATAATTCTGGATTCTCTAAATGATTGAGACGATGTATGGCTATCAAATGATGGAAGAGATTACGATAATGAAGATGAAATGTATTGAGTTAAGAGATTATTTGCTCTCATAATAAAGTTCTGGCATCAAAAAAGCCATGGCGCAAAAATGAACCTCTCCATCAGCCCTTGAATCAGATACCGGAGTGGTAGGGGGTGGACCTATTAGATGACTGAAACTCTCTCTGAATTTTTGGGATATTGTTAAAGCAGCACGTATCTTGCTGTAATCTATATAATGCTGGGTTATGGTAGAAAAACATGGCAACTAAAGAACCGCTAGGCAATGGCATGACCTTTAGTTTCATAATAAAACCTCAAGTAGCTGAAAAAGACCGAGATGAAATAAACTATTATCTTGTAAAGGAAAGCAGTATGTTGGAATACTTTGATGATCCTAGAGGAAGATATGAAGATGAAGAGGATAAGAC
>JBHICO010000144.1:0-2460 GCA_046759645.1 Nitrososphaerales archaeon
TTCGTCTCTAGATACTTCCCGAAAGAATAGGATCTCCACATTCTGTGCCATCAGTTATGTCAACAGTTGTTCCCGGTATCGTTATTTCTTCAAGAACATACGATGCTCGAAGCCGTCCTATCGATAGTCCGGATTCACCTGCTATCCTCCAGGTACCCTCTCCTATCTTTTCTCCATCCAAGCATGCTGTGAAGTTTTCCACATCTCCTTCCACAATTACGTTAATCACCGCTCTAAACTTGGGCTCTTCATCACCGAACTTCTTTAGAAACAGGTGTGCAGATCCAAAGCCCTTGTATTCCGTTGCATTAGTGGGCTCTAAAGCTATCTTCATCACTACAATGACTTTGCTCATTTTACCGGAGTATCGCTCAGCATGGTCTATGTCTCCTATAACCTCAAGCTTCCCTTTTGCCTTTGCAGCTTCCCTGGCTTCCTTGGCTTTTGCCTTCGCCTCTTCTCTAGCCTGCTTGGCTTCCTCATGTGCAGCTTTCCTAGCCTGTTTTGCTTCCTCCTGTGCAGCTTTCCTAGCTTGCTTCGCTTCTTCCTTTGCAGCCTTGGCTTCAGGTTCACCATTTGCTTCGCCGTTTTCTTCAGTTTCCTCTTCAGTTTCCTCTTCAGTTTCCTCTTCAGTTTCCTCTCCATTGGTCTGTGAAAGTGCTGGTACAGACATCGAAAGTAGGCTCACTGCCAGCACAGCTATAAGTGCTGTTGCGATCAGTTTCCTCGCCGTCATCGTTTTCAATGCCATTCTGACTCTTATTATGCGTAGGGGTATATCAGGGCTATTACGAAACGCGTGTTCCTACATCTCACTGAAACAGCTGACTAGATCAAATAGCATCCCAATACATGTTGTAAATCGTGTTCAATTATTCATCTTTATTTTCTTAGCAAACTTTCAAATATTCTGCCACCATGATCTGAAAAGTGAAAGGGTTAATTTATAATTCTAAATTAATTAGTGTGATATTCCATATTTCCACCCACTCTTATCCATTTTTTGTATGAAAGAAAGCAACGTATCCTCTAGAGCCTTTACTATTTTTTCTCCCTTCTCCTTTCTGGCCTGTCTTGGGGCACCAGCCGCACCTGTGTCACTTAACTCATTAAATTGCCAGTAAATCCTGATATGTTCCGGAAGCTTCGGTACTATCGTCTTTGGCGCATTCTTCATATTCACCAGTTCTGGTCGAAGCGCCAGCATAGCTGAGGTTTCTGCTTCACCACCATGTCCCAAGCCTTGCCAAGTCTTGAATGTCTTCTTCAAGACCTTCCCTACCAACTCCCACCATGATTCTAGGCAAGCTATAACCACTGCTGGATTCTTTGCCTTCACAGACCTCGCAGCTAACTCAATGGGTGCTATATTGCCATCATGCCCATTAATGATCAAAATCCGCTTTACTCCATTCCCAATAAGGCTCAGCAATATATCCCTGATTACCCCGATCATTGTTTCAGGCTCCAAACTCATCGTCATGAAAAAGTCCTTGTGATGCAAGCTTACACCGTAAGGAAATGGGGGAAGTATGATCAATTTTGCATGTTTCCTGGCAACTCTTTTAGCGATCTCAAATGGAGTAATAAAGTCTGAACCAAAGGGCATATGATCTCCATGGTTTTCAAAGGCGCCAAAGATCAGCACTGCAATAGTATCCTTTCTAACCTTCTTCCTGATCTGTTGGGCATTCATTTCAGCAAGAATATTACTATCCATATTTCAGTAAATACTATACCCAACCGAATTTAAAAGATCCTAGCACTACTCTTTCAAAGATAGGCACTGATCAAAACTAGATTTTGTATAAATTAGGCTCGTTTTTTTGACCTCAGGTAGGCCCTCCATGGCTTCCAATAATATTGGTACCAGCCTTTCTTGATCAGAGTATACCATTTATCTGGAACGTTGGCATGTACCAAGTTAATTCTTGCACCACCAGCAGCCTTGCTAAATGTTAAAATCAATGTAGAATCCATATCGCGTTTCTTCCAATCATAACCACGCCAAGATTGAACGATCATACGTTTAGGAACTATTGCCAAGTTCTTCCCTTTGATGTAGCCATTGTGAGCAGAGAATCTTGCACCTACCTTTCTGCTGATTGACACTTTGCCATTTATAGCAGCAGAGTGTTTTTTTGAATCCATGTAGATGTCAAATAATCTGTCTGGCGAAACGTTGAATTTCACTGCTTGTTGTATGGTTTTAACCATTATTCTCCTTGCAACAAGTATTAGATATCTTTTAAGGCTTTTACTTCAACTGCTTTAATCTCAATATACTAAGTGGTAGCAGTTGAGAGCTGAGAACGATAGGTTATCATCTCAAAAGTTTGAGTGAATTAGTAAGATAAAGATGAGACAGTCTTTTCTCCATTTTTGGAGAATTTACAATAATTATCTCCATTCTGATATCTGTGTTTGCAGATAGAGACGGACAAACTCTTAGATAAGTTT
>JBHICO010000145.1:0-2423 GCA_046759645.1 Nitrososphaerales archaeon
GTGTTGACTAATTCAATAACACCTTTTGCATTCTCAAGATTGTTGATGGGACATGCTGCTATTTCGTGTCTGCCATAAATTCCATATAATGCCATACTTTCATTTCACCTCCTTTGATTTGTTTTTATTTGAAGGTTCAAGCAAGCCTTAAATCTTTCACGAATTTAGAGAATTCTTGCTTTATGTTATCAGCTAGATAGTGCTTTGCTATTCCTATATCATGTCCCATAAGTCATTCCACTAACATGCTTCATAACACAAATGTTATGGCAAATATCACCAGTAAGCTTTGGGGGTCAACAGTTAGATCGTTATCTATGTCAAAAATAATGCTCAGAAGGAGGGGGGTCAACGATTGGAATTATATCTATACCCCCAAACAGAGATGCGGTCGGCGGGATTTGAACCGGGAACACACGGGTCATTGCAGCCCCAGAGGAGTTTAAGTCATCAAATTCGCATGATTTTGTATTTAGATATCAAGCCTTGGACTTTTACCAGCTATTAATACCTAAATTTTAGATGTTTAAATTCCTTTAATGCAACACACCATCTCTTTAAGGGAACTCTGATATTGTTAAAGATAGTAATATTTAATGAAGTAATCTGCATAATGTAGACCCCAATGCTATAGCGGCGTTTTTAATATCGCCTAAACTTATTCGTTCATCTACGGAATGAGCAAATGCAAGGTCACCAGGGCCCCAGACCAAACTCTCTATTCCATTGAAAACTAAATGCTCGTTATCAGTTGCTCCAGCAAAGCATACAGTATTAGTTTGTATGTTCATGTGATGCATAACCCTTAGCAGAGTTTGTGCTAGAATAGAATTTCGTGAAAGTTCCACTGGTTCTCTAGAAGCCAACTTTGTAAGTTCATAATCTAGTTTACTATTATCAAGAAACGACCATAAATGTTTTGCAACTTCACTGCTTGACTCCCCAGGAACCAATCTTCTATCTATAACAATCTCGCATCTTTCAGGAATCACATTTTCTTTTATTCCTCCTTTTATCATCGTTACAGAGCACGTAGGCAAGCCAGCAAATTTGTGTGATCGCTTTGCAATTTCTTTTGAATACTCCTGAATTGTTTGTATCAGTCTAGGTGCTCTCTCAATTGCGTTAATTCCTTTAGTTGACATTGAGGCATGTGCAGCTCTTCCCCTGATTCCTATCTTGAACCAGACAGCTCCTCTCTGATGGGTAGCTACTTGCAGCCCTGTAGGTTCCATAACGAGTCCGTACTTTATCTTAAGATCGAATTTCTTTATCCACGATAAGAGAGTAGGAGTTCCTGGCTCCGCTCTCTCCTCACCAACCGCAAACGCAAGTAGTACACTTCCATCTGTTTCTGCAAATTTTGAAGCGTGCATCATTATTGATAAACTGCTCTTCATATCAACTGCTCCTCTTCCATAAAGAAACCCATCTTTTACTGCGCCAGAAAATGGATCGATACCCCAGCCGTTTGGGTCACCTTCCGGCACAGTATCGATATGACCGTTTAACAACACAGTATCTGTATTTTTACCCCTCAATAGTGCCACTACTTGAGGCCGCTCCAAAAAAGGTTCCTTTACAAGATAAGTTTCATAACCCATTCCTCTCAGTTTAGAGTATATGTACTCAGCACATACCTTCTCCTCTCCCGGGGGATTTCTGCTAGGGATTTTTATCAGCTCTGATGCTGTATTTATTATTTCATCGAGGTTACTCTCCACTTTATCGGCAATGTTGCTTATCATGAACGCCAATTATGTGTTCTAGTTAATTTATTTATCTGCCTTTTCTTCTAGTCATGTTGTGTAGTTGATGTTCTCCTTCCTTCAAACCCTTTGCAATAATTATGTCTTTAGCTTCAAGTTTATGATCGCCTTTAGGATGGAACTGCCACTTCCCAATCTTTGGTTTCTTCAATGCAATAATATCCATACCAGTTTCTACTTCGATCTCAGACTCTGCGATAGACTTGCCGTCAAGTTGGCTCCTTTCCTGAATTTCCACTCTGGTTATCACTTCGTCACTCTCCTTTATAGCGTAAAGCAATATCGGATGCAAGCCTATGCCACTTAACAAAATATCAGCAATATCCTTACTTGCATCAGAGATCTTTTCAGATACCGTTGCTATACGCAACAGACCCCTTAATTCCTTTACGTTTTGTGCAGTTTTTGAGTAATTCAAAACATGTTCTTCCAGTTCACCTCTTAGAACTTCCAAGTTGTCCTCTATCGTAGCAACTTCATGGGCAATCTCCTTGCTGTTGAATATTACGGAAGAGTAGGCCAGATCGATCGATAATTGGGAGAGAGTCATCATTTCTATCACTGTTTCTCTTATATGCCGCAAAATCTTAGGTTCCTTCAATTCGTTCAAACTTGGAAACGCCTCATGTTTACCCGTACAGAAAACCTCGAACT
>JBHICO010000146.1:0-2373 GCA_046759645.1 Nitrososphaerales archaeon
ATTGGCTTTATGTTGCTCTTGGTTTCCTTGCTCTAATTATTACTATGATAATTACTTGTAGCCTTGTATTTTCACCAACAGAGCACAGTATCTGTAGTCCAGAGAATCACTTTTCAATAGCGTTTCTATCTGAAACCTACAAATTTGATATAATTTTTGACCATCTGCATCATATCAAGCTTACATACCTTATGGTGTAAGACATTTTTGTGTTCAAGCATCCTCTTAAAACGTTCAAGTGCTCATGTGTTTTGTTCAAGTGTTCAGGTAATTATTCAAGTGTTCAAGTGATCGCGGTACTAATTACTAGTATATATTATAGTGCCGCAGTACGTATAAGACCAAGATCTAGGGATCAAATTGAACTGATTTGTTTAACTTATGAACAAACAAACCTGATACATGAACAAAAATTCGTTTGCCAGTACTGAAGTGAACTGTCAACGATAGTGGAAACTCTTTCTCCTTTAGATCCTTGCGTAGTCGTTCAGTACTTTATTCTGCAAAATCGAGATAATGCGAGTCTCTGCCAATTTCTTCGTTGGGTAGGACTACTTTTTGCCTTGGTGCTGTACGAAGGATAGAATAACTTTAAAAAGAAGGACCGCTGGGTGCTCATACAATTGCTCATCATATGCACCAGTGCTTACTTTCTGCCGAAGTGCCTGGAGAACCTCAAGAAATTCGTCAAGCTGAACGTAGCATATCTGTCCGCTTTTACTTCGTTCGCGAAGTTGTTCCTCCTTGTTATCAAAAAACCTCATAGCCCGAAATCTAAAATCAGGAATTATTGGGTGGCGACGACCTTGGATCCATATGGTCTCGTTAAAATACCGCGTATTCCTTATCGGAGGTCCTAACATTTCGACCTCTTTCATTATCCGTTTTAGGATCGAATCGAGTTCATCTATCGTGGCCACTCGGAGCGCTTTGGCTATCGCTAGCTTGTGATCAGTATCCAACCTTTCTAGGGTGTCGATCATCCAATCTGCTTCCGCCAGCAGGGACTCGGCCTTTAACGTAAGTTCATCCCGTGTTTTGGATCTCATGCGAAAGCACCCGACGGCCGTCTTTAATGAATCGAGCTATTTCTAGAGGGTGTCTAATGCCGAGTGAATTTACTTTTATGCAGGTCTCGAGCCCGTTTAGCAATCCTAACATGACTTCAAAGACCATCTTTGATTTGTGTAGCTTTTCTGGATCATTCATGAGCGAGGCCAGAACAGCTACCTGTATCTTCGTGTTGAACAGCGAATCTATATGATCCAGTTTCTGCTCAAGCTCCGATATCTTCTTCATGACCTCCCGTATTTCGTCCTCTTCTGCTTGCTTCTCTCCTATCAAAGCAGAAATCCTTTGTTTGAGCCTTCCTTCAGTTTCCTCCAGATTTTTTATGGCATCTTCTAGAACGGACTTTTCTAGACGGAGGGTTCCAGACTGTCCAGCCAGCAAGTTCAGTGCCGCATCGAGGCGCTCTTTACGTTGCTCCTGCATCCTGATCGCGGCCTTTAGGTTTGGGTAGTTTGATATTATCTCCGCCAGCTGTGATACTGCCTCTTTCGGGGTCATCCCCAGTTTTGAAAGTGCTTTTGCTAGATCAAAGGCAACCTGCAGAGTGAAGCTCAAGCTCTCGAGCTCTTTGTGAAACTCCATGTACGAATCCAGTTTTGCAGGGCTGACGCCATTCTTGTTAAGCCTATCTTGGATCTGCTTAATCTGGGTCAGAGAACTTATGGAGTCCTTGCGCCGCTGTTCTTCGCTCCTTATTTGCTCTACCCGTTCCTTGATCTCCTTAAACAACTGGGTTTTTAAATTATATTCATAAATTATCTGCTTGTATGTCATCCCAGTATCACCCTCCAGTTTCCGCATCTCTTCTACTCCTTCTAAGAATGATTTAGAAGCCGTTCCGTACCTCTCAAAAATCTCTATACATTGCGGGATATCATCTAGTGCGACGTCTAACGTATCGATCATCTTCAGCATTTCTCCATACCGCATAACTTCAATGACGCTAGAGTTCGATTCTTTCAGCATCACGTTGAGTTGTCTGAGCTCATCGAGATCTGGCACCTTCTTCTTTGCTTCCTTTACCACCCCTGATATAGCGCCAGTGCTATACCCTGTTGCATCAGCAATCTGCCTCATTGTCATTAAGTAACATACGTAAAAATTAAGAATCTTTAGTTTATCCTCATCTGGAATTTCTTTCGTCATGGCTTAGCTAGTGTTGTTACGAATATATTATGACTTCGTTTTGAAGACAAAAAACCCTAAATTTTTCGGATTTTCAGTATAAGAAAGTTTATAGAAGTTTATAGAAGTTTATAGAAGTTTGGACCGAATCAATTGCTATCAAGTGGATTGATAGAT
>JBHICO010000147.1:0-2228 GCA_046759645.1 Nitrososphaerales archaeon
AGCAAGACTTGGTTAATGAAAATACATTAATTAACATACGGCAGAAGCCTATTGGGGTGGCTACAAAACCCCTATTCATTTTTATTTCGTATTCGGAAAAATTGAAAAGTTAATTATGCCATTATGTCAATCCAAGACGATTATCCATATGAAACATGGAAAGAGAGGCAAGAAACCAGATCTTGGGGCTATCTTTGACAAGCACGTGAAATTTGAGTTCAAAGACCATGATGTTGAAGCGACAATGAAGACCATGACCAGAGAGCCATACGTGCATAATGTTCCTACACTGACTGGTGGTGTAGGCTACGAAGGGGTCCATGGTTTTTACAAAGACCACTTCATAGGTAAGATGCCTGCAGACATTAAGGTCAAGCGAGTCTCACGCACAGTAGGTAAAGATCAGGTTGTTGATGAACTAATACTGAGTTTCACCCACAATACCGAGATAGACTTCATGTTGCCTGGCATCCCACCCACTGGCAAATGCGTCGAGCTTCCCCACGTTGTGATAATGAGATTTAAAGGAGGCAAGATCGCTCATGAGCACATTTACTGGGATCAGGCATCGCTGCTAGCGCAGATAGGTCTGCTTGACCCAAACCGATTACCCGTGACTGGAATCGAAGAGGCAAGAAGGCTGCTTGAAATCTCGAAGGGAAAAACTATCAGAATAAAGAAAAGAAACAAATGAGAGTTTTGAAACCTTTTTGCCACATATGCTGCAGATACCTCCTCGTCTATGTCTTGTAGAGCATGATGATTGATTAAGCAGAGTTCAAACTAATCTAGAACTTGTATAAATAAAAAAATGTGCTGGTGACTGGTTTGTGGCTGCGGGTGCCTCGTTTAACCACCCAGCTCTATAGCTATTTAGCATCAAACCATCTTTTTTCTTCGGCTTAGTAACGTATCTGTACAGCAAAGCATATCACCAGCAAGACTTTCTATATCACGATCCTGTGCGAGTTCTTCTATGTCTGGCAGTTTCAGTCTTGGTTCAACGACTAGCCTTCGTTCAGATTCATCGAGAGCAGGAACTCTATCGGTCCTCTTAGATAGATGCTCTGACTTAATACGCAAGTCCACTCCTGGTTTATAGAAGATTTCTAGTTGCACCGTAGGAGTATGGTCGGCGTTTAAAAACTCATGCGACATTAGTTCAAAGAGGAATTTCACATCCGTATTTGGAAATCTTGACTTCAGGGTGACAATTAGTTCGCCATAATTGCTCAGGAGCTCACCAAAGTCCGTCGTACTTTTGGTGCCCATTACCTTAAAGTAACCGAGACCGTAACTCAAAATGTTTTTGGTGTTTAAAGTATGTTAGAAATCTATTGAAAATTCTACATTCCGGCATGTAAGATATCAATTATACCATGTAAGAATTGTTTTGTAGCTTCTTTCAACCTGCAATATTTCTTCTCGTTATCATCTAGATAATGCTCTATGGCTCATTATGGCTACAAACTATATTAAATTCTCATGAGATAATATCCATGGAAAGGAGAGAGACAGGAACTTCTCCAATGTCCCCAAACATCATGCCCGATGATCTCTCCTATTCCTACGGATGAATTACTGATTATATTTTTATGCCCTACAAGGTAAGTTAAATTACGTATGTCCGACCCAAGGTTCAAGTGCTCTAAGTGCGGCCAAGAATTCAAAAGTCAGCAGGAACTAGATGCCCATATGAGGATGCATTCAAACCCGGAAGTAGCAGGAGTTGCATAACCTGATAAATGCTGTAGGCTCGGAATACTTGAACAATCCTTCAAAATTCTATATCCAGGGATGTAAGATATCAATTAGATCATGTAAGAATTGTTTCAGTGTTTGTTCAAACTAGCATGTGTATAAATAAAAAAATAAATAGACGTAAATGTATTGATCGATGAAGTAATTTGGCTGAACCATTCATTGCGACAATGTATGCAATGACAGCTGTTATGATAGTGCTGGTAGCCGTACTATTTGGCATTAGGGGCGCAAGGCACGGAAGAGCACACAAGAAAGAGACGGAAGGCGAGACGGCAACTTAAAGTTGATAATGCCAGCTGCATGCTTTTCCTAGTGTTCACTTTTTACCTTCTAACTGTGCTATAGCCTGATCACTCTATGTAGTTTTACAGATTTGTAAAGAGTGGTGATACTCAATTCTTATTACTTCGAGAAGGACCAGCGAGACACTGATACGGAAAGATATCATGACCTGCAAAGGAAGA
>JBHICO010000148.1:0-2073 GCA_046759645.1 Nitrososphaerales archaeon
TACGTTTCTTGGCAAAAACACCGCTACACTGAACCGTTTAGTTCCAAGTCACATGCAAAAGAGATCGAAGTAGAAATCATCAATTAGGATATAAATGGAATAAGGGAAGGTTTTGTATGGCAAAATACGATGGTCTCAGGGGACAAGAATTGTTGGAAGTTGAAGACCCAGACAAAGAAGGTGGAATAACTTTGATCTTCAAGGATAACAGATTCATGTTTATCAAAGTAGAAAATGGGAAGATCGTGACACAATCTATACCAGAATAGTCACTTTTGTACGCGCTTTTCATACAAGCTTATCACAATCTGTTGCAATTCTGACTGAATAGAGCCTGGTCTCTCTTTTCTCACACCTTCAATTGCATCATTGGCTGAATAGTTTTCATATTTTATCAGGTAGCAGGCTAGTATAACTCCAGTCCTTCCCAGACCACCGGCACAATGAACCATGGTGGGTTCTTTGTTTTTGATTCTTTCATGGATAAAGTCAACTGTTTGATCAATTTTCTCAATATCTGGTGCTGTCAAATCTTCGGTAGGGACATGCAGATATTGAATACTTTGAGTCCACGGCTGGGGTAGAGCATCTTCTGTCATTGTAACAATAGACTTTACACCTTGTTTGATAACCCAATCGAATTCTTCAGAAGAGGTTGGCATGCCACTGCCTGCTAGCTTGTTGTCAATAAACCAGCTAAAGTTGGTCGGTTTCTTTGTTATCCTGCCGTGAATTTTCCGCCAGAGATTTCCAGGTTTGCTCAATTAAAAGGGGTGAAGTTTCCCAATATATTTAGAAAACGAATAAGCTTACGTGATAATCTCATCAAGTGTTATATGTTAAGCTGTATAATCATTAATTATGATGGGAAGAGAGGCAATTCTATACGAAAAGTTGCCAGATGACAAAGTCCGTTGTACGGCTTGTGCAAGGTATTGTCAGATAGGCAAGAACCAGATAGGTCTATGTGGCATAAGGGGAAACACGGACGGAAGGCTTGATCTTTTTGTGTATGGGAAAGTCATTGCGGGACATGTAGATCCTATTGAAAAGAAACCCGTGATTCATTACAATCCTGGAAGCAGAATATTTTCAATCGCAACTACCGGATGTAACTGGCTTTGCAAGTACTGCCAGAATTCCGACATAAGCCAGCGAAGAAAAGTAGAAGGAGAAGATATGACGCCTGACGACGTAGTTAATACCACACTACATTACGGTGCACACGGTATAGCTTACACCTACAATCAACCCTCCATATTCATAGAATTTGCGCGTGATTGTGGAGTAGCTGCCAGAAAGAAGGGTCTCATCAATATTTTCGTATCAAATGGTTATGACACCCCAGAGACGGTAAAGATGATGGGAGAATTTTTGGATTGTATAACAGTCGATTTTAAGGGAAGTGCAGAACCCGACTTTACCAGAAAATTCATAGGCGTTCCTGATCCTCAACCAATCTATGACACCCTTATAGAAATTAGGGACAAGACCAACATTCATGTGGAAATTACAGACTTGATAGTACCAAGAGTTGGTGATAACTTGGAATACGCAGCCAAGTTGTGTAAATTCGTTTATGATGAATTTGGTCCTGACATGAGTGTTCATTTCTTAAGATTCCACCCTGACTACAAGATGATGGATTATGAATCGACGCCAATTAAGACACTTGAGAAGCACTATCAGGTTGCAAAAAAGGCAGGACTCAATTATGTGTATATTGGAAATGTTCCAGGACATCCATGGGAGCATACCTATTGTTCTCAGTGTAAGAAAATAGTTGTCAAAAGATACGGCTTCGACATTCAAGGATGGTACATGGATGAAAATAATAGATGCAAGTTTTGTGGAAATAAGATTCCCATCACTGGGAAGCTTCAGAAAGGATACGAGCAAAACAGGTTTCAATTCGTGTGTTAAATCGCAATTGCGCGTACAGGCGACCCTGTAGTGCCTTTTAGTTTTAAGGGCAAGACAACTAACCGGAACTTTGTGCCTGAAATTTTATTCAGGTTACATAAATTTTCTAGGATCAGTATGTTTCTTTTTAAAAGGATTTGGTGAGCTGAA
>JBHICO010000149.1:0-2055 GCA_046759645.1 Nitrososphaerales archaeon
TTACTTTCTGAAGAGCATGAACACAAACAGCTACAATATAGTTACAGTATAGTATAATGTTACAACCACGTGCTGCCATCTTTTATATTCTGCTCTCTAACTATTAGACATGGCAACCGAAAGCAAATTCGATCTCTTGGAAAATGGAAGCAAGAAGGCAGGGTTAGATCCAGATCCAAATCTGGATCTGCTTCCTAGATACTATAGGGGCGAAGAGTATCTGTCTGTCTTGAGTCCCATAGACCTCCAGACTTTTAACAAGAGAATCAAGGTTATGTGTAACAAGCGTGATTGGCTCCTAGAATCTTTAGAGGGGAAGACCATTCTTGTTACCGCTTTAATTGTAGATATAGTAAATTCAACTAAAACTGTCAAGAAGATTCCTGAAGAGCTAGCAGGTGCGTATTATCAAAAATTCATTGAGGATACTTCAAACTTAATCGAGAGGTATGGGGGGTATGTGTTGAAGAATGTAGGGGACTGTGTAATAGGCTTCTTTCCCTCTGGGAAGCATATGGTAGAGAACCAGGATAAGGCAGTGATGTGCGGCCTGGCTATGCCTGATATGATCCAGTACGATCTAAATCCATACTTGGGAGCTAAGAAGATGCCCCCCATACAGTGTAGAATAAGTGCTGACTTTGGATCTGCAAATGTAGTTAGAGTCAGGTCAGGAGATGGATACTCTGCCATAGACCTATTCGGAAGCCCGATGAACTCGGCGGCAAAGATAGCAAGGTATGCCAAGCCAGGACAAGTGCTTGTCGGCGATGATCTATTTTGGCAACTATCTGATTGCGTTGACTTTGAATTCAAGTTGGTGAATCGTTGGGATCCTATAGGGAGAAACAACTACCCAGTGTATATTGCGATGCGCAAGTCATTAGGAAGGAGATAGGTAGGGAGGTAGCAAAGCGCTAGGGGGTGGTGTGGTTAAAAGAGTTCGGGTCAACAATCATTACAAATTGAAGATAGAACTGTTCAACGAGAAATCCAAATAATATTACTTTGAATAGTTGGCGTGGGCAAAAGAACTAGGCTCGAGATTCAAATGGATATCATAGCAGCACTGGATCAGAATCCAAAGGGTCCGACCAAACTCATGCAATTAACAGATCTATCATGGGTGGTAATGCAGGACTGCCTTAAGGTTCTGGTTGCTAATGGTATGGTATTAGAATCAAGAAGAAGCCTGAATAGGAAGGTCTATTCGCTTACAACAAAGGGTAATGAAGTCATTGACACATACAGGCAGATTGCAAGGGAGGTTACTCCAATACCTATTGGCGATAGAATGTTGGTAGAATCTGAAGATAGCAATGGGCTATTACGGCTAGAACAGAGATAACATTCTATCTTTTTACTTTATTTTGTTTATTTGAATATCTTTAGCGATTCCTTCCCGTAGAGTCAAAAAGAATCCTATTATTAACACTGCTGACAAGGATCAGTATATCAGAATTTGGATCCATCCATAAAAGCTTATGACATCTGATGTAGTATATTTGGGTCCATGGTAGAGCTTGCAGAACTTGCTTTGTGGGTAGGGATCGCTGAAGGAATTGCTACTGTAGCAGTAGTGTTCTTTCTTTGGAGAGCTGTTACACAGATGAATGCAAATGTTGAATTTAATAAGATACAGGTGCAGCATAGATTTAGGCCATGGGTCGGTCCATGTAGTGGAATAGAGTTTTTGAGCACCAATTCAGGAAAAGAGCAGTTTGCTATCAGGATCAGGAATTTTGGTGAACTTCCAGCTTCAGGTGTTAAAGCATTATCCGTTCTGAAAGAGGAGAAGCCAACGAGAGAAGTATTGAAGGCTGATGGTGTAAGCAGTTTCAACCTTGGACCCTTGCTTCCAAACATGGAGAAGAAGTACTGGATCTTTATCGACTCTGATCTAATGAGAAAGGCAAAGGCTAATAGTACACAGATCTTCGTTGCTCTTTACTTTGCATATGAGTTCCCAGGAGTGTCTGCTGGATATGGCATGATCAGTCAATTCGATGCAGCTGCAAATACTTTTGTGCATAAGGAGATGTGGGTAGACTAGTT
>JBHICO010000150.1:0-2051 GCA_046759645.1 Nitrososphaerales archaeon
CCTTTCAACCGACCAATTGAGGAACCAATGATAGCACCAATCAATGTAAATAAAGTGCTGAAAATAAGAATTCCCAATATGTCTAGTCTTGTGACCGCCAGACCAATTATCACCTGGTCATACAATGGTCTTGCATTATATGGCGATCCAGAAGTAACTAAAGAAATTGCTTCACCGAAAAGGCCTAACAATACTATGGTGAATATGGCATTTCTGTTCTGCACTATTTTTTGATATACTAATGAGAGGTATCCCCTCTCATGTAGCAAGATTTTTCCTTCAAGAAATCTAAATAAAATCAAAAGGGGTATGAAAAACAGAAGGATGAAGTAGATATAGAAAGCATATTTCCAGTTTAGGGAAAATAACCAAAACGCAAGCAGAGCAGGGGCCAAATAAGGTAAGTACATACCAAAGGACTTGAAGAAGATCTTGGCATTTTCAAAATTTAATTTATTGGCCTTCCTAACAGCATAAAATGTAGTTAAAATAGCTAGGAAGGAATAGAAAACAACCGCAGAATCGGAATCTGGGTATCCTGCAACGGATACAGATAGAAAAGCAAATGGAATTACTGCACAAGTAGCCGCTACTAGCCCTCCCCACCTATTTGTGATCATCCTTCCAAGGAGGTAGGCAGGTATGGCTGATAGAGCAGCAAAGACTGTAACGAATAACCCAGCGAATTTCATCAGGGTTAAGGCTGGAAATAAGGGGTGTACCATCGCATAAAATATGGCAATTGTATAAGACCACCCAAGGTTGTAGTCAACAGGCCTTCCTGGAGGGAAGTGACTAAGGGTATCCCATTGTGGGGCAATGAAATTGTTGTCGTAAATTTCTTGGGTATGCCTGAAGAACCACCATGCATCGTAACCAAAGATGACCTCAAAGTCTGCAGTAATCCATCTAATAGCTATTGCACCAAAAATTATTCCAGCCAAAATAAAGTACTGGATGTATTTGTAGATGAAAACCTGAACTGACTGGCTCACGCAAACCGTTATTTGTGCTTCTTATAAGTTCATTATGAAGTATCCACATCATCTTTAAATAAAGCATAAAGGAAGAGCTGTTATACGTATGCAAGCCCCTCCAATTGAAACTGAGGCTTCCTTGAATAAGCAAAATAAGCAACAGAGGAAACAAAAGGTCTTTGCGTGTATACCGGCGTACAATCAGGAACAGAGTATAGAGAGAGTTGTGCAAAATACGTTAAAACATGTAGAGCACGTTATTGTTATAGATGATGGCTCTTTTGACAGAACCACAGAACTAGCAGAGAAAGCTGGTGCCATTGTGATAAGGCATCCTATGAACATGGGCTATGGTGCAGCAGTAAAGTCTGGTTTTACTAAGGCTCTACAGGGTAATGTAGATATCGTTGTAACACTTGATGCTGATCTGCAACATAACCCAGATGATATTCCATCATTATTAACTCCAATACTTGATGGCAAGGCAGAGATAGTGATTGGTTCAAGGACCAATGAAAAGGGTGGTAAGATGCCTGCCTACAGGAAGGCTGGCGTGGGTTTCATCACGAAACTTGTGCAGTACAATGGTGCTGCGGTTAAGGATGCACAAAGTGGGTATAGGGCATATTCGGCAAAGTCGCTCAGAACGATCTTACCAAACCTCTCCAACTCTGGTTTTGGTATGATCACAGAATCTTTGGCAGAGGCAAGCAGATATGATTTGCCCTTAGCAGAGGTACCGGTGGTAATAAGGTATGATACCGGTATGAAAACATCTACAAAGCATCCAGTTTCGCATGGTGTCGGTGTTGTTTATTCCATAGTCTATTACATTGCTGAGAGGAGACCGCTGTTGATACTTGGCCTGCCTGGAATCATCTTCCTTGCTGTTGGGATAGGATCCTTGGCTAGAGTTCTTGAGTTATTTAACGAAAGTGGTGAGTTTGCCGTTGGAACCGGTGTGCTTGCTATAGGGGCTGCAGTTGTAGGTGTGCTTCTGCTGGTTGTGGCATTGATTCTTGCTGTACTGTCTAGGATGTCTAACAGGATATCGGATATGAGGCGGAGCGATCT
>JBHICO010000151.1:0-2036 GCA_046759645.1 Nitrososphaerales archaeon
TTGAATCAAGATGAGTGGGTAAGTTTTACTAACAACCTAGATAGGGGCCTATGAATAAAGAGAGAATATGAAATCTAGACATCACTATTGAGAGATTATTGAATAGAAAGCCCTGTACTGAAAGTGGTTCTGCGAAGTGATGTTAGCTCCAGTAGATACCACGGCGAGTAGGTTATGACGGGGAAGCGGAGTAGACTGTCTCACTTTCTACACGCATATTCAAGGAAGAGTACGATCAATATCACATGGCAACTGACGATGAGTCATTGAACGAGATAAAATAGTCTTTTCTCATCAAGAGATGTTTTGGTAAGAACAGAGTAGAAATTGTCTAATCTAGAACATCTCACGCTCTCCAAGGAAAGCATTGAAACAACATATGAGTAATTAGAGAATGATAAGGCTAACTCTGTTTTTAATCTCAAACACCTCAATGGATATGAGAATAACACAATTCAAAATTATTGGATACTCTCATTTGTTGATCATTCATCAACTGAATGAGATGCTCGATAATGATATTGACGTATCAGCTAAAGTAATTTCATTGGACAGCTTTTGAAAGTCGTTGAAACTTGTTGCTCGACTTTGGGAGATCTTTAAACAATATAAAACTAAATAATCGGCATATGTATTAGCAGTTAACAAAAGATGTCTGAACATAATACGTCAGGAACAATAAGTGCCGTGTATGAATTAGAGGATAATGATGTAAAGAATGAAAATCCCTCTGTTCATAAGATGCAGGAAGAGTTGACCAAGTTTGGCTTGACTCCAAATGAGTCAAAGGTATACATGTATCTCGCTCAGCATGGATACAAAAGAGCTATAGAAGTAGCGAGGTCGACACGCATTCCTAGGACAGAAATGTATCACCTCTTATCAAGTTTGCAGAACAAAGGCCTAGTTACCGCAACCTTTGGGCACCCGATCAAGTTCAATGCTGTTCAGTTTGATAATGCTCTTAAGATAATGATAGATATGCAGAAAGAACGAGTCAGAGTATTTGAAAGAAGAGAGAAAGATTTGATTCATCTTTGGAAGTCCATTCCAGAATTTGCTACTGATGATACCGAAGAAAGAGAGAAGTTTCAAATTCTAGAAGGACCGGTGCAGGTCTATTCAAAGGCAGCAGATATGCGACAAAGAGCAAAAAGTGAAGTCCTTACGATTGGTTACGAAAAGGACTACCTCAGGTTATACCATCATGACTTTCTAGATAACTTGGATTCCTTGTCAAAAAGTGGAGTAACAATAAAACTTCTCGGAAGTTTCTCCTCACACTCCCAAGAAATATTCGATGGAATAGATGCAGATAGCATAAGGGAGATTCCTAAGAACGTAAAGGCACCATTATGCTTCGTTATGATAGACCGATCCGAATTACTCTTCTTCCTAAAGAAGGGTGAAACAGGCAACAAGGATATATTGGCAATGTGGACTGATTGCAGTCCATTCATAGAAGCCATGCATATCCTATTTTCGGAGATCTGGAAAAAGTCGGCTCCGATGGTCATTGAGAAATCTCAATGATCGTGTTGATGTAACGCTAGGCGGTTATCTTTACTTAAAATCCATTTTCTCATGCTTATAGCACTTCAAATGTTAAGTAGTGCACGTGGTCCACTGCATCTGTTAGCTGTATGATGTAATTTCCACTAGCAAGCGGAATCCATGGACAAGCATCCCAATCAGGAGGAGTACCAGTGATTGGGTCAGGGAAGCTAGCAGGATCGCCCCATACAGATTCATCATTAGGGGGAGGCATCTCTAGCGGGATGTTTATAGTCGTAGAAACAGCACTCGTGCTATCAAGAAGAAGGTAATTGCCAGTAGGGTAAACCCAGTGAATATTAAACGATGGATTACCACCAACCATTTCTACTTTCACCTGTTCACCTGCGAATCCTATATATTTAGCCGTATTATCTGCTGGATTTTTCAGAAGGGCAGTAACAGGATTACTTGGGTCTCCTATCAAAACCGCCTGATATGGAATCGTTTGTGCATACAGTCTACCGTCATCAAATGTCCCA
>JBHICO010000152.1:0-1947 GCA_046759645.1 Nitrososphaerales archaeon
AGTTTCTATGTTTTATTATGGAAGGCGAGTTTGAAGCGTGATTTTTCATGCGCTGATTCTTTTCCTTTCTTCTGCTTCCACCAATCCCGATAATCCATATCTGTCATTGATTTAATATCAGGATTTTCAACATTATCTTCTACAGACTCAGGGTTTGCAGGTTTTTCATCATTACTCTTTGGTTCATTATCACTCTTTACTTCATTACGAACCTGTGAAGTTTTTTTTGATTTTTCAGTTGTCTTCTTTGCTTCATTATTGCTCTTTACTTCAGTATGAACCTGATTTGTTGGCTTTGCAGGTTTATCTTCTCCGTTGTCATGGCCATTATGCAATGTTTCAAGCACATACAGGTATGTGTTGAAATCCTCTCTAGCACGGCCAGCAGTATTCATAAAGTATCTGTAGTGGTCGCGCACGTTTTCAAGACCGTTTAGTAGCAGAGATAAACTGCCCTTCATTTCTAGACTAGTTCCACTATTCTCTGCCAAGCCATTAGCAATTTCTATAAGGTCATCGATCTTCTTGTCTATCGGACTAGTTGATTCATTCCTTAGGAAATCCTCCGAGAGAGCAACATTTTCCTTGAGTTTGGAGACTATCCTTTCTACCACTTTTTGCTGTATTGTGTCCATTAATGGAGATAAAGATGTCTTAAGCTTTAATCTTTGTGTATGTAATACTTCTTTACACAATCCACAAACAGTATCAGAAATCAATATTCTTTGTAAATATTGGCATGGATTGGAAGCATAGCCATGATCCAATCCATCAACTATAAAATAGAGGTTCAACAAATTTCTAAACAGAGAATTGCAAACAGGTCTTTAATGAGAGCTGCTCCTCGTTGTTATAAAAAATACGCTGGAATAATAATTTATGCTCATACACTTTCAAAATTATATGATTTTTCTGTAAATTATTATTTTACAGAACAACATTCTGTTTGCTAAATGAAGCCAGGTTGAAGGAAGGCCATGACATACAGACCCCCAACCCAGCTGAGTCACCTGTGAAGGTGCCCATGATTATAACTTTATCATCATATTTATATCATATAGGAAAGCAGTTGTTGAGCTAATACTTTTGAGTATGTCACAAAGAGTTATACGAACTTCATGCATCTTTTTAGATCATCTAAGATCTTATCAGATCAGATCAGATCAAAATTGTATTTCTAGAATAATATTATCTAAGAATGAAGAATTGTTTCGATCCTGCAGATGAGAGTATTTCGATCAATGAAGTTACACCACCTTCATTTAACATCATTGATGGATTGATCAAATTATCATCCCATTCTACTGGTTCAGAGCTGTTAGCCAATGCCATCAACATATAGATGCTGTAACCTTCTGCATCAGAAGGCTCGTACTTGCTCATGATCCTATAGACTGCTTTTGGAAGATCGCAAGTATCAAATTCACCGCTCTTTGACAATTCTTCAAGTTCTTTATAGAATTTCACTGTAGGCCTTGGCACTATACTTTTGGAATCTCTTTCCGTCCATATTAGACCCTTAGCCTCTAGCTCGGCTATGGGGTCAGTTACGCTTGTATCTACCCTTACGAGTGGCATAACTCATGATCAGGCATGTTTCTATCTAAGGCTTTGTAAGTTTGTACCTATGGTAACCGGCAGAAATTAGGTTATTGATTGCAAAAAGTTCCCGTTTATTGGTAACTGACACAATATTCTTTGAGCAAATCATATAGATCATACAACAACCCTCACAAACCCGCTAACCCCCACATCCAAACAACTACGACTGGGATTCATAGATTCCTGATACATTTGAACCCAATATTAAAGCAGACGTCAAAGGAAGTTGATGCGTTTTAGTCACCCAAAATTACAGTTAACTTATTTACCGTAGGATCGTTCAACAAATATTTCCGAGATAAAAAGAAAGAGGATTGGTAGGGCATTAGCCTACCTATTCGTTAC
>JBHICO010000153.1:0-1932 GCA_046759645.1 Nitrososphaerales archaeon
TTGACCCGAAGATCAGTATTGGTATGAGGCTTGCTATAACATTTAAACCAACAGTGACTGAGACTTCCAAGCCTACGCCAGAACCAGAAGAGAAGGGAGAGCAGCTACAGCAGGAAGAGACATTTGCTATGGAGCCAACATCTGGGATATCCGTAGCCATGAAAATAAAGAAGAGATTGACACTGCTAGCGATGAATAATAATACTGAGCTTCCGATCTATGGGATTACAGTAAAGTCCTCTGACGGTTCCATAAGATTTGTCAAGGCCTTGGGTTGGGACAGAGATAAATTGGATAGCAGCACCGTAATTGTACAAACTGATGACAGACCAATAACAAAAGGTCATAATAAGATAGTTTTACTGTTACTCGATCCGTCCTTGGGCATAGAATGGAAAGCACTAGACGAAAATGGTGCTGAGGTTGCATCTGGTGCCATGATTCCACAATAAACAACTGTTCCGACACGGTATCATTTAGATCATTAAATCTATTTCAGATGTGATTTTATACTTTCCAATGCACTTTCTGCTATTTCTTTTCTAGGCAGCTGTACCATGAATATATTTGTGCTTTTTTCACTAGCTCGCTCTGATGCCAGTGCTATAATACCATTAATCGCTAAATGTTCAAAAAATTCTAGGTTTTCGTTTGCATAGATCAATACCTTCTCTTCCAGTTCTAACGCAGAAAACTTTAGCACCATTTCCACAAATACATGTTTCCTGTCATCATGCAGTATATTCAGGCTGGCATCTACTGCGAGAGTTTTTCCATAGCAGGCCTTGGATATCTCATCGAACCTTTTACTCTTTACAAACACACATGGTATCTTCATTTTGTCGTAGTCAAAGAGGGTAACACCTTCCTTGTGTACGGAATTTAGCAGTTTTTCGAAGGAGTGAGGAGAAGGTTCCATGATTTCACTATTAGGTATTGCGATAAAAGTTTGGCGTTGTATAAAGACTGGGTTTAATGTACAAGGAAGACAATTAATCAAGGCACTTTCGTACCTGCCTAACGATGTCTAACATCTCTGTAATCTATTTTGAATATATAATTTTCAACTCTTGTTTGAGAATTCGCTTCTGGCCATTTTGATACAATTTTCAAAGCTGCAATGGTCAAACCTCTCAATAGATATTTCCAAGTGTTTACTCAATGAACTTATCATTGCTTTCTCAAAAACAGACCATCCTACCTTGAAGATCTCTACCATCGCCTTCTCCAAAGCTAGAGGGTTTTCTGCTAGCCTATTGCTATCAATACCATACCCCTTCAAATGGTAGTAAATGACTGAAGCACTTCTCTCCCCTATGATACCTTTTATGCTTTCATCTATGATGCTGTTCAACACTTGTTCGAAATCAGTTTGAACTTCCATTTCAATCCCTTCCTACTGTGTTACAAGAATATTCTGTAGCGACTCCCTCTTTTTTTAACATCGCAAGATAATTCTGGACACTTTCAACATCCACTATCTTCACGCTATTGCTGTATGCACTTGCCAGCTCCTCCAGATCATCGGCTGCTAGCATAGTCACGTATAGTTTATTCTTCGCTTCAACGTCTATGCACTTTGCTACAAAGTTAACCAAGGAAACTAACACCTCCTCTTTTCTCTTAGAAGTATTCATTTCAATAACAATGGTATCTTTTGTTTTGGAGTTTGTAGCAATGGTATGGAAATCATGCGTCAATCCACTTATGCCATCTATGGATTTTTTCATTTCGTAGCCCAAATCTTTCAGTGATCCTCGCATCTTTTCTGCGAACCGCTCTAACTGGGCTTGTCTTTCTATCATCTCAATTCTTTTGGAAATTTCAGAAGAACCGTCCCAAAGATTGCCGAAAATAGTCTTGTAATGCTCGACATATTCACGTACATTCGACCAGATAGCACTGAGCTTTAGATGAGTATCTGAAGAAGAG
>JBHICO010000154.1:0-1917 GCA_046759645.1 Nitrososphaerales archaeon
TGCTGCTGGTGCTACTACAGTTAGAGCAAAACGTGCTTGACGAAGTCAAATATCATATAATAATTTTTCCAGCGATTGAATGTTGTGTCCCTGGCTTTGCTCCTTGTTCCTATAGTTTCTGTATGGGCATATTAATTACCAAATAGTAAGTAGAAGTAACAATTGGCTAGTTTTAAAGTATTACTTACGAGATAAGAAAATAGGTCAGCGAGAATTAACTCTGCCTTCTATAAGCCACAAATTTCATGCGATAATAGTCTTCGTAAAGACGTATAATTGAATAATTGATAAATTCTGACATCGTAATTTCTGAATTCATCTCTTTACAGAACAAAGCATAGAAGCCAAGCACCTTAGGCCACAAATTCACCGTGTTTGGAAACTCGAGGTCGGACCTATCAGGGAACAAGAACACTTCTCCATCAGAGAATGTCGCACTATGAAGAGCATCTTTTGATACTTCTGCTCTTTCCATCTTTCTTAGCTGATTCTTCAGTGTCTGCAGCAGACGCAGGATCTTAGGCTGCACAGAAGGATCAACCGGGAGGTCTTTACGTGCGTATTTTTGTAATAACTCCGTTAATTCGTATATTTCCTGGGTATACAGCTCCGCTACCGGTGCAAATCTTTGTTTCGCATTACTCTTTTTTAGCAAATCTTTGAAATCATCTGGCAAAATCTCGCGAATATAACTACTTGCATACGGACAGTCCACACATAAACGCGCGCATATCCGATGGCGCTGATGCTTGTACTCCTCGGTTTCGGCAAGCGCATCGGCCGCTTCTAAAATAAGATGTTTTACATCCTTCGTAGTCTTATCGTTTATTGCCTGAACAATGTGCCTGTACTGCTCCCATTCAGTTGATGATTGTCGATTGAGGTTTGACATCAATTGTAAGCGAATTGAACTAGTATTAAAAAATTGCGTATCGACTCTATAGTGACTATAGAGCTCCGAAATTAACTATGATACCAGCATCTTTTTTAGCTCTTTGTATTCTTCTTTGGTTATTTCGTCTGTTGCCAATCTGAGTTTGAGCAGAAGAAGAGGATCGTGTATTGGTTTTATCTTCTGTCCTTTGCATTCACCGCCCTTATCTTCTAATTCTTCCTTCATTCCATCGCTGCTACATATCATTTTGAACATTTTACCTTTCTTTCTCACGTAAGCTACAAACGGCAACTGATCTGATGCTATGAACACACAGGTTATAGATTTACGAGCAGCATTAAATCCAAGCCTTCTGCTGGCAGATGCAGTATAGAAAGATACGATACCTTGCTTTTCAATGTTAAATGCATTATCTCCTCCTATATTTGCACGATACGAAGCCATGCAAGGCAAGTTGGTTCTGATGTGAGAAGCAGGCTCTAGTGCGAACCCCTTTGCACTCAATATTTCTTCGTAGTATTTTTCTTTCCTAATCAGCCCTCTTGTTTTTTGTACTTGCCTATACGCAAGGACGGCAGAGCACTTCATGTATTTCTGCAACTCCTTCCCTTTCACCAACAACATTATTTCAGATGGATAATCTAATGCTCCTCTTGGATTATCAAGGGTATCATAATATACATGATGGTACTTTACGTCTTTGATATGTAATTGCTTCGTCTTCCCTATGTATGAAATATCTGAAACATAGTCGTCTAGGCTGCTATCGATCTTTACCATTCCTTTCCACAACGGCTTTGCTATCCCTTCGAAAGTGACCTTTGCCATTATATCACCTTGTTAGCATCCATATTGTTGGGCCCAATGCTCACGGCTAAATTCACTGTCATGACAGAATCTAGTATCAATTACTACAAGTCCACTATTTAGCAACTCCGTGTTTAGAACTTTCCGCACCCTGTAAGATATGGGCGAGGAGGGATTCGAACCCTCGACCTTTGCTGTGTGAGAGCAATGTCCAA
>JBHICO010000155.1:0-1892 GCA_046759645.1 Nitrososphaerales archaeon
CCATCGGTTTCGGTATAGTGATAGTATATTCAGTGATCGTTATCACTCCCCTGCTGAGTAATATTCTATCTATCTTTTCACTACTGGTTACTGCCTCGATAACCCATTTTGTGCCTTTACGTTTTCTTCCGAATGTTGCTAAACTTGGGTTCATGGTAGTAGGAATAATACTTTTCACCTTAATGATGAGGAAGAGCGTAAGAGAATATCTCACATCATTTTATGAAACCGGCGGAAGCCGAATTTCCACACGCATAGTTATTGGTGTGGTGATAGGTGTCGCTATCGGCATAGCAGCTTTTGGCTATGGTTATTCAAGTGGTATTATAGGCGTACCAGCTGTAGAACGAAGTGATGTACCTATCTCCGAAGATCCGTTTGCCCTGACTATTCAAACTCAAACTGTCGTCGAAGGTTTGGGGACTTGCGGTACGAGTTTTGTGTTTGCTCCTGATAAGAGGATCTTTTGTGTAGAAGTGAAAAGTGGCAAGGTAAGAGTTATAGAAAATTTTCAATTATTGCAAGAGCCTCTAATAGAACTTGATGTTCACTTTGATAGAGATACACGAGATGAGAGAGGTCTCATAGGTATAACTATTGATCCAGAGTTTGAAAGGAACCATTACGTTTACTTGCATTGGACATATCTTGGCTCGGATGACCAGACCTACAAAAGAGTTGCAAGGTTCACTGAATCAAACAACAAGCTAACTAATATGACGATTCTATTAGATAAGATTCCTGGCAACTGGAATCATAACGGTGGGCCCTTGGAGTTTGGTTATGATGGAAAGTTGTACATTACGACAGGAGATGCTCGCGACAAGGAGCCACGTGCCATAAATGAGAATGCACAAAATATGACATTGCTAGCAGGAAAGATACTTAGAATTAACTCTGATGGTACTATTCCAGATGATAATCCATTTCCTGGATCTCCGATCTATACTTTAGGACATCGAAACGTGTTTGGCATAGGCTTTGATCCTGTAACGAAGCTTCCATATGTGACAGAGAATGGACAAACGTTTTGTGATGAAGTTAATGTGCTACATCCAGGGAAAAATTATGGTTGGCCCTATGTAGTGTTTGATGAATGTGCACACGACCAAGGTTTGGGTTTCATACCCAAATCGTTTGAAGCATCTCTTGAGGGTGAAGAAGGATTTACCAAACCGTATATAGGATTGACCTCTAATGTGGTCCCAACAGAACTAGTATTTTATACTGGCGACAAATATCCGCCTGAGGTCAATAATATGTTCTTTCTTTCATATATTAATCGGGAATTACATCGTGTACAAAACCCTCATCTTAATGAGGTTCTATCAATGAAAACATATGAGATTAGGTTCGAGGGGGAGGATATGCTGCACGGTCTGGGTGGGAGACTCTATAATGGTCTTTTAGATATAGAACAAGGACCTGATGGATATTTGTACGTCTCATCATTTGACAGAATTATGAGATTGGATTTCAATTACACTAATGTTAAAACTATTGTTTCCATATCTGTACGACCTGATGCTAAAGATGAAGATAGTCGTAAACTCACAGCTAGGATATCTGACTACTTTGGTAACGCTGTTTCAGATGTTCCCGTAGAGTTCTTTGAATCAAATAGAATGATAGGCTCTTCAGTGTCAAATCTAGAAGGCGTAGCAGAGCTTGAATATACAATAGGTGCTGATGACGATCCCACAATTATTGCCAAGTTTGCAGGAAACGAAAGATATAGGGCAAGTTCTAGTCCCCCCACCACAAGTGGGTGGACAATTGCGGCAGATATGCCAACACCACGAGACGAAGTTAGAGCTGGCGCTATAGGGAGTAAGATCTACGTAGTAGGTGGCTTTGAGATATCCACTACTCAAGCTTCGAATATTGTAGAG
>JBHICO010000156.1:0-1846 GCA_046759645.1 Nitrososphaerales archaeon
AAAAACATATATCCCAAGCATGGCGTTTGCTCCTGATGGTAGGTTATTCTTTACTGAAAAGACTACTGGTGCTGTAAGAATTATGAAAGAGGACAAGGTTCTCGCAACACCTTTTGTAGAGATTTCAAACGTTCATGATACCGGCGAGAATGGGATGCTGGGCATTACAGTGGATCCTGATTTTACAGAAAATCACTTCGTGTACCTATATTATACACACCTGGACAGCAAAGCAAGCCAACCATATAACAGGTTATTGCGGTATACTGATAATAATGGGATAGGTGCTGATATGAAAGTTCTTCTAGATAAGATCCCTGCATCGCCTAGAGGGTTCCATTCTGGAGGCGCACTTGCATTTGGACCAGATGATAAGTTGTATATTACTGTAGGAGATTCAGCCATAAAGAAATATGCTCAAGATGTCTCATCCCCCAACGGAAAGGTTCTTAGGATAAATAGAGATGGAAGTTTTCCTGATGACAATCCATTTCCAAACTCACCTGTGTACACTTTTGGGCACAGGAATATGTTCGGAATTGCATTCAACAAGTCAGAAAAATTCGGTATAGTAACAGAGAATGGACATTCTCATTACGATGAGGTAAATATGATTGAAAAGGGGGGAAATTACGGTTATCCCTTACAACAGCCTCAAGATCTTAACCCAGCACTTTCAAATTCCTCTATTAAGCCAGTAAGGAGTTACTGGAAGAATATTGCGCCTGCACAAGCAATCTATTACGATGGCGAGAAATTTCCAGAGCTTAAAAATAAATTCCTCCTTGCTTCATTTCTTACCGGGAATCTTCATGCATTACAGTTTGACGAAGACAATAAAGAGATCATACAAGAAGAAGTTATTAGGCTAAATCATGATCGCCCAACAATATCTTTAGCTCAATCTGAAGATGGCTCGATCTATTACGGTGGCAAGAAGATGTACGTGTTAGAAACAATAGACTCGACTGATAAAGAAGAGATTCTATATAATCTAGAAATAACTGGGGCGGTTGATATTAAGGACCTCCAGCTTGATAAAGATGAAAAGATGATGGTTATAGACATGTATAGTCAAGAGAGCCCTTCGATTGTTAGCATCAAAATTCCAAAGGTAGTCTTGGACGGAGTAAAATTTGCATTTGCAGTAAATGAAGATGGAGAAGAGACCCTCATAAATACTGAAGTTGATAGTTCCTCTTTAGATCATAACGTAGTTGATGTAAATATCCCATCTAATGTCTCACAATTAGTTATCTTTGGAACTTCAGTAATACCTGAATTTCCCATCTTCGGTATCATCCTAATATTATCTCTTATTTTTATGATAGTGACATTTCTGGCAAAGGGGAAAGAGTTAGTTAGGCTAACAATCCAATAAGCAAGTTAATAGCGATACTTCATTCTAGAAAAATATAAAACCATTTATTAGTAATTTGGCTGCGAGCTAAAAGTCCATATGTTCCACTCTCTCAAATCAATGGTAGCGAAGTGAAACCATAACGGCGCATATGGTTGTAATATAGATCTTAATATTAATTCTATCTATAAAGGTTCGATTCTAGAGAATGTGGTCCAACAAAATCGGATAAGGATATTGACTTTTACGGTTAATGAGCATCATTTTGCTGCACCCACTCTTTTGGAGTCAACGGCAACTACTAGTCTCATGGAGTATAATTTACTGCTAGGAGTGGGGCACCAGCTTGGTCGCCATTGTATGATTCTGCTGTTCTTTCTCCAGAGCCTGTAACCATGATAACCATTGAATTGCCAGCAGACCATCCGGGTCTATCTACAATCTGCTGGATAATAGTAGATAGGTCTGGAGTTGAAACTATAGCAT
>JBHICO010000157.1:0-1831 GCA_046759645.1 Nitrososphaerales archaeon
GGTTGAGCGCCACGCTTTTGACTGCTTTCACGTATCTTTTACATATACTTTTGAATTCGTGCCTGGCATGAAACGCGCGTTCCTACTTCTTCGCGGGATTCCTTAACTTCCCTACCTTCTAATAATGATGCATGATGAATGGAAATAAAATGGCGTTCTGGTGGAAGGAACCCTCTGGACAGAAGATGGTATACGAGCAGGAACACACACAGCTTGACAGCGAAGGCTGGCTCAAGTGCAGAGAGAAACAATTCATGCCCAAACGACTATGGAATAATACGCTCGCCACACAATTAGGATTGAATGAGACGCAGATCTTCCGCGTCAATCAATTTCTGGAGCGCTTCGGCATGATCTTTAACCTCGATGACAGCCTTCAAACATGCCACCCTTTTTCTCTAAGCAGGCAGGATGGCTTCGTATACATCCTAATAAAGTACAAGGATAAGGGTCTAACACAGGACGTCCAATATACGATCAAGATCGTAAGGTAGATTGCTTGACCATCAGTTACAAGCAAAGCCTTACTTCATTATCGTTAGAGTCTGGCAGGCTCCTAAGTCGGGCATGCTTCATTCGTGCCCATAAAAGATGCTCAGGTAATAGAAGATACTTTGATGGAAGTAGATCTATAAAGGAAACATGCCAATGCCTCTGTCATCATCGAAAGTCAGAATCTGGAATTTTTTTATATACCAAACTTTAATCTTTAATATTGCAGGAATTAGAGAATAGCTTCACCACAAATGAAATTAAGAATAACTATAGGTAAATCTCAAGCTCTAATAACACTTCTGTGCTTATTTACTTCAATATCTTTTGTACCTGCTTTCTGTCAGCAGGAAACCGTAGAAGAGCATTTAATCGTTCTATTAGCTGAATTCCCAGACAGAAAGCTTGGCAAAAATGCTGATGATATAAAACTGGTACTAGATGAGGTTGATACGCTCTTCGAAGAAGCATCTTTCAATAAACTATCGCTCAATAGCACCGTCATGCCAACAAAGTATATGATGCCAAACACGCTAGCACACTACGACAAGAGCAGTTTCGATAATACTCAATTCTTTAGAGATTTAATAACTATGGCAGATAGAGATATCAATTTTCATGATTCATGGTTATTGGTATATCATGCGGGAGATACGTCGCCAACAGGCAATGCTATCCATAGACAAGCTATAACTGATGATGATGAGATAATACGTGGTTTCGCAAGGGTTGACTCTACTACCCGTTCTATCCCTGTAACTTTACACGAGCTTGCACACCTCTTCGGAAATTTACCTGATCTATATGACAGATCCAGACCCGTTGGTGACATAACAAACCAGTACCAGAGCGACATATTCTACTATGACCTAGATATTATGGGAGCAAAGACGCATGGCGGCTTCTCTGCATACAGCAGGATAAAACTTGGATGGTTTGATGACAATGTTCTCGTAGTAAAGCCAGGAGAGGATAAGAGAGTTATGCTCACACCAGTAGAATCCTGCAATGATGGTATATGTGCAGTGCAGATACCTGTAAATGATGAACGCTACTACTTGATTGAATCTAGAGAGATAATTTCCAAACAAGATCAGGCGTTGCAGCCAAAGTTCGAAGGCATAACCATAACCTATGTAGATGAGAGCATCCCAAGTGGTCGTGGACCTGTTAAGTTACTGAATATCAATGGCTATTCAACTCAGTTCATTGAAAAACATGCATACAATACAGATTCACTGTTTATTTCTCCAGACCATGGATTTATGCTAACGATAGAAGATGATAATACGATTAGAATCAAGCCAGCAGAAAATGTCTCATATTATACACCAAAGGA
>JBHICO010000158.1:0-1805 GCA_046759645.1 Nitrososphaerales archaeon
TGGGTAATGGATCATACCAATGTTCCTCAATGGTCTACCGCAATAATAAACGATGCTTGGATCTTTCTTTCTGCTGTTTCTCAAGTTACAAAAAATGTTGAACTAGGCACATGTGTCACGGATGCTGTAAGGAGACATCCTTCAACTGTTGCACTTCAAACGATAACTCTTGACAGACTATCACATGGAAGAGCCATACTTGGCATCGGTGCTGGTGAAGCTCAGAATATAAATGATTTTGGATTACAGTGGGACAAACCCGTAGGACGTTTCGAGGAACAGTTACAAATGATAACCCTACTTTTCCAATCTTCACCAGACAACAGAGTAAATTTTGCAGGAAAATTTTACAAACTGAATAATGCATGTCTGCAAACTAGTGCTATCAGAAAACCTCGACCCCCTATGTTTTTAGCCGCAGGAGCTCCTAGAACACTTTCGTTGGTAGGAAAGTTTGGTGATGGCTGGTTGCCTATAGCGTATACTCCAGAACTGTACGAGCATCATGCAAGTATAATTAATGATTCAGCTAAAAATGCGGGACGTGATCCAGAGCAATTGGAACTTGGGCTTGATATCGATGTATACTTCGCTGAAGATGCAGAAGAAGCATTTGCAAAATTAAAAAACCCTCTGAAGGTAAGTTTGTATAAACCAGAGGTTCTGAAAGTTCATAACATTCAAGCAAAGGCTGAATTTGATTTTCGCAAATACTTTACAGAGTATTCTATGTCAAAAAAAGATCTAATAAAGAAGATGAGAGAAGAAGCTCAGGCTATACCTGATGGAGTCGCAAGATCTGCCATAGCCGTAGGCAAACCGGATGACGTTATACCAATATTCGAACGTTTCATTAAGGCCGGGGTGAAGCACTTTGTGATAAGATTCTGGGGAAGTGGATACTACAAGAATATTGAACTATTCGGGAATGGCGTATTAACATACTTCAAAGATCATAAAGATTAATCCTCTTTTGTTGAATATTCTATAAATGACCGTCCTGTGACAAGATGTGTCATTTCAGGAAACTTTTTTACAGCTTTGCCTATTTCTATCAGGTAGGGGACAAAATTGTTTATGCCATATCTTCTCAATAAAGGCGTCATGAACTCAAGTTTATGCATCTCATTCATAGGGTTACCATATGATAGTGGAGAAACCGATGGTAGCACCGTGACAGTCCAATCCTTTATTCTTCCTGATAGAAATGCTTTGAATCTATGTTTGACCCCCACATCGTCCTTGATTGAAATGGCGGGATGTTCGTGACCCATGAATATGTGATTTGTATCTTTAAAATCATTTTCTAAATCAATATTGCCATGTGTTAGATAATACTGTCCTAATCGCAATGAAGGATCATGTAATTTTACATTTAGTTCCTTCAGTACTTGAATTATATAGTTATCATGGTTGCCCTTTACTACCTCTGGTTCACAGCCAAGTTCACGCAAACTCCTGACAAACTTTTTGACCGAAAACCACTCTGCTTCTGTCGGTCTGCCAAATTCGTGTTTAACATCTCCTAAGATAATAATTCTCTCACATCCTAAAGCTTTCACGGGTGTTAAAATAAATTGCAGAATTTTCTCAAATATAGACCCTGGTATGTGCATTCCAATCTTCTCTCTCTGATCCTCTAGACCCAGATGGGTATCACTCGCAAGTATCGTATCCTCCTTTTCCAAATATATGCATGGCCACGGAGCTGTTATGCTAACACCCTTTGCAATATTTATATGTTCATCAATCATGGGTTATCTCCAATTCTTTTTCTTAAGGACTAAGGGTTTTAGCTTTTCTCC
>JBHICO010000159.1:0-1786 GCA_046759645.1 Nitrososphaerales archaeon
CAAGTGTGTATAACCTTTTTAGTGTTTCATAAGCTATGCTGGGTGCGATTTCTAATTCCATTGCAACTTCGTCACCAGTAACCCCTCTGGGGCCAGCTTCTATAACATAATTGAGGATATGCCAGGTTGACTCTCTGGCCACAAGTTGAGCCTGATCCACGGTAGTAACGGGAAGGTGAACAAAGTATCTCTTGTATTCTATTTCGCTCATATCATTTTCTTGTATTCCTAGTATTTCAGATTTTCGGAAATTTAGGAAATCTGAAGATTTCATATTTTTGATATGTAAGAATTATTCGAAGTTCATAAAGTTTCGTAATAGTTTAGGAAATTTTTAAATATAATCGCTTTCGATTATAAAACTCATAATGTCAAACGAATACAAGACGTTCAAGCGTGGTCATTTTGGATGACCCAACCGGCTTTACTCACAAACGAAAGGAGGGACACATCTGGTTAACGCCAAGTGATGTTTGGAGTTATGCTGTATGCCCATGGCTTGTTTATTATCGGCGAGTGCTAAGAAAATATTCGTATGAAAGCAGCCCTGGGATGGCTGTTGGATCATTCGAACATGAAGTTCGTAGAAGGATATCATGTACTGTTCCAGAAGTTAATAATTTACAGATGGCAGCAGAGGTTGCAGGTCGATGTGTCAATGAGGGGTATGAATATGCGGTTCGTAACTTTGAAGCATTTCCATTCTCCTTAGCATTAGCACAGCAAAACATGATGTCAAATGTTAAGGCTGAACTACATGACATAATGAACAATCCGCCATATGCGGTTGAACTCAGCGTAAGTAGTGAACGACTAGGTCTAGCTGGGAGGATAGACTGTCTATACAGATCTCGGAATACTTACATTCCCTGCGACTACAAAACTGGTTTAGGTGCAGAGAATTATCACAGAGCAAATGTCCTACAAGTTACCACATACGCTCTTGTTTTAGAAGATGGATTCAACTGTAAAGTTCCATGTGGTATAGTTCACTACACAACACTAGGAAGGAAGTGCATCTTCAATGTCACTTCTGAACTTAGGAAAGAAGTTCAAGTGATCATTGCTGCTATTAGAAATATGATACTCACACGCCAAGAACCGAGAGTAGAGCCACTTGGATTGCAGCACTGCAGCAGATGCCAACACCGACCAACATGCGAGATCAAGGCAAGGAGGAATCTCTAAGATGGATAACATTATCAAAAATCATAGAGATAACATTACACTAGCGTGTAAGAACTTAGTTAAAGCTCTTCACAGCGAAATTGCTTCAAAGAATAAGATTCCAAAAGAACGCTTTTTATCTGATATAATAAATAAAAGTATTCGAGAAATTTGTAATCAAGACAGTGATCCACTTGTACGCGAAGAAATGTTCAAGAAACTTAAGGGATTTGGCAAGTTAGTAATAACTGAGCCAATGCTGCGTAAGCTAGTAACCAACCCTACACTGGATTATTACAACGGGGAAGACAAATGCAACCTACTTTGCTTTGAGCAAGATTCCTTTAGCATATTTGGTTTGTGCTTAGATGATGCCGAAGCCTGCGCTGTTGCAAGGAAAGCACTCATCGAGAATCTTAGGAAACAAGGGCAGATGATAGAGACTTCCACAGGTAAACGCCTTGATAAGTTAGTTGTGATAAATCCGACCCTGCCCAAGTTAGCAGTCATACCGGTTGAAAGCCTTCCATTGGGTCTTAACAATGAGGAAGACAAGAATGAACTCCAACCGATTGATGATCAAAACATAGCATCTGTTATAATACTGGATGTGGAAGGT
>JBHICO010000160.1:0-1775 GCA_046759645.1 Nitrososphaerales archaeon
TACCTATGCCATGTAATATGACTATATAAGATTTATGAACAAAATGTCCATAAGTACAAATAATTCGCCAAGGTGTATTATTATATTAACATGATCATTTTTACATTTTTCTGTATATCGTTAGCGATATTTTTCTATACATATGATGATCTGGTCGCATCCCTTAGATTCTTCGGTTCTTTGGAATGTGTCGAATGATATCATTGCTAAGCAAAGCGGGATGGTATTTCACACAATCATGCCAGGTTATAAGACTGCCTGAAGCGTTAAGGAAGCATAGTGCAAGAGGTAACCCGTAACAAGATAAAAGGCACTTTTGCTGTCTACCCCCAATATTAGAGTTAACGGACTTGACAGCGTACACTAAGTCCTATAATTAGTTATGCAAGCTACTCAGCCAAAAATTGTTCTTGGGTGCCCTATGAAAAAGGTCTAGGTTGGGTCAAGTTTCGCTGCAAAATAGCGTTATACGATCATCCCCGCAATCTTTGCTGCATTTTAAACGGCTATTTGAAGAAGTTATGGAGACTAGAACATGGAATTCTAGTTTTCTGAACGTGAATCGCTAGTGATGTTCTAGTCAACGTTCTGTACGATTTGTTCATAAACCTTAAATAACTATTCTTGGAGGGAAGGATGATGAAGAAGATCGTAATACCAGCTATTCTAGCAGCAGTCATAATTGTAGCAGGATTCGTCGCATTCACTCCTGTATTGAAGGTAGCGGCTCACCACAGCCAGGTTCTTGCAGCCATAAACAACACGCAGCAAGATCTACAAAATGATTTAAACGATCTAAATAACACCATACAGAATATAGAGGTTAACTTGGAAGACTTGAAGGACGCGTTTTGTGACTTTGCAGTTGACGGTGATCCAAATAACGGTACTGGATTCTTCAACGATACAAGTGGACAGTGCCAGCCTTAAAAGCCCTCTAGCTTTATTTTTTTTATTTATGCACACCTTATTCTGAAATCTGATCAAATATAGGATTCATACTAGAGACCAGAGAATATTCTCTATAAACTAGGAAATGCCATTTTTATTGTCCGAGCATGCTGCTACATCTACCCTACGTCCTTTAACTTGAGTTACTAGTGATATTATGTGGGAACAGGCAATGCAGATGCCAATTTCGTAATACTCTAATGAGTTCTTCGCTTTCCCTTTCTATCATAACTATAGCTGATTCCAGCACCCATTATCTACGTGCAGGGAAATCTAGAAAGTAACTTTGTAAATTTTTACTTCCGAGTTTTGATAAACGAGTTGAAAGTGCTCCAGGCCTTTACCATGAAGGAAGAGTAGCTTAGTAAGCATCCTATCTTCTGTGTCAGGGAACATCAAAATTACACCGCCTTTACTGGGATGAACCCAAAGCAATCCATCGACAGTATCTTCTCCCTCCTTAAAGTCTGAAAAGTCTGAAAAGATTTCGTTTCCTTCATCATCGAATGAAATCATGCGACTGACGACTTTATCGCTAATTCCTTTATCCGGAATGTTAGCATAAGGAATTGACTGGTTGTTTCCTTGCACAATCGTTATGGCATCATCACCATAGACCAAGTTTCCACTTTCATCCTGCCGTGTGACAGGCAGTATATAGTATCTGAGGCTTGTGCCAGAGTTAGACTCGAAATCAAAAGATGCAAAATAACTTATCCCTGTAAATTTCCGAATCAAGTCAGCACTTGCGATAACATATACTTCAGAGACGTCTGCGCATGCTTCTACTGGTAAAGTAATCTGGAAATGGGTGCTGACTGTTC
>JBHICO010000161.1:0-1712 GCA_046759645.1 Nitrososphaerales archaeon
TCTTCAAGATGTTTTGCTTTCAATACACCTAATGATAAGTAAGAACGTGATAAAAATGTACGTAAGGAGCAGGAGAGATCTGGGCCGTGGCGTCCCTTGTTAGGAGGACCTTGGTCATAAGGGGATGCTGATCTCTCCTTTCCAAGTGTATCGTTGTCAGGGATAATTTAAAACAATTTGTCGCTATAAAGAGAATGACATATTTAGGAAGTTCAACTCTCTCGATATTCCTTTAGCCTTGAGCTCGCGCCTTGGCCCCATCACTTTAAGTCTTTTTGTTTTTGTTTCGTGTCTGTGGTTATTATGATATAGGTATAGCAAAGCACTATCTAGCTGATAACATAAAGCAGGAGTATTCTAACGTATAATGTGTACAATGTATTCACAAAAGATAATTGCAACGGATTAACCTATATACCAATGAAGAAACTTCAGGTTCTTGGTATAGTTGGGGTGACAGTGCTAATGGGCGGGCTGCTAGCGTTTAACCCAGTACAGAGAGCGCAGGCTGGCATAGCACTGAACCAAGCAGTAGTTGAAGGCGGCTTAATGTGTACTGTTGACGCGGGTTTTAACGCAGGTCTAACTATAGAAGTACTTGACACTGATCGTAACACGTTAGCAATGCTCATTGCTCCTAATTTCTGTGATGGGGATTTCCAATTTATTATCCCACTTAACCAAAACCCAGCAATGTACACTATCGAACTAACCTGTGAAAATGAGTTACCACAAACCAAAACTATGAAGGGTCAGAAGAAGATCGGACATGATTTAGAAAAGATATGCAGAGTTGGACAGCACTATGCAGAACTTGATGTAAGGTCTTTCATAATGAATAATGCTGACTAGACGGTATACCAAACCCTCTTTCTTTTTTATTTATACAAGTTCTAGATTAGTTTGAACTCTGCTCAATCAAACTGTTAATTCATAGAGTTGCGGACGCCCATTCAATCATCATCATCGTCACCACCAGCGCCCCATCCAGAAGACGATGATGGTTCTACTATTACATTATATGGCAATTCTGCGCCACTCTTCATCTCTATCCTCACGGATAGCTGCTGTCCAGCAGTGAAACTATCGTCGCCTCCTCCATTGTTCAGACCTAGGAAGCATATAGTTGCTTCACTATTTGCTTTTACTTCCGGTGATGTACCCGCAGCACCACAATTACCACTAGTATCCAAGTATATCCTTCCGTAAGCTCCAAGAGATTCTATTGGAGTTCTACCACCGCCTGGAACATATATCGACGCAACAGAATCGCTACTGCCTCCAGTGTTTACTACTTCGAGCATACCGTCACCGCCAAGATCTACTGACATGGCTCTGATTGAGACAGCCTCACTGTTTGAATATGTTCCATATATGCTTGACGAGAATCCGGCTAGAGCTGAACTGATAGTAACTGCTACAGCCACCAGTATCACTGTTGCAACTACAGGTGAAACTCCTTTTTTTGACCTTTTGGCATCCTTGCGATGGAAGTCTCTATCCATCCTCATTACATAATTATAATGTCATCGCGAGGTAAGAATACTTGCTTGTACATCTAAAACACACTTCATGATGTCAGTCTCGTGTAGAAATGACAGGCACTGCACTATTGAATTCTTGTACCCGATGACCTTATCTTACGCATAATCACCAATTCTGTACTACATGGACTGCACCAGAAATGACTGGGCTTACCCTTCCTAGCTAGC
>JBHICO010000162.1:0-1665 GCA_046759645.1 Nitrososphaerales archaeon
CGTAGCAAATCAAAAATAGGACTTGACCCTGCGGTATTGGGGTGGGTCACTTTTCCGTTGTCAAAAGCACCTGGCTTTAAGCACAAATAAAATCGAGATTTATAATATTGGCAATAACTTTTCTATTTCATATTGTGTTACGAGATGATATTTTCTATCCTTTCCCCTTACTTCAAGCCGATATTCTTCCCATTCTTTCTTTTGATTTGCTACGAGACTATTAAATATATGATCGCCCAACACCTTTCTAACCAGGTCGCTGCCCTCCATCAAGGATGTAGCTTCTTCAAGACTTCCTGGAAGAGGTACTATCCCCCTTCTTTTTCTTTCTTTTAGATCCATTTCATATATGTTTTCTTCCACAGGTTCACCTAACTCGTACTTTTGCTCTATCCCTTCAAGACCAGCTGCCAGCATCACTGAAAATGCTAATGGAAAATTGCAGGCTGGATCTGGGAATCTAACCTCGATTCTTGTAGCGTTTTCTTTACCAGGTTTATACATGGGAACCCTTATGGCAGTCGATCTATTCGTTCTAGCCCAAGATAATTCCGTGGGTGCTTCATAGCCTGGTACTAATCTTTGATAAGAATTAACCCACTGATTTGTTACAGCTACAATTTCAGGAGCATGTTTTAAAATGCCGGCAATATAATGTTTTGCATCACTAGATAAGTGATACTCATCTTCAGGGTCAAAGAACGCATTCCTGTCTCCTCTAAATAAACTTTGATGGACATGCATACCACTGCCATTCTCACCATAAATCGGTTTTGGCATGAAAGTGATATAAGAACCATGTTGTTTCGCAATCTCTTTTGCCAGTTTCCTATAGGCCATGGCATTCATTGCCATCTCTAACGCATCTTTATATCTTAAATCTATTTCATGTTGTGAAGGTGCAACCTCATGATGACTGTATTCCACTTGTATCTTCATTTTTGTGCAGCCAAGAATAATATCTCTCCTGATATTTACACCGGCATCATCCGCTACACCAAAATAGCCGCCACGATCTAATATTTTTTCATGAACATCTCCAGGCAGGTTGTCCTTCAGCAAAAAGAATTCAAGTTCTGGTCCTACATAAAAATGGTCAAAACCAAGTTTCTTCATCCTATCTAACTGTTTTTCCAATACAAATAAGGAATCCCCCTAGAAGCGACCTCCATCTGGGTTGTATATCCCACAAAACATATTTGCTACTCTGTCTTCACTTTGAGGCCGGTAAGGCAATAGCCTACTTGTTGATGGGATTGGTCTTGCTACTAAATCACTTTCTTCTATCCGAACAAATCCCTCGATTGAAGAACCATCGAAACCCATCCCTTCTTCTAAAGCAACTTCAAACTCATCTTTGTGTATATTAAAACTTTTTAATTGCCCTAAAATATCTGCAAACCAAAGATTTACAAATGTGACTTTATTTTCGTGCAGATAATTGAGAACACCTTCGTTTGTCTGAATTGTCTTATGTGTAATCATTTTTACCTTTACCCTGCAATTTTTCTTCACTGCCGTCCGGTTGATTCTTGCAAGAGCCTATCCAAACTTGTCCTGGGCAAATAAGTTGCTTATTTTCAAATGCTTATAAATTGAGATGAGAGAAACGTGGTGCACACTTGTGGGTCAATGCACCCACGCAGATGTCAAATGACCCAGTCA
>JBHICO010000163.1:0-1587 GCA_046759645.1 Nitrososphaerales archaeon
TTGTTTGAGCTTTTTAGTTGTAATAGTTATACCGTAATTCTTCAATGTTATAATGGGAATAAATATTTGGGCACAAAGTGATTGACAAATCTTAAATTCGATCTCTTCGCTAGATCGACGTGAGCAAACAGGAACAGGTAAATGAACGAAGTGCACATGAGCAGATAAACCGACTCATCGAAGAGGAAGTTCCCACCTTTCTTAATGGTAGGATTTTGTCAGATACCATATACTATAAGAAGATGAGAATTAGAAGGACAATTCCAGTTCCGATAATAACGCCTTTCTTTATAGGAATGTTTACCATCCCACCAGGAAAAAAACGTGCAAACACTGTTACATATCATCGAATCCCACTGAAGAGTGTTGACTTTGAACTACACTTGCTTGTCTATGGTTATATGCAGAAAGAAGGCAAACGATTCGAAATTCTGGGTATTCAAGCAGGTGCATTAATAGATGCGCTTATCGAGCACTCTTTGATCGCTACCCGTATTAAACTGGGAATAAAGAAGCGTGAAAATCGCTTCATTCCTATTCCACCTGTTAATGATCCCCCGATCCGTGATCATGAGGAGGTATATTCCACAATCTTCAAGGAGAAGAAATACTGGAACGATTCTGTAGAAAAACTTAATGACCAACTATCTCTACTGGAGTCAATAAATGGCCTTTCAAGTGAGGTTACAATACTAAGCGTCTTCTCAAGCAGAAGTATCTCTTTTCCAGACAAGTCAGTTGGTGTAGGATGTCTTGTTGCCTCTGAAGATTCAGAGAAGAGACGCACATACGCTGTATTTCAAACTGTTCCTAACTTTGTTCGGGACAACGTAAAACGGCACCAGGCATTACGCATGCAAGAGTTAATAGGATCTATCGATGGTTGCTCCAAACAAATAGGAGGTACATATGCTGAAAATCCAGATCCTACCTTTTGGGAAGAGTGCTCTGCTACAACGATGCTGAAGCATTTGAAGAGTATGTAGGCAAACATTTCATTAAACTAAACTAAACTAGCCACGACATACCAATCTATTATTGTGTTAAAAGCATCATAGGTGTGATGAAGATGAAATATACTGAATTAAGAAAGTATCCATTCATGTCTAAATTACCATTAATGGAGTTTATTCAGAGCATAAAAACTTCATTATCTAGTGTGTGTCAATTTCTGTATGGTATCTAAAGCTGTAATTGTTGGGATAATATCAGGAGCTGTAATTAGCATCATAATATTTGCTGTGATTTACAGCTATCAACAGGTACATGTTGTGAATCAAGATGTGGATATTACAGATATCGATTTCAGTACTACTGGTACTGTAGAGGGGTTGGCGAACTTTTTACAAACAGGCAACTATCCTGCACTCTTATCTTCTATTGACAAGATAGATCTTGTTATAACCGCTGATATTCAAAATGGTGGATTCTTACCAGCAACGATACCAAATGTGCCTTACAATGTGTATGTGAATAATGTACCAGTTGGAGAGGGACAGATAACAGAACTATTGTTCATAGAAGGAGGCCATACTGAGAAATTGCTCATGAATCATTCTCTTCCAGGAATAGTGCTGGAGCCAACGA